>JAKSIR010000068.1 GCA_024398695.1 Bacteroidaceae bacterium | reverse complement strand
TAACTGCCGCGTTTTACCAGGCCTTTCAGCAGAAGAATGCAGAAAGGTCTGAACCTGAAGCTGTACGGGTGTCTGATGACAGCCCCGACAACCCGCATCTTTTCTGCAGCCGGAAGCGAATAGCCGTTCTGCATCATTGACAGCAGTATCGTGCTGACAAGCCGGCGGCATGCCTTCCTGGCTTCAGGAGCAACGGTCCTGACATAATCGAGACAGCCGTCAATGACTGTCATGTAGCCGTCAACGTTACGCTTACTGAACTTCCTTGTCATTGTTGACTCGCCTCTGAGACGACGGTGGTAGAATTCGGCATTGAGGCTTTCAATCCTGTTGGCATTGAAATAGACCTGGGCCGAGAAGAGTTCGTCTTCGTGAATGATGCCGGCCCGGAATGTGATGTCGTATTTCTGCAGGAACGACATGCGGAACAGCGACATGCATACGGTGCAGCGGTATCGGCCGTCCTTGAGCATTTCAGCCATCGCTTCGTGACCCTTGCGGATTCCGCCATACAGGGCGGCACGGTGGTAATCCTGCCAGCCTGAGCCGGTCTCCTCTTCTCCGAACGACACACCGTCAAAGAAGCAGAAATCAAGATTGTCACGTTCACAAAGCTCATAGCAGCGTTCCAGCGTATCGGCATCGATCCAGTCATCGCTGTCCATGAAGTAGACATACCTGCCACTGGCTACCTTCAGCGCATCGTTGCGCGCAGCGGCCTGGCCTGCATTCTTCTTCGTGATGACGGTAATCCGGTCACCGTAACCGTCAAGGATTTCTGCACTGTTGTCTGTCGAGCCGTCATTGACGGCTATAATCTCGACACCGTCAAGTGTCTGTGACAAAACGCTGTCTATTGCCTCTTTGAGATATTCCCCGGTATTGTATACGGGAATAATTACTGAAACCCGGGTGTCGGACATCACTTTCTGTTGAAGGTGGAAATTATCATTCTGTGATCGCTGACCTTGTCATCGGCAATCTGTGCACCGACACACTCTATATCATCGCTGTACAGCATATAGTCTATTCTGATGATGTCTTTCAGGAGTCTGTAGGTGGAACCCTTGCCTTGACCGGCAACGATGAAACTGTCGGAAAGGTCCTTGCCCTTCAGTATCCTGTACACTCTCGAACCCGGCATGGAATTGAAGTCACCCGCAATGATGACAGGCTCGGCGGTCTTGAACATGGCCTTTCTTATGGACTTGGCCTGCTGTATTCTGATTCTCCTGTTCTGACGCATCATCTGGCGCATGCGTGCCAGATCGTTGTTGCCGTCAACGCCGCGTCCGTTGTTGACAATGCTCATGCCCGTTGTCCTGAGATGGACACCTATTATACGTACAGGCGATTCCAGCGGTCCGGCAAGGATTGAGGAATACGAGCCCGAACAGCCCAGGTACGATTTCCTTTCATGTTCCCAGATGGGTGTTTTGGAAAGCACCGCACACTCCTCCTTGATTGATATGTAAGGGAAGTACGAGCTGAACGTGCTGATGAAAGCGCTGTCGGAACCGAGAGGGTACATCGGGAATTCCTCTATGACAAGTATGTCCAGACTGTTGTCCCTGCATGCCTTGAGCAGTACGGCCTCGGTAATTTCCCGTTTCCCGCCGAATGACATTCCACACACGTTTATCGAACCGATTTTGAGGTCTCCCTGAGTAACTGGGACCGTGTCACTGAAGTTGCGGCTGTTGACGAAATTGAAGTACCAGAAACAGCCTCCGGCAATGCAAACAATGACAATAAGAGTTATTATGAGTACTTTTTTCATGCTCTGCGTGATTTTTCCCAAGCTGCGTTACCGTTGAAGTTCAAGTAGTATTTCAGACCGGGGAACATTGTGAAATTGGCAAAAAGAAAATAATAGGGAACGCGCAGGATTCCGCTCTTTCCCTTTCTGTCCAGGGCCATGCCGGCAAGGGCAGCCAGATAGAAGCAGACCTGGAGGACAAGCAGGACGGTATACAATGTGCCGGCTCCCATTGCGACAAGCGCTATGTTGAGCAGGAACATCAGTATGATGGTCGAAGGCGTGAGTATCCAGCGTATGACTCTGTGCGACACGAACTGGAAGGCTATGACACCGTACTTGAACGGATTCATCAGGTCGCGGAACATGCTTGAAATCTGGTATCCGTTGGCAGCCAGCCTGACCTTGCGCTTGCGTTCCTCCTTTATGTCGGCCGATGGCTTTTCCATTGCATAGGCTTCCTTGCAGTAACCTATTATATATCCTCTGCGCAGCATATTGAGCGAAATGTTGAGGTCATCGCCAAGGACACCGGCCGGGATGGGAATCCACAGTTCGCGGCGTATGGCTATCAGTTCACCTGCAGCGCCCATGGAAGAGTACAGACGGTCGTCAAGGTCCTTGAGGAACGATTCGTATTTCCAGTAGACGCCTTCGGCGGCTGCGGCCGACTCACCGTCGGTCATCACCTTCTTTTCGCCGGCAACGCACCCCACCTTGGGATTGTCGAACTTTCTGATCAGTCTGTATATGGATTCGGGGTTCAGGTAGGTGTTGGCATCGGTCATCACCACATAAGGGGTGTCGACGAACTCCATGACCCTGTTGAGCGCGGCGGTCTTGCCACATCTTTCGGGCTTGTGGTAAACGGTGTTTTCAGGATACTGCGACAGCAGTTCCGGAGTCCTGTCAGTCGAGCCGTCCGTCACCCAGACTATCTTGAGCCGGTCTTTCGGGTAGTCGATGGCACGGCAGTTCTTCATTTTCTCCTCAATGTAGTCCTGCTCGTTGTATGCTGCAATGAGAAGGGTCACCATGGGGAATTCCTCTGTAACGGGATATGTTTCAGGCTTGTGAAGCGCTTCCTTGATTCTGACAATTATCCACACAAGTATTCCATAACCGAAAAAGGTATAGAACACAATGAAGGCTGAAAGCCAGAAAAGAATCTTGACTAACATAGGGTAATCAGGTTAATATTGTTTCAAAGATATGAACAGTTTTGAAATTCTCAAAACAATACATTACATTTGCAACATAACTTGATTGGGCAAAGTAATGACTAGAAACGGAGAATCAATCATAATCGTAGGACCTAAAGAGATTGTCGCCATCATCAGGAACGATCTTGTAAAGCATTACAAGGTCAAGGTGCTCGAAGAAATCACCGAAAACTTCAGCACCGCTTCAGACACCATCATGAGGCACTGGCCCGATGCCGTATTCTGTGCACTTCCGTCAGATCATCCGGACGCAATCAGCATGTACCATGCGTGCGAGCTGACATTCTGCACATTCTACTTCATCATCAAGCCGAACCTTCACAGCGACCGTCTGATAACCTGCCGCTGGTGCAAGGAGCCGCTCAAGAGAACATGGGCAAAATTCCTGAAACGCAGTTTTGACATTATAGTGTCAGGCCTGTTCCTGATAACCATATACCCCTTCGTGTTCGTAATCTGCGCCATCTGCATCAAGTCTTCGGGTCCCGGCCCGGTATACTTCAAGCAGCTCAGACCCGGATTCCACGGCGAGAACTTTGAATGCTACAAGTTCCGTTCAATGAACGTGAACTCGCAGAGTGACAGCCAGCAGGCCACCAAGGGAGACTCGCGCGTCACCAAATTCGGCAGTTTCATGAGAAAGACTTCGATTGACGAGCTTCCGCAGTTCATCAACGTGTTCAAGGGAGACATGTCAATCATAGGTCCAAGACCCCAGCTGCTGAACTGGTCTGACTATTTTGCGCCCAAGATTCCGAACTTCTTCATGAGACACCTTGTCAAACCGGGCATTACCGGTTGGGCTCAGGTGAACGGTTGCCGCGGTGAATGCTATGGTGTGGAGGATGTGAACAACCGCATTAACAACGATATCTGGTATATTGAAAACTGGACTCCATGGCTTGACATCAAGATTCTTTTCATGACCGCCAAGCAGATTATCATGGGAGACGAACAGGCATATTAATACTATGGCAGACTTCTTCTATTCATTTCAGGAAAAGGCAGTTCCAAAAAAGTTTTCGGAACTGTACAGGCATCAGAAGGCCGCTTCAAAGGGACTGACGGTATTCTCAAATTACGAAGTTGAAGAATACATCTCCCAGAAAGCCACAGCCTTCATCATAGGCACGTCGACCGTTGTAGGCAAGGACAAGGGACTGTTTCTTTCGGGTGTCCTGAGCACATTCAACCCTGAAAAGTCCATGCCGACCCTTCAGAGAACTCTTGTAGGGCAGTATGTGATTATTGTGGTAACCGACGACGGCAAATCATACATCCAGTCTGATTTTCTCAACGTGCGCAGCATCTACTTTGACGTCAAGGCAAAGCAGGCAGCTTCATCAATAGGTGCGCTCGATGCCATTTCCGCAGACAACAAGGACCCATACAAGGCTTTCGAATTCCGTGCCATGCGCGGCTGCCTGTATCCGCAGTGGCTGGGCAGCACCACCGCATTGCCATCGGTCTCGAAGCTCAGAACCTGCCAGTATCTTGAAATTGACAATGCCAGCGGAGAGATTGCCGTCAGAGACACTGTCCTCAAGATGGACAACACCAAGCCGGCAACGCCCGAAAAGAACGCGTTCATCTGCACCGGCATCCTCAGGTCCATTATCGGCTCGTTCTCAAACTACCATGCCGCATCGACAATTACCGGCGGATATGACAGCCGTATCATTTCGACCATATGTTCCAGGAAGATTGACAATCTGACTCTCAGGATTTCGACTTTCGGAGACCCGGGATTCAAAGACCTCAAGATTGCAAGGAAGGTTGCCAGAGTCCTAGGCAGGAAAATTGCAGTATATACAGCCGACCTCAAGAGGGATTCGGACGATTTCTTCAATTATACCGACGGACTCACGCCGTTCGAGAACTGCATTGTAACCAGCATGATGTACAGGACCGGTGACTTTGCAGTCGGTTTCGGAGGCACTCTGGGAACCGAAATATTCTCCACCCTGAGATATGTCACACGCGACGAACTGATCGACAGTTTCCGCAGCATCGCTTCAAAGGACGATGCCGGAAACGGATACATGGAGCGCTTTGAAGAAGCTCTGAGAGACGAGTTCGCACATATTGCCAGCCACATCAAATTGGCAGTGAACGAAGAAAGGGACATTGTCCGCCTGTTCTGGACGTTTGCCACAGCACGTTTCTCGTCACCGATAGTATCGGCCTTTGACATAAACGGCCACCAGATGGAGCCGTTCGCCACCTTCCCCATGGTTGAGGCTGCACTTGGCATTTCATACGACTACCAGGGCGACCAGAAGACCCACGGTCGTTTCTATCTGATTCCCAAAATGATCATGAAGGAAGTGAGCACAAGAGTCGGCATGATTGACTCGACGCATTTTGCACCGTTCCTTCCTGTTTCATTCTTCACTTTCCCGCTATATGTTATAGGAAAGCTTAAGGCAAAATGTTACTACCGTAAACTGAAACCGCGTGAGCTTCCGTTTGTCTGGGATGCCGGATACAGGAAGTACTACGAATAGTCACTGCGCGAGAACGCACCGCAGAAAAAAAATGTGGCTTCAACTGAGCACCATATCGCCTATGAAAAGAATCCTTTGTTCCATTCTGACCGCATGTGCACTGGCCGCATGTACTGGAACCGGCAGAGGGGACACACCTGTCCTGACCATCAATGACAAGGGGTATTTTGAAGGTCCCGGAGTCAATGTTCTTGTCTATTCCAACCAGTATCAGGGCATTTTCTGCGATGAGAAGACCGCTGGCATAGAACTTATCCAGCGGGGAGTCAGGATTGCCACCGGCGGCGGTGTGCGCCTTATGAACACTCCGGAACAGTGGGACATCTACGCCACCATGACAGACCGCAGCATTGACACTCTTGGAGGAGTCATTGACTGCAGGTTCGATTACCCGGACTACGGTTTCCAGTACGGCATTGCAGTGAAATCAAAGGGCAATGGCATGGTCATTCAGGTATGCCTTGACAAGCCCCTTCCTGCCGGACTCGAAGGCAAGGCCGGCCTGAACATGGAATTCTTCCCTGCAAGCTATTACGGCAAGACTTATCTTGTTGACGGACAGGGAGAAATATTTCCACGCTATCCGTCAGGCGAAACGGAAATGCATCCGAATTCGGAAAAGGTAACCCAGTTCTACGGACTTTCCACATTCGATGACCGCGGCCGTGACGAATTCATTGTGCCCGCCCCCGTCTCGAAAGGCAACACGCTGGTGCTGGCTCCGGAAGACGACGCTCTGCGCGTACTGTTCAAATCTGATACGGAACTGAATCTGTATGACGGACGCAACCTGTCACAGAACGGAACATTTGTGGTGCGTTCCCTCATTCCGGCAGGAAAAACCGGAACCGTACTTGAGTGGTACGTGGAGCCCGCACACGATGCACAGTGGATTCGCCAGCCCAATGTAGGCTTCTCGCAGATAGGCTATACCCCTGCACAGAAAAAGGTTGCCGTCATTGAGCTCGACCCCCGCGACAAGTTGGCAGACAAGGCAAGTATATGGCGTGTGAACGCCGACGGCAGCCACACTCTTGCACTGCAGCCTAAAGTAACCGAATGGGGAATCTTCTACGACCGGTACAACTATGCCCAGGCCGACTTCAGTGCAGTGACGGAACCGGGCATGTACTTCATTGAATACAAAGGTGTAAAGACCAATCCGTTCCCCATAGGCAATGACGTTTACAACGGCAAATGGCACAACACCATGGATGTATGGCTCCCGGTTCAGATGGACCACATGATGGTGAATGAGGCCTACCGTGTATGGCACGGCCGTTCGCACATGGACGATGCCATACAGGCCCCGACCAATTACCAGCAGCATGACGGTTACCGTATGGGCAGTTCCACCAACACAAAGTACAAGCCGTACGAACATATTCCCGGCCTGGCCGTAGGTGCATGGTACGATGCGGGCGACTTTGACATACAGTCCGGCACAGTCATAGGACTTACCGAACAGCTTGCCCAAGTCTGGGACATCCAGCGTCCGGAACGCGACCAGACCTACATTGACCAGAAGACCCAGTTCGTTGACATTCACCGTCCCGACGGCCTTCCTGACATGATACAGCAGGTAGAGCACGGCGCGCTTAACCTGTGTGCGCAGATTGAGAACATAGGATTCATTGCAGGCGGCATAGTACAGGGCAACATGCACCAGTACCATCATCTTGGCGATGCAGTCAACATTACCGACGGCTACATCTATGACCCGAGCCTGAAACCCTACCAGGTTCGCGACAACAGGTATTCCGGCACTCTTGATGACCGTTTCGCGTTCACCAACAATGCCGGCAACCCAATGCAGAACTCAAATGTCTGTGCCGCACTGGCACATGCCGCAAGGGTTCTCAAGCCATACATACCGGAAACCGCCGCACGCTGTGAAAGGAACGCCCTGAAGCTTTGGAAAGAAATGGACGAGTTCCAGTCCGGACGTCAGACACGCCAGAACGGACGCGGCTGGGGTCAGGACCGTTCGGGGGCAGCCATACAGCTGTGGCTCCTTACCGGCGACGACAAGTACAAGGAAATATTCCTTCCCGGTGTAATGCGCCAGATAGAGGCGGCCGGCCAGGCACCCCGGACCGTGCAGGACAACCGGACCTCGGGAGGCAACGCAATGCGTGCCCCGAGTGTCAACATCACGACCGCGCTCCGGCTTCTGCCATACATGGATGAGGAATTCAAGGAAAAGGTCCGCCAGGTCATTCCGGTATTCGTAGAGAATGCCATAAAGGAAGCGCAGTCAACTCCATACGGTGTACCAGTTGCAGGAGGCACATGGGGCGGAACAGAACGCGTAATAAGCTGGGCCGAAAACAACTACATGGTATGGCGATACTTCCCCGACATGATTGATCCCGAGCTGGTGCTCTCCGGTCTGAACTTCATATACGGATGCCATCCGTATTCGAACGTGTCATTCATAACAGCAGTAGGCGTCAACACCAAGAAAGTGGCATACGGCAACAACCGTGCGGACTACACCTTCATACCCGGCGGCATAGTACCGGGACTTGTACTCCTGAAACCCGATTTTCTGGAACACAAGGACGACTACCCGTTCCTGTGGGGCGAAAACGAATGCTGCACACGCTCAGTGCCGTCATACGTCACCCTATCAATAGGCGCACAGGAAATTGCCAAGGCAATAAACGACAGATAATGGAGATTACAGAGAAGGAAATTCTTGAAAGACTTGTTGAAACACGCAACCGGCTGCCACAGGGTGTGCAGCTGGTTGCTGTTTCAAAGACCCATCCGGCCAGTGCGGTTCTTGCCGCCTACAAGGCCGGCCAGAGGCTGTTCGGAGAGAACAAGGTGCAGGAAATGACCCTGAAACATAACGAACTGCCCGCCGATATAGAGTGGCACTTTATAGGTCATGTCCAGAAGAACAAGATAAAGCTGATGGCACCGTACGTAAGTGTCATCCAGGGCATTGACGACTTTGAAGCCCTGGCCGAGGTTGACCGTCAGGCCGCAAGGTACGGACGCACCATAAAATGCCTGCTGCAGATTCACGTCGCCAGCGAGGAAAGCAAATTCGGTTTCACCCCTCAGGGTGTCATGGACATGCTGGCCGACGGGAAGTGGAAGGACCTTTCGCACGTGCAGATTGCGGGAGTCATGGGAATGGCCACCAACACAGACAACGAGGCACAGGTCATTTCCGAATTTGAAACTCTGGTATCACTGTTCCACAGAATAAAAGACAGCTATTTTGCCGGCTGCAGCGGATTCAGCATCATTTCAGCCGGCATGAGCGACGACCACAGCCTGGCCATCAGAGCAGGCAGCAACATGGTCCGCATAGGCTCGGCCATCTTCGGCGCACGCGACTACTCACTCTGATTCAGATGGTTTCTGCGCCAGCCAAATGTCTATCTTTAGATGTTAAACGAACCCGTTCTGATATGAATTACAACGACAATCCAAATCATAAGCCATAATAAAGGAATTCCCTTAATGAAAGGTGGAAAATTCCGTCGTCATCACTTCTCTTTACAAGAGGTGTCATTGAAATGACATACTTCGGATAATTGTCATTAATCTTTTTGAGATTACCGAATTCTCTTTCTCTCGTGCTTTCGTCCGATATCAGATAAGAGGCTTGAACATATATTCTCCGTCCCGGTTTAGTACATACAAAGTCTATCTCCCCAGCTCGCAATTGTCCGACCCTAACGGTAAAGCCATCGTAAACAAGCTGGTTGTAAACAACGTTCTCGATAACTTTCTCGATGTCCTTTGACCGTTCGCCACCAACAATAGTGTTGCGAATCCCCAAGTCACTGAAGTAAACCTTGTCGTTGAACTCAAATTCCTTTTTCCCGTGGATATCATATCTTCGGACGTCACTCAGGAGATATGCTTCCGAAAAGAATGATATGTAATCAAGGATTATCTTTGTGGCTACATTCTGTCCCTGGGCTTTCATGATGTTCATAATGTTCGTAGCGGAGTTCAACTTGCCGACGTTGTCTGCAAGAAACGCTACCAGATTATTCAGGAACGGAATATTGCGTATGTCGTGGCGTTCGATGACATCTTTCAGCATTATCGTATTGAACACACTGTTGACATACTCCGATACCTGTTCATCGTCATCCAGCCCTATTCTTTTTAATCCCGGCAGACCTCCGACATTGATGTACTTTAAAAGCGAATCGTCACTGTTCTGAAGATTATGGAATTCAAGGAATTCTCTATACGTAAGAGGCTGTACGAAGATGT
>JAKSIR010000067.1 GCA_024398695.1 Bacteroidaceae bacterium | reverse complement strand
TGGGCATGACCAAAGGCGTAGAGGAAGGCCGCAAGAAAGGCCTGGCCGAAGGACGAGCGGAAGGACGAAGGGAGAATGCGATGGAGGTTGCCGCCAAGTTGAAGGCTGCGGGTGTGGCTGCTGAAATCATATCGCAGTGCACGGGCCTGACCCCTGACGTGATAGGGACACTTTGAACGGAAACGGCGGTTATTCGTTATAGAACTTCCGGCCGTCGCGTATCACTATTTAAAACAGGTTCTAAGGTTTTTCCGACTTTTCCGGAAAGTTTTGTAAAATCCCCTGGTCCGTGCAAGAACAAAAAAGGCCGCTCATACCGAGCGGCCTTTTTATGCAGTAATGGGTTGGATTACTTGGTGATGACGCGGGCCATTTCGCAAACCTTGTTGCTGTAACCCCATTCGTTGTCGTACCATGCGCAAACCTTAACGAAGGTAGGATCGAGCTGGATACCTGCCTTAACGTCGAAGATTGATGTGCGTGAATCGTTGCGGAAGTCGGTTGAAACGACAGCGTCTTCGGTGTAACCGAGGATGCCCTTCAGCTCGCCTTCTGAAGCAGCCTTCATGGCAGCGCAGATTTCGTCGTATGTGCAGGCTGTGTTCAGTTCTGCAGTCAGGTCAACGAAAGAAACGTCCGATGTGGGAACGCGGAGTGACATACCTGTCAGCTTGCCGTTCAGTTCAGGAAGAACCTTGCCTACAGCCTTGGCAGCACCTGTTGAAGAAGGAATGATGTTCTCCAGGATACCGCGGCCACCGCGCCAATCCTTCTTTGAAGGACCGTCAACAGTCTTCTGAGTTGCAGTAGCAGCATGTACGGTTGTCATAAGACCGCGCTTGATGCCGAACTTGTCGTTCAGAACCTTGCTGATAGGAGCAAGACAGTTGGTGGTGCATGATGCGTTTGAGATGATGGTCTGACCGGCATATGTCTTGTCGTTCACACCGTATACGAACATAGGAGTAGCGTCCTTTGAAGGAGCTGACATGATAACCTTCTTGGCACCAGCCTTGATGTGAGCTTCAGCGAGTTCTGAAGTCAGGAAGAAACCGGTTGATTCAACAACTACGTCAACGCCCAGAGCGCCCCATGTAATGTTGACAGGATCCTTTTCAGCAAAAACCTGAATCTTGTTGCCGTCAACGATCATGTAGTTGCCTTCAACCTTGATGTCGTGGTTGAACTGGCCATGAACTGAATCATACTTGAGCATGTAAGCCAGATAGTCAGGATCCAGAAGGTCGTTGATACCTACAACCTGGATGTCCTTGCCAAAGTTCTCAACAGCTGCACGGAAAACCATGCGACCGATACGGCCAAAACCGTTAATACCGAGTTTGATCATTTTGTTAGTGTTTAAAAAACGTTGATATTGTATGAAAATTCTCTTCGGGTTCCTAAAAACGCCGCAAAATTAAGAATTTCTTTTTACTTTCGCGGCACAATTCAGAACATAATTGGTTAAAACATTTAAATAATAACACATGGGACTGTTCGGAAACATATTCGGAAAAAAGAAAGAACGGGTTGAGAATGTGGGCGGAATGGAAGACTTCATGACCCTGATACGCGTGTATCTGCAGGCTGAAATGGCCGGCAACATGGGACTGACGAACATAAGCATGCTGCCTGACCTTGCCACATTCAAGCGTGGTCTGAAGATACCGACACAGGGCAACAAACTGGGCGTGGCCGAGAAGGCGCGCTGCCGCAAGATGATGGGGCAGATGTACGGTCTGTCGGACCAGTTCTTCAAGGAAATAGACAACGCAATAAGAAAAAATTGCCGTAACGTGAACGTGATGCAGGCTTTCATGTTCCAGTTCCAGGGCTTCAGCTCGGACCTTATGATGCAGGTGGCCACCGTACTCAAGTGGAAGTCACGTGTTCCGTCGTTCATGAAGAAGGCGCTGCATGACATGACGGCCGATGCCGTACACAAAATCATGACCAGCAACTCGTGGAAGGACGAGTCAAGCTATAAGACGGTATTCAGCATACGCCAGTACCAGCAGCATCTGGGTTTCAGCGAGCAGTGGATGACGGACTACTCGTTCAACATGATGCTCCTGGCCAAGAAGGAGCCCCGCAGGAAGGAGGATCTGGAGGCTGCACGCGAGATGCTCCGGAACCGCAAGTGACACTCTGAAAATAATGTGTGTTCCGTATTGCCGGATACACCTTTTTTTTAATATCTTTGCAGAAAGATAACTGTAAGAGATTCTTTTCAGGTCATGACCGATAACGATACTCTGCTTATTGACCAGTTCGAATTGAAGCTGCGCAAGCTGATGGACCTCTATGAGGACCTGAAGGACAGAAACCGTGAGCTTGAGGGACAACTGGCACAGAAGGATGGGCAGATAGCGCAGCTGAACAGCAGAATAGCATCGCTCGACCAGTCTTACAGTAATCTTAAGCAGTCCAAAGTCCTTGAGGTGTCGGGGCACGACCTTGACAGTACAAAAGAAAGGATCAAAGGACTGGTGCGTGAGATTGACCATTGCATACAATTGTTGAACTCAAAGTGACGTAAACTGCAATGGAAGACAGTTTTGAAATCAAACTGATGGTCGGCGGAACATATTATCCACTGACAATACGCAGGGAAGACGAATATCTTTACCGCGAAGCCGCCCGTCGTATCAACGATAAACTCAACAGGTACCGTGAGCGTTACCCGCAGTTGAGTGAGGAAAAGTACTATGTGATGGCTGCCATTCACATTTCAATGGCAAATGTCATGTGGGAAAGATTCAATGATACGGCACCTTATGCAGAGAAGATAGCACAGCTGGACAAACAGTTGGACGCTGTCCTCGAAGAGGCATCAGAGAATGGGACGGAACAGGCCCAGTGATTCCGGTTTCAAAGCTCAGTACCGCACAGAGCGGGAATTTTGCGCACTTGCCATTGTTCAAGTGGGTGGTCTCCCAGCCCATATGAACGGGAAAGTGCGTTTTATATATACTAACATATAAGGGAGCTGGAGATTATGGTTATTTTATATATTTTGATTGGACTGGCAGTGGGATCGGTTGCGACATGGTTCCTGTCAAACGGAAAACTTAACAGAAAAGTGGCTCAGAGGCTGGAGGAAGCCGAATCGCAGGCCGAAGCCATAAAGCGCGACAAACTGCTTGAAGTCAAGGAGAAGTTCCTGAACAAGAAGGCTGAGCTTGAAAAGGAGGTACAGCAGCGCGATCAGAAAATCCAGCAGAGCGAGAACCGTCTGCGCCAGAAGGAGATGCAGCTGAACCAGCGTCATGAGGACCTGCAGCGTAAGCTCCAGGAGGCTGATGCTTTGAGGGAGAATCTTGAAAACCAGTCGGCTGTTCTTGAAGACAAGAAGGAGGAACTGGAGAAGTTGCAGATGCAGGAACGTGAAAAGCTGGAAGCCATAAGCGGACTGTCGGCACAGGATGCCAGGGACCGTCTGGTGGAATCGCTCAAGGAAGAGGCAAAGACTCAGGCCGCCTCATATATCAATGACATTATGGACGATGCCAAGATGACCGCCAGCAAGGAGGCCAAGAAGATTGTCATCCAGACCATTCAGAGGATAGGCACTGAAACCGCAATAGAGAATTCGGTGACGGTATTCCATATTGAGAATGACGAGATGAAGGGCCGCATCATAGGCCGCGAAGGACGTAATATACGTGCAATCGAGGCAGCCTGCGGCGTTGAGATAGTTGTCGATGATACTCCCGAAGCCATTGTCATATCGGCCTTTGACCCGGTACGCCGTGAGATTGCCCGTCTGGCTCTGCATCAGTTGGTGGCTGACGGCCGCATTCACCCTGCACGTATTGAGGAGGTGGTCGCCAAGGTTACAAAGCAGGTCGAGGAGGAGATTATCGAGACAGGTAAGCGTACCACAATTGACCTTGGTATCCATGGCCTGCATCCGGAACTGATCCGCATAATCGGTAAGATGAAGTACCGCTCGTCATACGGCCAGAACCTGTTGCAGCATGCACGCGAAACTGCAAACCTGTGCGCCGTAATGGCTGCCGAGTTGGGACTCAATCCGAAGAAGGCAAAACGTGCTGGTCTGCTGCATGACATAGGCAAGGTGCCTGACGAAGAGACAGAGATGGCTCATGCAGAGTACGGTATGTATCTGGCTGACAAGTACAAGGAGAAACCCGACATATGCAACGCCATCGGTGCCCATCATGACGAGTGCGAGATGACCAGCCTCATCGCCCCTATCGTGCAGATATGTGATGCCATTTCCGGTGCGCGTCCAGGTGCACGCCGTGAGATAGTCGAGGCTTACATCAAGCGTCTGAACGACCTTGAGAAGATTGCGATGTCGTATCCGGGTGTCACCAAGACATACGCCATTCAGGCCGGCCGCGAGCTGCGCGTGATTGTTGGAGCCGACAAGATTGACGACAAGCAGACAGAGCAGCTGTCGGCCGAGATAGCCCAGAAGATTCAGAACGAAATGACCTATCCGGGTCAGGTGAAGATTACGGTTATCCGCGAGACCCGTGCTGTAAATTACGCACGATAATTGCATTGATGCATAAAGGAAGTCCCCGCCTGATATAGACAGACGGGGACCTTCTATTCCGTGAAACTTTGCATTACAGCTGTTTTCTGTAGCAGCGTGCGCGTTTGCAGGTTTCGTAGTTGAACTTCAGCATGAGGTTCTGGACGCTGAAGTTGTTCTCGAGTTCGCGTGTGGTTTCCACGTACTTGACTCCAAGCTTGTGCAGGACAGGCCACATCTTGGTGAACATCATTGCTGTGAGTCCTTTGTTGCGGTATTCTTCGTCAATGCCTACCAGCAGTGTGTCCAGACGGTCGTTATGTCTGAGGGCTCGCAGAATGTGTATGAATCCGAACGGAAACAGACGTCCGTGACATTTCTGCAGAGCGCGTGACAGTGACGGCATCCAGATACAGAAGGCTATCACATTGCCGTTCCTGTCCAATATTATCTTGACAAGGTCAACATTGACGTTGGGAATGAACTGTCTGGCAAGGTCATCCTTCTGTCCTTGTGTTAGTTCCGTGAAACCGTACAGTTTGGAGTAGGAACGGTTCATCAGATTGAATACTGCAGGGACATACGGCATGAGTTCCTTCTTGGAGTGGAAATTGACCAACTTTACTCCCAGTCTTGGCTGGAGTATGTCGGCGGTCTTATAATAGCTGTCGGGGATGTCTTCGGGAATGGTGATGACCGATTCAATCCAGTCCATTTCCTTTACGTAGCCGCGGCTTGTGAAATGGCTTTCATAATATGGAAAATTATATTTGCCGTAGGCGGTAGGGAGCCTGTCGAAGCCTTCGACAAGGACTCCTGCCACATCAAATTCAAGCATCCCTTCGGGTCCGGTCAGTTCAGTCATGCCTTTGCTGCGCGCCCAGTTCTCGACGGCGTTGAAAAGCGCATCGGTCACATCGCTGTCGTCAATGAAGTCCACGTAGCTGAATCTGGCACGTTTTAGGCCGTTCTTCTCATTGAAGACCCGGTTTATGATTCCGGCTATTCTGCCAACGGCCTTGCCTTGCTCGTCAAACGCCATCCATAGGCAGACTTCGCACACTTCAAATGCATGGTTGGCTTTCGGGTTCAGAGCGTCCATGTCGGCCTTTATGAGTTGGGGGACGTAATAACGGTTTTTCCGGTACATGCGGTTCGGAAAATCGACGAAGCGTCTCAGGTCCTTTTTTCCTGACACTTCCCTGACTGTGACTTTCATTGTTGACTGCTTATTGCATTATGGCACTGCGTATGCGGACCAGCTTTTCGAGAAGCGGTTCCAGAAGGTCAATCTGGAGCATGTTGGCTCCGTCGCTTCTGGCTTGTGCCGGGTTCTGGTGTGTCTCCATGAAGAGTCCGTCGGCTCCAACGGCAACGGCGGCTCTGGCTATGGTCTCAATGAGTTCGGGCTGTCCCCCGGTGACTCCGCTGCCCTGGTTCGGGCGCTGCAGCGAGTGCGTGCAGTCAACCACCACCGGAAAGCCGGACTTCTGCATCTGCGGAATGCCACGAAAATCGACCACAAGGTCCTGGTAGCCGAAAGTGGTGCCGCGTTCGGTCAGCATAACGTTGCCGTTGCCTGACTCGACCACCTTCTGTGCGGCGAACTGTATGGCATCGGGAGCCAGGAACTGTCCTTTCTTGATATTGATGGTCCTGCCGGTCTTTGCGGCGGCGACCAGAAGATCTGTCTGCCGACACAGGAAAGCAGGTATCTGGAGTATGTCGACGTATGGGGCTGCCATGGCGGCATCGGTCTCGCAGTGTATGTCGGTCACTGCCGGTATGCCGAACTGACGGCGTACTTCGTCAAGTATGAGCAGCGCCTTTTCGTCGCCTATGCCGGTGAACGAGTCCAGGCGGCTGCGGTTGGCCTTCTTGAACGAACCTTTGAAGGCATATGGAATGCCCAGGCGACCGGTAACCGTGACGCATTTTTCGGCAATGCGCATGGCCATGTCACGGCCCTCAATCACGCAGGGACCTGCCAGCAGGAAGAAATTGTCATTTTTTTGAAAAATCATTATCCTGGAATTATGAAGTTGACCGCTCCGGGCTCAAGTGACACGGTTAGCGGGAATGTGTGTATCAGCGTGCGGCCGTCAAGACATGTCATGCTGCCTTCGGCCTGATAGATCTCAACCTGTTTGGTGCGGTAGGGCTTGACCTGTTCGTAGTTCAGGAACTGGTTATGGAGCAGCAGATACAGACCGCGGAATGTCTGCCAGCCCTTCGGCCTCTGTACCTGCGATACGTCGAGCCAGCCGTTGTAGGGTACGGCACTCGGTGTCAGACCGTAGCCTCTGGAGTTGCCTATGCACAGAGTCATGATCTTTTCACTCACTTCCTCGCTGTTCAGACGGAAGCGCATCTTGTACTGCTTGCGTTCCCTGAACAGTTTGTATATGGCCCACAGGTATGACGGGTTTATCTTGCCCCAGCGCTTGCATATGTCGGACAGACGTATGGCCTGGGCACCAAGACCAATGTTGACGGCCATCAGAAAGTAACGCACCTTCTGTTCGTTGTCCTCACGGAAAGAACAGTACCCCACGTCGATTGTACGTGACCGGTGCTCTATGATCCAGTGTATGGCCTTCTTGTATTCTTCAGTATGAAGCCCCCAGAAATCGGCGAAGTCGTTGCCTATGCCGTTGGGGACTATGCCAAGGTACAGCGTCTTGCGTATTTCACGCGGGGTGAACATGATGGCGTTTATGGCATCGTTCAATGCTTCGTCGCCGCCTACAACCACAATGGTGCGGTGTCCGCTGTCAATGAGCAGACGTGTAAGGCGCTCGACCGATGCCGACTGGTCTGACTGTACAAAGTCAAACTTGACCTTGCGGAATTCAAGATACTCGCGTATCTGGTTCCAGCGTTTCTGTGAGTTGTTCACACCGGCTTTCGGCACATAGACAATGCCCCATATTTCGGAATTGTCAGTCATCAGTCCCCTTATTCATGAGTTCGACAATGCAGTTCACCTTGCTGTCCATGTCCATATCGTACGGTATCCATTCAATGTGGATACCACGGCGTTCCATGCCGCGGAACCAGGTCATCTGGCGTTTGGCGAACTGGTGGATGGCCACTTCAAGTTCCTGTAAAAGGTATTTGTACGGAAGCTGTCCGGTAACGTACAGCGTTACGTACTTGTATTCAAGACCGTAGTAGATAAGGTCATCGGCAGGAATCCCGCTGTCAAGCAGACTCTTGACCTCGTCAATCATGCCCTCCTGCAGGCGTGCCTCCAGCCTTTCGCTTATTCGCTGGCGGCGCAGCTCGCGCTCAATGTCAACCCCAATCACCAGACTGTCTATCTTTGGAAACTCGCTGGCGCTGACCGGCGTGCTGCGGTAGCACTCCTCAATCTCTATGGCGCGTATGGCACGCTTGGCAGTGTCAACGTCGGTCGTGTTATGCAGAGTCTTGTAACCCTCGAGAATGTGCGTCAGTTCGGCCAGAGACTTGCCTTCCAGACTCCTGCGCAGTTCCGGATTCTCGGGTACCGGAATCAGACGGTAGCCATTCAGCACCGATTCCAGATACAGACCTGTGCCGCCGCACATTATTGGAAACTTGCCGCGGCCGGTAACGTCGGCGTATGCCTTCCTGAAATCGGACTGGAACTCATATACGTTGTATTTCGTACCGGCCTGCGCTATGTCAATAAGGTGGTAGGGTATCTTGCGCCCGCCAATGCAGTAGTCGGCCAGGTCCTTTCCGGTACCGATGTCCATGCCCCGATATACCTGACGGCTGTCGGCGCTCAGTATCTCGCCGCCGATGCGGGCCGCCAGTGCCACTGCCAGCCTGGTCTTGCCCGAAGCCGTGGGGCCGAGAACCGTTATCATGTCATATTTTGCCATAGCGCGTAAAGTCTTGCGGGAGAAACTGCAAGTTTACTCAAAGTTGTCCGTTTTAGCAAATACTTGTCCTGGAAAAACACTTGGAGCCGGTCCGTGCATATTATTTGATATAATGGCATACTTTTTTCCGTGAAAAATCCGTTTTATTTTTATTTTTGCATACCTCTATGGAACATAAGTGTCGGCACAGAAAATTTCCGCAAGTCTCTTGAGTTCCGGAAAGTGTTGATATGAATCATTAATTGAGGACAGATAAGATGGTATTCGTACAGCCAACATATAGCGAAAACTATGGGATGGCAATTGCCGAAGCTCTTGCATGTGGCGTTCCTGTTGTTGCCACCAATGTCACACCATGGCAAGAGCTGAATACTGATATTGAATAATAACGGATAGAACCTGAATGATTATGCCAACCCTATTGCAACTTAACTGCACCTCCAACTGGGGCAGTACTGGAAAAATAGTAGAACAGATAGGACAGAAGGCAATCGAGGCTGGTTGGGAGTGCTATGTGGCGTTCGGACGGTATTCAAACCCATCGGTTCTGAATACCACAAAAGTGGGAAATATGTTCTGGACATTGGAGCATTATGTCGAAAATAGACTTTTGGACAATGAAGGCCTCGCGTCACGAATTCCAACAAAACGTTTCCTGAAAGAGGTTGATAAGATTAGACCTGATATTGTTCACTTGCACATTATCCACGATCATTGGATAAACTATCGGATGCTATTCAAGTATCTGGCGGAAAAGCGGATTCCTGTGGTTTGGACCCAGCACGACCAGTGGGCTACCACAGGGCATTGCTGTTATAACCTTATGGGTTGTGAGCGGTGGAAAACGGAGTGTCATGACTGTCCATTAAGCAAGTGGTATTCCCTCGACATGTCCAGACGGAATTTCAATCTCAAGAAGAATCTCTGTGCGGGATTGAAGTCTCTGACCATCGTCCCTGTGTCCGAATGGCTTGCGGACAACATGCGCCAATCGCATCTGAAGGACCGCCCAATAGAGGTGATTCATAACGGCATTGACATCAATGTGTTCAGGCCACAGGCGATGGACGTTCACAAGCGATATGGTATTGAAGAAGGCAAGAAGATTGTCCTTGGCGTTGCTGCCGTATGGGATGCCCGAAAGGGACTGACAGACTTCTACCAGTTGGCGAAGAGGCTACCGGCTGACGAATTTGCAATTGTGATTGTTGGAAAGCTGACGAAGGAGAAGCAGACTGTTGAAGGTGGTTGCCAGATGGTGTTTGTGGATAGGACTCAGAATGCCCTGGAACTTGCTCAACTCTATTCGGCTGCTTCGGCGTTTGCCAATCCTACATATCAGGACAATTACCCAACCACCAACCTTGAGGCAATGGCTTGCGGAACGCCTGTGATTAC
>JAKSIR010000066.1 GCA_024398695.1 Bacteroidaceae bacterium | reverse complement strand
GTGAAATAAACGCTGCCGTTTTCGTCAACCGGCACTGCGCCTTCGGCATATTTGGGATCAATGTCTTCCTTTGCCCAGACGGACAGTGACATCATTACTGCCAAAAGTGAAAAAATACATTTTTTCATCTTCTATATATTATATATATGTGGTTTACAATGCGAAATTAGGCCATTTTGACGGATATTCAATTTCTTGAATGTGAAAATGAATAAAAAAAAAGAAAAAGTTTGCGGATATTCAATTTAGTGTTACTTTTGCGCAGATACGATTTCTTTTTATCACTTAAATACTAACAATTATGGAGAAAATTCTGAAACAGGCTGCTGAACTTTACGCAGATTTCGCAAAGGACGCTAATTCACAGATTGAAAAGGGAAACAAGGCTGCCGGCACACGTGCCCGCAAGGCTTCTCTGGAGCTTGAAAAGCTGATGAAGGAATTCCGCAAGGCTTCTCTCGCCGCTGCCAAGTAATTCTGAAACTTACAAAATAGGAGTCCGGCTGGAAAAGATTTTCAGCCGGACTCCTATTTTTGTTCCCTTTAAACGGAATTGTGGCCGGATCAGTCAGGGACTGCCAGCCACAATTGCCGTATGATTGCAGACTGATGCGTCAGAACATCATGCCGCCGCCGAATCCGCCGCCCATGCCGCCGCCGAATCCGCCGCCCATGCCGCCACCGAAGTCGCCGCCGAATCCGCCGCCGAATCCGCCCATGCCGCCAAAGTTGGGCTGTGAAACTTCACAACCTTCAGGAAGCTGGAATGTCGATTCCGGGATGTTCGGGTTGATTTCGAACTGAACGGCTGTTGAAGTGGTGGGAGTGGTGCTCCAGTCACTGAGAGTTTCAGTGGAAAGTACAACGCCTTCATAAACGCAGAGTGTGGTGTTTGTAGTGGAGCCCATCATCTGGTTGACTACCGACATTGAGTACTTCTTGCAGGTTACACCGGCAACGGTCTCTTCGCCAAGTTCCTGGATCTTGTTCCTGCGGATGGTCTTCTTGTCGAGGTTCCTCCAGTCAATCTGGCCGATGGTGCCTATTGAAGCGCCGCCCATGCCGCCGAAGCCGCCCATCATGCCCATGCCTCCGCGACCTCCGCGTGCTCCGCCAAAGATAGGCATTGCAGTGGCTGTGTTGGCAGTCTCGTTGATGGTGTAGGTGGTGTCGCCAATTGCAACGGTACGGGTAATGCGCTCGCCGCTCTTGGTGACTCTGGCGGTCTTGCGGCCGTAATCGTCAAAGTATATGATTTCAACCATGTCGCTCATGTCAAAGTTGGCGAAATCGAAACCGCCCATGGCACCGCCTGCAGGGGCACCTGCGGGAGCACCGGCGCCGCCGCCCATACCGGCGAACTGGCTGAAGTCCGGCATTTCCATATCGGTGGAAATGGTGATGATACCTGATTTGATACCGAAAACAGTTTCAGCGGCCTCTTTCTTGGCGCTGACTGAAACACATACTGCAGCAGACAATACAGCTGCGACAACGAACTTTTTCATAATCCTATTTATTAATTTGTAACTGTCCGCAAATTGTAATTCGAATATAATATAGTACCGGGGATGAAATGTTAAACCTGCGCGCGGTTGAAAACTAAATATTGTGTGAAATGGACTGCAAGTGGCGGAAAATGCGTACCTTTGATATGAACAATCAAAACAGACCGCTATGGCAAGTCGCAGAAATTTGAAGAAAGACGTAAGTTACGTCATTGGAGACGTGTTCACTGAGTGCCTAATATATAAGGAGCTGGTTCCCGGAACGGACAAAGCAGCCGCTGACGACCTTATGGTTGACCTGCTGAAAATGGATACCGAGTTCATTACGCGCATAAGCCATACTCAGCCCGGCGAAGCAAAGCAGTACTATCGTACATATTACAGGGACTTCAATGAGGCACTGCAGAAAGTGGTTGCCAAGCTGAATTCTCTGAAAAAGTAATCCGGCCCGGAAAATATGCGCCACAGAGGCAGGGCCCTTTTGACGGTACTCGCCGCCCTGATTGCCGCTCCTTCATCGGGCGTGGCGGCCGGGAAGGTGAGCACGCCCAGTCTGAAGGCGCAGGTACAGCAGCATTTCGATTCGCTGAAGCATGACGTCGACCTTGGGAAACTTACGGTAAGGAAAGTGACCGTCAATGACAAGGGCCGGCGTCTTGACATTGAACTGAGCTCTACATTCAGCTATCTGCGTTTCCGCAGAGAATCGGTGGATTCCATATATGCAGGCCTGCTGCGCGACCTTCCGGCCAAATATTCCACATACAAGGTTTCAATAAGCACCAACGGCTATACTGTCGAGGAACAGATACCCGCGTGGTCTAAATCGGACATATTCCTGACCGAAGGCTCCAGCCTGGCAGTGGACAGCCGGCCCGAGAGGATTCCGTGGGTAAGGAACGATAGCCGTCCGGCCATTCCTCAAAAGGGTCTGGAAGGCGTGACACTGGCCGTCACTCCCAGCCATGGCTATTATTTTGACCATGGCGACACGCTTTGGGAACTGCAGCGGCCTCCGCTGTACTGTTCCAGAGAAGACCTGCTGACCCAGTCCATTGCGTATCCTTATCTTATTCCGATGCTTGAGAATGCCGGAGCGCTGGTGTCTTGCGAACGCGAGCGCGACTGGCAGGAGAACTGTGTCGTTGTGGGAACCGGAAACGGAGGAATATACAGGGAGACGGGCTCGTGGACCGATGCCAGTACGGGGGGATACAGCTTTGACAATTCCCGCATAATGCCTGACGGCGCAGGTCTGACTACGCGTGTGGCCAGAACCGGCGGCCGCGGAGACAGGGCCACGGCAATGTGGGTCCCTGAGATTCCGGAAACGGGCGAATATGCCGTTTATGTCACTTACCGTTCCGATTCCACTAGAGTCACGGACGCACGCTACATCGTTTATCATTCGGGAGGCACTACGGTCTTTCATGTGAACCAGCGGATAGGCGGCGGCACATGGGTGTACCTCGGCACGTTCAGCTTTGAAGCGGGGCAGGGGCCCCAGGGCATGATTTCCCTGGACAACAGTTCGAAGATGAACGGGACGGTCAGTGCCGATGCTGTACGTTTCGGAGGGGGAACATATACTGAAACGCAGAATTCAGTGACTTTTTCGGCTCCGGCCTACATGTTCGGAACAAAATACTACGGCCGTCGTGCCGGCGCTCCGGAAAGCGTGGTCAGCTATTATGACGGCAAGGACCACTACAGGGAGGACATATGGGCACGTCCGCTTATGGCGAACTGGATGGCGGGCTCGTCGGTTTACAATCCTGAATCCGAGGGTCTTGGGGTTCCTGTGGAAATGTATTTTGCACTTCATACCGATGCGGGATACCGTTACGGTGACACCATACACGGGTCGCTCGGAATATGCACGACCGACTTCAACAAGGGTCTCATGGCGCTTGGCGACTCCCGGCTCAGAAGCCGTGAGTGGGCCGATATGGCGGTGAGCGAACTCATAAGGGACTTCAAGGCGGCTACCGGCCGCGACTGGGGCTGGCGCGGAATATGGGACAAGAACTATTGCGAGAGTAGGGAACCTGTCATGCAGTCCGTGTTGGTAGAACTGCTTTCACACCAGAATTTCTGGGACATGAAGCTTGCCCTTGATCCCAATTTCCAGTTCCTGGCTGCGCGTTCACTGTACAAGTCCATCCTCAAGGAGAACGTCTTCAGGTATGGCGGGCTGTTCGTGGTGCAGCCTCTTCCGGTGAACCATTTCCGTATATCCAGAGAAGGTGACAACCTGCTGCTCCAGTGGCAGGAGACGGTTGACAGCGTCGAAGCGAGCGCCAGGCCTGCAGGATACATCGTCTATCAGTCGGTTGACGGCAAGGGCTTTGACAACGGTACATTCGTCAGCACGAATTCCTTTACCATGACTCCCGAAGAGGGCCGCATTTACCGTTTCAAGGTGGCGGCCTGGAACGAGGGCGGCCAGAGCATGGACAGTGAGATTCTGTCAGCGGCCGTGGTGAAGGGGGCACGCAGGACGGCTCTGGTGGTGAACGGCTTCCAACGTCTTGGGCCTCCTGCCGTGATTGAGACCGACACGTCCATAGGCTTTGACATAAAGGCCGATGCCGGCGTGCAGTACCGGCGTTCTCCAATCCTGTGCGGCGAACAGGTGGTGTTTGACCGTGCCTGTCAGGACCTGGACGAAAAGTCCCAGACCGGTGCGAGTCTGCATAACATGGAAGGACAGCTGAAGGCCGGCAACAGTTTTGACTATCCGTATGTCCACGGGCAGTCTCTGGTGCAGGCCGGATGGTCATTCATATCATGCAGCAGCGAATCGTTCACCGACGGACAGACAAACATGAGGCTGTACCAGATGGTTGACCTGATTCTCGGCTTTCAGAAGGGCAGCGCGACCGATGCTACCTTCGGTCATGACTATTCATGCTTCCCCGAGCGTATGCGGCAGGCACTGGATTCTTACCTCACCTCGGGTGGCAGGCTGCTCGTAAGCGGCAGCTATACGGCATCGGATCTGACAGACGCGGCTTCGCTCGAATTCGCCAGAAAACAGCTTCATTATTCATGGGCGGGGACACAGGTCAGCGACGGGTGTGCGACAGTGGAGAACCGCAAGACGGCTTCGTTCGGGATTGTACGTGAAACCGATGCATCGCGTATGGGTGCAGCACATCCCGATGTCCTCAAGCTCGAAGGCAAGGGGGACAGGCTGTTCACATATTCGGACGGCGGTCTTACGGCCGGAATAGGGGTCAGGACATCGGCTTATCGTGCCGTCGTTTTGGGATTTCCTTACGAATGCATATCTTCGGGACGTGAACGCGACGATGTTATGCGTGTTATTTTGAATTATCTTAGAGAATGACAGTCATGTATAGAATTACAGCAAATGAATCGGGCACCCGCTCAATTGAAATCTCTGAAGAGAACCTGCAGACAATCCGCAAGTACGGGCTGTTCCAGTTCCTGTTTGACAGCAGCGGAATAGTTACCGAAACCGTTCTGGAGAAACTTCGTCTGAATCTGCGCTCCATGCTTACCAGCGGTGCGGACAAGGATCTGGTCGATCTGTGCATAGATGTGGTTTTCCACAGCGACATGAAAGCGCTTGGACTGTCCAATCTGCTGGCTCTGTTCCGGGAATGGAGCGCAGCCAACCCGGAAACGGCTGAAGAACAGAAGTAATCAGGAAACAGCATGGCAGAGTGGCTTCCTACCACAAAGAAGGAATGTGAACAGCTTGGCTGGGATGAATTGGATGTAATCCTGTTCAGCGGTGACGCGTATGTGGATCATCCGTCGTTCGGCACTGCAGTCATAGGCCGCGTGCTTGAGGCGCAGGGCTACCGCGTTGCCATTGTTCCGCAGCCCAACTGGCAGGACGACCTGCGCGACTTCCGCAAGCTGGGCCGTCCGCGTCTTTTCTTCGGTGTCACCGCAGGCTGCATGGACTCCATGGTGAACCGGTATACCGCCGCCCGCCGCCTGCGCTCCGAAGATGCCTATACCCCCGACGGCCGTCATACAGGACGTCCCGAGTATGCATCGGTCGTATATGCCAAAGCCCTTAAGAAACTGTACCCCGACGTTCCGGTTGTGCTTGGCGGCATAGAGGCCAGCATGCGCCGTCTTACACATTATGACTACTGGCAGGACAAGCTGCTGCCAAGCATACTCGAGCTGAGCGGGGCCGATTATCTCATTTACGGAATGGGCGAGAAGCCGATAGTTGAGCTGGCCGCCTGCATTGCCGAAGGCCGGTTCCATGACATACTTGTCCAGCCTCAGACAGGATTCATCTGCCGCGAGGTGCCTGGAGGCATTAAGGACACCGACAGGGTGCTTGCCCCGCATGAGCAGTGTCTTCAGGACAAGCGCGCTCAGGCCATGAATTTCAAGGTCATAGAGGAGGAGTCCAACGTGATTGCGGCGCGCCGTATCATACAGCCTCTTGGCAACCGCTTCGTGGTCATCAATCCGCCCTACAGACCTATGACCACCCAGGAACTCGATGCCGTCTATGACCTGCCATATACCCGCAAGCCGCATCCGCGCTACAAAGGCAAACGCATCCCCGCATACGATATGATACGTCATTCGGTGACAATTCACCGCGGCTGTTTCGGGGGCTGTGCATTCTGCACCATATCGGCCCATCAGGGCAAGCAGATTGTAAGCCGCAGCAAGGGCAGCATACTGAAGGAAGTCCGCGCCGTCACGCTTATGGACGATTTCCACGGACACATAACCGACCTTGGAGGACCGTCTGCCAACATGTACGGACTTGGAGGCCGTGACAAGTCGCTTTGTGAGAAATGCCGCCGTGCCACCTGCCTGCATCCGAAAGTCTGCCCCAACCTGAACACAGACCTCAGTGCCCTGACCGACCTGTACCAGGCCGCAAGCCATGTGCAGGGCGTAAGGAAAGTCACGATAGGCAGCGGAATACGCTATGACATACTCCAGTACCGCGATCCGGACCCCAAGGCCGACAAATCGCACCGGTCATACGCGCGTGAACTTATTGCAAACCATGTAAGCGGCCGCTTGAAAGTGGCTCCCGAACATACGCAGCCATCGGTACTTGACCTGATGAGAAAACCCGGTTTCGAGCAGTTCGAGCAGTTCAAGAAGACCTTTGACAAAGTCAACGCCGAGGCCGGCCTGCGTCAGCAGCTAATACCGTATTTCATAAGCAGCCATCCCGGCTGTACACCGCAGGACATGGCACTGCTGGCCGTCATTACAAAGAAGTTGAATTTTCATCTGGAACAGGTGCAGGACTTCACTCCCACACCTATGACTCTGAGTACGGAAATCTTCTACTCCGGTATAAATCCGTACACCATGCAGCCGGTATATGTGCCGCGCACAGACCGTGACAAACAGGCACAGCGTATGTTCTTCTTCTGGTACGATGCGTCACTGCGTCACCAGATTATGGCCGAACTGCGCCGTATGGGCAGGGCGGACCTCATTTCAAAGCTTTTCTGAACCGTTGTCCGGGAGCCATTCCCACAGGTCTGCATCCGTAAGTGCCGGGAACTTTGTGCGGAACCGCGTCAGCATATCCATATCCATGATGCCTGTGGTAACGGACTCCACATTGTCGGGACTGGCAGCAAGGGTGTCGCCGTAGGGACCTATCAGCGCACTGTGCCCCTTGTAGGAACCGTACTGGTCCTGTCCGGTCATGTTCACGCCAATAACGTATGCCTGGTTTTCGATGGCACGGGCCCGCAGCAGCGTGTCCCATGCAAAACTGCGCCGGTCAGGCCATGCTGCAACATATATTGCGGCATCGTAATCGTCCCTGTTGCGGCTGAATACCGGAAACCTCAGGTCATAGCAGACCTGCAGCAGAAACCTCACGCCGCGGAACGTCACCGTAACACGTTCATTGCCGGCACTGAAATGCAGGTTCTCACCGGAGTAGGAGAACAGATGATGCTTGTCATACGTTGCCATGCTGCCGTCCGGCATTGCAAAGCACAGCCTGTTGGCAAAACGCCCGTTTTCCGTTATTGCCACGCTTCCTGCAACGGCGGCATCAAGTTCACGGGACTTTGCCCTCAGCCAGCATACCGACGGACCGTCCATGGTCTCGGCTATGTCGGACGGATCAGGGAACTGCCCTGAAGCGAACATCTCGGGCAGAACGTACACATCGGCCCCGCTGCCGTTGCCAATAAGACGGTCAAGTCCTGCCAGGCTGGCACTGGTGTCTCCCTGAACCGGAATGCTCTGTACTAATGCGACTTTCACTCAGAAGGAATTGAAACGGTAGTTGAACGATATGATAATCATTGAAGAATAACCATATGTGCGGCTTTCCGACCATCCGGTCGATGATACGTATGAGTCGAATCCGTCATAATCGTTCAGAATGTCATGCCAGGTCAGACTCAGTTCGGCCTGTTTGCTCTTGAGAAAGCGGTAGTTCGCACTGAGGTCCCACATGCATTCCGTATCGTTGGCCGAACTCAACTCGTACCCGAAAGGCTTGTCAAGATTGAACTGCGTCTCGGCGCCAAGACCGAAGTCGCTTGTGTATTCAATGCTGCTGCGGCATCCGAAGCGCTGGCCTCCGTTGCCCTTTTCCATGTAATTGCTCTTGTTATGTTCTTTCGAGTAGCTGGCCGCCGCTCTGAAAAGCCAGTTCTTGTTGCTGTAGCCCGCATCGAGTGTGCAGCCTATGTTGCGGTAGTCGCTTTCACCCACAGACGGCTTCGAGTCAGTGAAACTCTGGACGTAGGTCACGTTGTGCCGCAAGTTGTGGCTGAGATTAAGCGTGAGTGACACATCATCGAACGGGTACGAGAAAAACAGCCTTTCAGAATGGTTCCAGTTGCCGTTTATGTTTTCCGGCCTGGTGCGTCGGGCACCTGTCTCCCGGTCAATCATGGTGAGCGTTGAAATGGAGTTGCGTGTGGTTCCGTACGATACGTTTGCGCTCATCCATGTTCTCAGCATGAATTCCATACTTACGTTCTGATTGAACGAACCCTTCAGATTGCGGTTACCTTCCGATATGTTCATGGGGTCGCTGTAGTCGGTCACACTTGAAAGTGACGAAATGTCTGGCAGGTTGCTGTTGCATGAATATCTGAAAGTAAGCTGGTCAAGCTTGAACAGCTTGATCTGCAGATTTGCCGAAGCGTTGTACGTCAGTCCTTTCTGCTGCAGGCTTTCGGGCCGTCCGGCAATGGTGCTGCTGTATTTTTCAACGACGGGTGTTGCCGTTCCGTATATGTTGAGCCGATAGACTGAATCGGAAACGGTGAAATCAAGGTTGACTCCCTGTCTTATGCTTGAATTGTTTTGTGTACGGTGCAGGCTGTCCACGCTTTGCAGGGCACCGTCCAGAATGTCATCATATTTGCTCTCGCTGTGATTTTCGGAATATGACATGTTGTACCCCAGACCAAGCCAGCCGTTGCCGTCCTTGCCCAGTTCGCGGTTGATTGAGAAACGTGTGCTGAAGCTTCTGTTCCCCGACGGCGATGTTACAAGATGCCTGATGGTCCTTGTGCTGTCCTTTTCCGGGTCGCCCGCCATCTTTTTCTGGTAGAAATGGCTGTATGAACTGTTTTCGCTTGTACTCTCGCTGTCGCTCGCGTTCATGCTTGCGCTGGCGTTGACGGAATACTTGGAGTCTTCGGAATAGCCAGTATAGAGACTGACATTGAAATTGTATCCATGACGGTTGGAATGCGATTTGCTGCTTTGCAGCGTCGTGCTAATAGGACCTTGCCCCTCGTTGTTCAGCGAGTCGGTACTTGAACTTTCATTATTTGAATGTGAACCGTTCAGTCCGCCCGATGCGTTAAGGTAAACCCTTTCTCCAATTCTTTGTGAAACGTTGATGTTGCCGTTCCAGCTTCCGTTTCCGTAAAAGCCTTCACTCGTGCCGGTGCCTGTCTGGGTATAGTCAGGCATGTACGTGACATTCAGGCTTTCATTCTTCGTCCTGCTGGAATTGTCGCTGTAACTGGCCGATGCTCCTACCGTCGTCTCGCCGAATTCATGGTTATAATACAGATTGCCGTACTGGCTATCGGATTCAAGCTGGTAGTTGTCCGGAATGTTTGACCCAATCCAGTATGCGCTTACGTCGCCCTTGCCCGAAGCCCATGCGGACAGGTTCAGATCTGCCTGATACTTGTTGAACTTTTCGTTTGTGCCGGCACCGGCTTTGGCAAACAGAGCCTTGTCCATGGGCTCATTGGTTTCCATGTCCATTATGTAATGGTTGTCGCTGTGGACATTGAGTGTGTCGTCGGGAACCTCATACACCTTCA
>JAKSIR010000065.1 GCA_024398695.1 Bacteroidaceae bacterium | reverse complement strand
CACAGCACCACTTCCGTCCCTATCCTCACCACTCCGCCCGCGATATCCCCATTTTCCCCCGCACGATAGGGAAGGAATCCTGCCCACAGCACCATTTCTCTCCCTATCCTGCATGGGATACACGCAAAAACGACCAAGCCCTCCTTGGGGAGGGTTTGGGTGGGGATAGAAACGGATTGTTCCGATAAAGAGTCGGAACAGCTTACTTGAAGCTGTCCCAGATGAAAATTCGGAGTGAAACGACCAAGCCCTCCTTTGGGGAGGGTTTGGGTGGGGATGGAAACGGATTGTTCCGATAAAGAGTCGGTACAGCTTACTTGAAGCTGTCCCAGATGAAAATTCGGAGTAAAACGACCAAGCCCTCCTTTGGGGAGGGTTTGGGTGGGGATGGAAACGGATTGTTCCGATAAAGAGTCGGTACAGCTTACTTGAAGCTGTCCCAACTCTTTATTGGAATGTCGTTAACGTCAACAGTGCAGAATGCATTGATGAACGAGCTTGCCAGACGTGCGTTGGTAATCAGAGGAATGTTCAGGTCAATGGCTGCACGACGAATCTTATAACCATTTGTAAGCTCATGCTGTGTAAGATCCTTCGGTATGTTCACTACCATATCAATCTGCTTGTTGTGGAGCATTTCAAGAGCCTGAGGCTGCTTGCCTTCCTCGCTTGGCCAGTAAACGCGGGTATTGGCTACGCCGTTCTCCTCAAGGAACTTCGATGTGCCGCCTGTGGCGTAAAGGTTGTAACCCTTGGACTGGAGCATCTTGGCTGCATCGAGCATAGCGGCTTTCTGCTTGGCTGTACCCGTTGAAAGCAATATGTTCTTTTCAGGAATACGATGTCCTACTGACAACATTGATTCAAGTATCGCATAGCGCTGGTCATCGCCCAGGCAACCCACTTCACCGGTCGATGCCATATCGACGCCCAGTACCGGGTCGGCCTTCTGCAGACGGTTGAATGAGAACTGTGATGCCTTGATGCCTACGTAGTCAATGTCGAACAGGCTCTTTTCAGGTGCCTTTACCGGAATGCCGAGCATGATCTTTGTGGCAATCTCGATGAGGTTGATCTTGAGTACCTTGCTGACAAACGGGAATGAACGTGATGCGCGCAGGTTACATTCAATAACCTTGATATCGTTCTCGCGGGCCAGGTACTGGATATTGAACGGACCGCTTATGTGCAGTTCCTTTGCAATCTGACGGCTTATGCGCTTGATGCGCTTCACAGTCTCGACATACAGCTTCTGCGGCGGGAACTGGATTGTGGCATCACCTGAGTGAACGCCGGCAAACTCAATATGCTCGCTTATTGCATATGCTATGATTTCACCGTCCTTTGCAACGGCATCCATTTCAACTTCCTTGGCGTTCTCGATGAAACGGCTGACAACGACCGGATGCTCCTTCGAAACGTCGGCTGCAAGCTGCAGGAAACGTTCAAGTTCGTCCTGGTTGCTGCATACATTCATCGCAGCGCCTGAAAGCACGTATGAAGGACGTACCAGTACCGGGAATCCGACGCGGTCAATGAACTTGCCGATTTCCTTCATTGAAGTCAGCTCGCTCCATTCCGGCTGGTCCACACCAATGCGGTCAAGCATTGCCGAGAACTTTTCGCGGTCTTCAGCGTTGTCAATGTCCTTTGCGCTGGTACCGAGAATAGGAACGTTCTGTGCATCGAGCTTCATTGCCAGATTGTTTGGAATCTGTCCGCCGGTCGATACAATTACGCCGTAAGGATTCTCAAGCTCAATGACATCCATTACGCGTTCGAATGTCAGCTCGTCAAAGAACAGACGGTCCGTAACGTCATAGTCAGTACTTACAGTCTCAGGGTTGCAGTTTATCATGATGTTGCGGTAGCCCTCCTTGCGGATTGTGTTCAGTGCCTGAACGCCGCACCAGTCGAATTCAACCGATGAACCGATTCTGTATGCACCTGAGCCGATGACTATGATTGACTTCTTGTCATCAAAGAATTCAATGTCGTGCGCGCAGCCGTTGTATGTCAGATACAGATAGTTGGCTTTTGCCTCATATTCGCCGCCCAGAGTGTCGATCTGCTTGACGAACGGCATAATGCCGAGTTTCTTTCTGCAAGCCCTGACAGCCAGCTGACCGGCCTGTGATCCAAGTTTCTTTTCTGTACCCGTGGCACGTGCAATCTGGAAGTCAGAAAAGCCCATCTTCTTGGCCTTGAGCAGAAGGTCTTCCGGCATCTTTTCAAGATCCTTGATCTTATGCAATTCCTTCGAGAGCTTGTATATGCCCATAAGACGGGTCAGGAACCACTTGTCAATTTTGGTAAGTTCCCAGATGCGGTCTACGCTGTAACCCTCCTGGAAAGCCTGGCTGATGGCGAACAGGCGCTTGTCAGTAGGTTCCTTCAGAGCCTTGTCAAGGTCAGCGAACTTGATGCTCTTGTTCTCGACGAAACCATGCATTCCCTGGCCTATCATACGGATACCCTTCTGGATAACTTCTTCGAAGCTGCGTCCTATTGACATGACCTCGCCTACAGACTTCATGCTTGAACCGATTTCGCGGTCAACGCCATGGAACTTTGAAAGGTCCCAGCGCGGCATCTTGGCTACGACGTAGTCAACCGAAGGTTCGAAGAAGTTTGTAGTGGTCTTTGTAATAGAGTTCTGAAGTTCATACAGGTTGTAGCCCAGACCCAGCTTGCAGGCAACGAATGCCAGAGGATAGCCGGTAGCCTTTGATGCCAGGGCCGATGAACGGCTCAAACGTGCATTGACCTCAATGACGCGGTAGTCTTCAGACTGCGGGTCAAACGCGAACTGTATGTTGCACTCGCCCACGATTCCGACGTGACGGGCAATACGTATTGTAAGTTCCTCCAGTTTCTGAACTTCGTGCTTTGTCAGTGTCTGAGTAGGAGCGACAACGATACTTTCACCGGTATGGATACCCAGCGGGTCGAAGTTTTCCATCGAGCAGACAATGATCGAGTTGCCGCTCTTGTCGTTCACGCACTCGAATTCAATTTCTTTCCAGCCCTTCAGACTCTTTTCGACCAGAATCTGCGGTGAGAACGAGAATGACTTTTCGGCCAGTTTGTTCAGTTCGTCTTCATTGTCACAGAAGCCAGAACCCAGACCGCCAAGAGCGTATGCGGAACGGATGATTACAGGATAGCCGAGTTCCTTGGCAGCCGCACGGGCGTCCTCCATCGACTCGACTGCGTGACTCTTGATAGTCTGGACGCCTATCTCGTCAAGACGCTTGATGAAGAGCTCGCGGTCTTCGGTATCCATGATGGCCTTTACCTGAGTACCCAGGACCTTGACCTTGTATTTTGCAAGCACGCCGCTCTGTTCAAGAGCAACGCCGCAGTTCAGTGCTGTCTGACCGCCGAATGCCAGCAGAATGGCATCGGGCCTTTCCTTGGCAATGACCTTTTCAACGAAGAACGGAGTGACCGGATAGAAATATACACGGTCTGCAACACCTTCGCTGGTCTGTACAGTTGCAATGTTCGGATTTATGAGAATGGTCTCGAGACCTTCCTGTTTCAATGCCTTGAGAGCCTGTGAACCTGAATAGTCGAATTCACCTGCCTCACCTATCTTGAGTGCGCCCGAACCGAGCAGAAGAACCTTGCTGTATTTCTTTGGAACCATGTTGCTTAACATTAGAGTTTTGAAACGAAATCATTGTAAACGAACTCAGTATCAGCAGGAATGCTGTCAGATTCCGAATGGAACATGACACCTACCAGAGGCTTGCGGGTGTTGAATATGCCCTCAATCGATCCATCGTTCAGATTCTTCAGATAAACCTTCCAGTGGCCTACCACAGATTCTTCTCGGATAGCATAGTTGTGATTCTGGCATGTGATGTAACAGCGGTCTGTACCCTCCATCTTTACAGGCTGGTTCATTGTGTGATGACCGAACTTGAGCTTGTATGTATCCATACCGCCGGCAAGACCGAGAAGCAGACATCCCATTCCAATGCCAAGGACCGGTTTGTCCTTAGCCGAAATATACTCCTGAAGCCTTGAAACCACCTCGCTGCAGTAACTCGGATTGCCCGGACCGTCCGAAATGATCAGTCCGTCAAAATCCATGCTGCTGTAGTCATAGTTCCATGGAACGCGTACCACCTCCAGATCATAGTCAATCAGGCAGCGTATCATGCTGGCCTTCACGCCGCAGTCAACCAGAACAACGCGCTTCTTTGCACCCTCGTTGTACTTGATGACCTTCTTGCATGATACCTGGGGAAGCATGTTGGTGAATTCATACTCGGCAGGCTTCTCCTGTTCCGGGAACAGGATTCTTGCAGACATGCTGCCATGCTCGCGTATGTGCTTGGTAAGTTCGCGTGTGTCCACTCCGCTTATGCCTGCGACCTTCTCCCTCTTCATCCAGTCTTCAAGTGACTCCTTTGCATTCCAGTGGCTGTAGAATGTGCTGAAGTCGCTTACAATCAGCGCACGCACCTGGATATGTTCGCTTTCAGCGTTGGTGACGAGACCGTTTTCGTCAAGTCCCATAGGCTGGACTCCATAATTGCCAATGACAGGATATGTCATAACGAGCAACTGTCCGCGCGAAGCGGGATCTGTCATAATCTCCGGATAGCCGGTCATTGCGGTGTTGAACACAAGTTCACCGCTGACTGGCTTCTGGTAGCCGAATGCCTCGCCCTTGAATGAGGTACCATCGGCAAGAATAAGTGATACAGTCATTATTTATAGAATTTATCGTAATAATCAATGAAAGCCTTGTTCACGAGAAGCGTTCCTCCCATTGTCGGGAAGTTGCCGCTGAAATACCAGTCACCCGGCGTGTTCGGGCAGGCTGCATGCAGACCGTCAAGAGTCTGATACACAATCTTTACCTCAGCCTTCACCTCGGGAGGAGTAAGCATCTGGCTTATCTTGTCCGATATCTCCTGCTCGGTGAAAGGAGCGTATATTTCCTTGACGCAGTTCACGCGTTCTTCAGGCGCCTTGTCAAGCTGTTCGCGGCACTTGATGTAGACATCGGTCACAATGTTCCACATTCCGCGTTCTTCAAGAAGTGCAAGAGCGGCCTTGAATGCGATGAAATGGTCCATCGTGGACATGTCAATGCCGTAATAGTCCGGATAACGCACCTGAGGCGACGAGCTTACAATTACAATGCGCTTGGGCTCGAGACGGTCCAGGATTCTGAGAATCTGTTCGCGCAGCGTAGTGCCGCGTACGATACTGTCATCAATGACAACCAGATTGTCAACTCCCGGCTCCACCACTCCGTATGTGATGTCATATACATGAGCTGCCAGGGCATTGCGTGCCTCGCCTGCAGTAATGAACGTGCGCAGCTTGATGTCCTTCCAGGCTATCTTCTCATTGCGGACCCTGCGTGACAGGATCTTCTCCATATCTTCCTTGCTGGCATCCTTGCCCAGAGCAAGCAGCTGCTGCATCTTCTCCTGATTCAGGCGTTCCTCAAAACCCTGGACAAGTCCGTAATGTGCGACCTCGGCAGTATTCGGGATGAACGAGAAGACAGTGTGGTCAATGTCACCTTCGACAGCCTTGAGAACAGGCTCCACAAGTTCGCGTCCAAGTTCCTTGCGCGACTTGTAGATATCAACGTCATTGCCGCGGCTGAAATAGACATATTCGAACGAACAGGACTGGTTGTCCTTCTTTTCAATGATCTGAACCAGCCGCATCTCGCCCTTCTTGTTGATGACCAGAGCCTGACCGGGCTCAAGTTCGTGCACCTGGTCAGCCTTGACGTTCAGGCCGGTCTGTATGGCCGGACGTTCCGATGCTACAGTGATGATTTCATCGTCAGCATACCAGAATGCAGTACGTACGCCCCACGGGTCACGGATGACGAACGATTCGCCGCTGCCGGTTATGCCGCCTACCACATAACCGCCGTCCCAGATGGGGGCCGATGTGCGCAGGACGTTGGCAATGTCCATGTTATCTTCAATGAAATCGGTGATTGCAAGACCTTCAAGTTTCCTGTCCTCTTCAGCCTGACGGAACACACGCTCGACTTCGCGGTCCAGACGGTGTCCTATCTGTTCAAGCATGAAATATGTTGAAGCGTTGTTTCTGGGATGCTGGCCCTTTGAAACAATCTCCTCGAAGACTTCCTCATTGTTGGTAATTGTAAAGTTGCCGCAGATGGCAAGGTTCTTTGCACGCCAGTTGTTGCGGCGCAGCAGCGGATGTATTTCCGACACGCTCTTGGTGCCGCCTGACGAATATTTCAGATGTCCCAGATAGAGTTCGCCAAGAAAAGGAAGATTTCTGGAAACGAACTCGTCGCTGGCAAGTTCCTCCCTTGAATGTGAAGCCATATCCTTCTGAATGTTCTGGAAGATGTCCGAAATGGCTCCGGCGCCAAGCGCCCTTTCGCGGAACATATAGTCCTCGCCGGGAACAGCCTTGAGCTTTACGCATGCAAGTCCCGCGCCTTCCTGACCGCGGTTCTTCTGCTTTTCCATCATCAGATACAGACGGTTCAGACCATATTGGAAATCGCCATACTTCTGACGGTAATGGGAAACGGGCTTGAGCAGCCTTACCATTACCATACCACATTCATGATTCAAAGGTTCCATTTACTATGTGCTTATTTTGTAAGTCTTCCTACTATCCAAAAAAAAGAAAAAGGGAGAATATGGCTTAAACACTCTCCCTTTTCATATAACAAAACGGCTGCAGACACTGCCACCGCCAGTATGCTTATGTTTGGATGAACAAGTCATATAGTCTCTCTTCATTTTCATGCCGCAAAGATACTGTTTTTTGCCGGATGATGGAATTTCAAAAACAAGAAATTTCCAATAATTGGAAGAAAAAAAGTATTCAATGCATACTTATACGGTTCACTCGCACGGACAGGCAATCGGATTGCTGTATATTCCAAGGAAAAAATCCCGCAGGACATCAGGCTCGTCAACCCCGCACTCCTTAAGACGATCCATACTGGTGCAGAACGCTTCAAATTCAGTCTTCGTGTACTCCGATGCATACTTCTGCGTCCCGGACTTCAGATCATACGCTATGTACGCATTCGGGAACAGACGGTACGACCCGCAGATGCGCCGGTCAATGAGACTGGCGACACAACGGTGGAACTGCGTGTTGGGGACATCGGCAAACGCCTCCAGGTCCTGTACAGACAATGGGTCGCAGACATGGAAATGCACTCTGCCCTTGTCCTGCCCCATGCCGGTAAGTATGCTGTTCAGGTCCTCACCCGGTTTCTTGACATACGGTTCACCATTCCTGACCGCGTACAGCTCCATAGCCTTGAGCACGTCGCACGGTTCCCATTCATACGAAACGGAAATGGGAACAATGTTCAGATCGGCCAGATCCCTGACACGGTCTCCGCCACCGCTCAGTCCGAACATCTTTATTATGCCCTGGTCTGTACGGTCAATGCCGTCTTTGGTACGGCCGTTGCGCTGGGCAATCCATACCGACTCGTTCCTTTCCGTGACGGCATGACGTATGTAGTCTGAAAGATGCAGGGTACTCTGATAGAACTCGCGTGGATTTCCGCCTCTTTCGACACGGAACATCCTGTTGCTCTTGCCTATGTCTATAAGGAGCTGCCCCTGCATGAGATTTGCCCCGAAAGTAATCTCGGCAGTCCTGTTCAGATAAGGGTACAGGGCATACATCAGCATGCACGAGTCAAGCACGATATCCCTATGGTTGCTCACGAACAGGCAGCTTTTCGCCGGATCAAGCTTTTCGGCACCGTCAATGGTGAATTCCGTGATTGTGTCTTCAATGATGCGCCGGTTGACGATGGACATCACATTGTACTGGAAATCGAATATGCTTTTGAAGGAACATATCCTCTTCCGTGCCTCATCGACCGTCAGTTCAGGATATACGAACGAAGCCAGAAAGGGAAAGGACCTGTCGGCGGCAATGCGCTCCATTGCAGCCGGAATCTCATCGTCACGATACGGACGTATGTCATCAAATCTGGATTCGTCTGTCATAATCATTTGCGCTGGTCTATGAATTTCACCGGCTTGCGCCCTGTAGGCGGGAAGTTGACGGCATGTATCTCCGCTACCGGACATACCTCTATCTCGGGAGCCACGCGGATGCGCGAACGGAAGCTGTCCTTGAGCTCCTTGACGACATCAAAGTCCGGCTGATGCTTCAAGCCTACCTTCACAAGCACGTCATCGGTCCCTGCCGCACTGTTACGGACAATCACGACATAATTTTCAATATAGTCCGTATTGTCAAGGACATCGTTGATGGCAGGCGGATACAGCGTAGTACCCTTGAGCTTTATCATGTTGTTCTTGCGTCCCAGCAGCGGAGACAGGCGGTAAGACCATCGGCCGCAGCGGCACTGCTCGACGTGCTTGCACGCAATGTCACCCGTGCGGAACCTGAGCAGCGGCATGCCCTCAACGCCAAGAGTGGTAACGACCACTTCACCCGGCTGTCCGTCGGCCACAGGCATTCCGTCTTCACCTATTATTTCTACAATTATCAGTTCCGGATGGACGTGGCCACCCATGCCGTATTCGCATTCGCTGAACGTGGCACCCATTTCGGTCGATGAATACGTGGCGAACAGCTGTACTTCAGGCCAACGCTCGTGAATCTGCCGGCCCAGCAGGTTATAGTCGAAATTCTGGTCACGCAGACCTTCACCTATGCCTATTATGCGTTTTATGCTGCTTGAACGGTAGTCAATGTCATGGTCTTCGGCATAATCGATGAGTTTGAGTATGAATGACGGAACGCACATTATGGAATCGGGGCGGAAACGCCGTATGGTGTCCCACTGCAGTTCCGGAATGCCGTTTCCAACGCGTATTACACCTGCTCCCATTTCCCTGAGTCCAAGGAAATATGCCATGCCCGCCATGAAGCGCTTGTCAAGCGTGGTCATGAGCTGCAACACGCTTTCATCGGTCAGTCCGGCACACTGGAATGACTTCTTCTCATTGTAAGCCAGACGCTGGAGGTCCTTTTCGGTACAGCCGAACAGGACAGGGTCTCCAAGAGTGCCGGAAGTGGTTATGTAATCGATTATCTTCTTTCTTTCAACGCAGCAGAAATCGTCATTGTAAAGTTGCAGGTCCTTCTTTTCCGTAAAAGGTATCCTGACAAGATCCTCCAGATGGACTATCTTTTCGATATTGATTCCGTAACTGTCAAACAGACGACGGTAATACGGAGATTTCTCCTTCAGATAAGCCAGATGGCCGTGAAGCAGATTCTCCTGGAATTCCTTTATCGTTTCAGGACTCTCAAACTCGATATCCTTTTTCATATTACAAATATACGTCAATTATTATCCAACTCGTCAAGCCATTCGAGGAAAGAATATTTCCATTGTCTGGACTCCTTGGAACCATAGATCTCACTCACGCCAAAACCATGCTCGCCTTCTTCATACTGAATGTACCTGTGCGCTATGCCCTTTGCCGTAAGCGCACTGTCCAGCAATACTGCATTGTGCCAGTCCACAATAGGGTCATCCTTACAGTTTACAAGGAATACCGGCGGACAATCGGCGGGAATATTGTCTTCAAGAGACATCATGCGGCGCAGTTTTCTGCGGTTTTTGCCCCATTCTCCCAAAAGGCCGCGGCGCGAACGCTTGTGTACATACGGTTTTTTCATGGTAACTACCGGATAGATTGAAACAATGAAATCAGGCCTCAATGAAACCGTCGGACCGCCTTGTGGAAGATCGGTGAAGTCCATCGAATGATAACAACCGGAACTCATGACCAGATGCCCTCCTGCCGAAAAGCCCATAACCCCCAATCTGTCCGGATCAATACCGTACTCGTCGGCGTTTTCCCTCAGCAGCCTTATGGCTCTTTGCAAATCGCACAGCATATCAGGATGACGGTTTCCGCGTGCCACATAACGGTAGTGCGTAAAATATGCACCGAATCCGGCAGTCCTGTACTGCAGAAGAAATGCATTGATGCCCTGTTTCTGAAGCCACTCGGCAACTTCAATGCCCTCACCCTTTACGTCCAGCCAGCAGTAACT
>JAKSIR010000064.1 GCA_024398695.1 Bacteroidaceae bacterium | reverse complement strand
TTGGTACCTTTACGGCTTTGATGCCTGCTTTCTCCATGGCCTGACAGGCAATGTCAACCACGTACGGGACTTTGTCAATCTGCTCCTTCATGTTGTAGTACTGGTCGGAGACTGAGGCCGTTACGGTACCGGCTCCGTATTTGGCGTTCATGCGGTCGGCAACTGACTGCGCGAATGTCTTCCTGCTTTCGAACCTGGCGCGGTCATGGTCGCGTATTATGAAGGTAGCGGTGGCGCTGTCAACCTGTCCGGACAGGCCGATAAGGTGGTAGAAACCCTGATAGCCGCAGGTGGTGGCGGGGGTTTCATCGGCCGGAAACATTCCAACAAGTTCGGCGGCAAGGGCCGATGCGTTGACCATCTTGTCTTTGGCGTAGCCCGGATGCACTTCGAGTCCCTGTATGCTGAAAACGGCTTTTGCGGCATTGAAGTTCTCGAATTCCATTTCGCCAACCTCGCCGCCGTCGACGGTGTATGCAAACTCGCAACCGAATGCGCCGACGTCAAAATGTGCGGCTCCCATGCCTATTTCCTCGTCGGGGTTGAAGCCTATGCGTATTTTGCCGTGTTCTATTTCGGGGTGCTGCTGCAGGTATTCCACGGCTGTCAGTATTTCAGCTATGCCGGCCTTGTCATCGGCCCCGAGCAGGGTGGTGCCGTCGGTGACTATAATGTCTTCGCCTTTATGGGACAGCAGTTCGGGGAACAATGACGGCGACAGGATTATGTTCTTTTCCCTGTTCAGCACTATGTCGCCGCCGTCGTAGTTGCATACTATGCGGGGCCGGACATCCTTGCCGCTCATGGACGGGCTGGTGTCCATGTGCGATATGAATCCTATTGTCGGTATTGTCCTGTCCGTGTTGGCGGGCAGTGTGGCATAGACGTAGCCCATGTCGTCCATTGTGACATCGGCCAGGCCCATTTCCTCCATCTCGCGTTTAAGCAGGGCGGCCAGGTTTTTCTGTTTTGATGTGCTGGGCACGGTCTGCGATTCCTCGCTTGACTGTGTGTCGACAGCTGTGTAGCCTAAAAAGCGTTCTACAAGTTCCATTTCATTAGATTGTCTGGCCGAAGATAGTCAAAAAATCCCAGCCGTGGCCGGGATTTTGCAGTTCATTCGTCAAAGTCGAATTCCTCGAAGTCAGAAACATCGGTGCTGTCCTGAAGGAAGTCGTCCATGTCGCGGCGGTCTTTCTTGGTGGGACGGCCAAGACCGGCAGCGCGTTTCACAAATCCGCCTATGCGGTTCATTTCAAGCAGCTCGTACTGGTCGGGCGGTGTGATGTTTTCCATCATCTGGGGAACCAGTTTGGCGCCTACACGGTTCTCGATGGCCTGGAGAACCTTGAAACTGTAGGTTACCGGAGCCTTGCGCACCTGTACGGTGTCGCCTTCGTGCACGGTCTTTGACGGTTTTGCCTGTGCTCCGTTTATGGAGATGCGTCCTTTCTTGCAGGCTTCGGCTGCAATGGTGCGCGTCTTGAAAATGCGCACCGACCAGAGCCATTTGTCAATGCGTGCCTCCATGCTTACTTTTTGTTGAACTGGGTCATTGTCAGCGAGAGTCCGGCCAGGCAGAAGCTCTTTATGCATTCAACGGCTGTGGGTATGGCCTGATTCAGTATGGCCATTTCTTCGGGCGGGAACTTGTCAAGCACGAACTTGATCTGCGCCCCCATGGGATAGTCGTTGCCTATCCCGACACGCAGGCGTGCAAAGTTTTGGGTCGATATGGTCTGGATTATGTTGTTCATGCCGTTATGGCTGCCTCCGCTGCCCTGACCGCGCAGGCGCAGCTTGCCAAGCGGCAGTGCAAGGTCATCGGCCACGACCAGCAGGTTTTCGGGCTGTATGTTCTCCTGCTTCATCCAGTAGCGGACAGCATTTCCGCTGAGGTTCATGTAGGTGGTGGGCTTGAGCAGAACCAGCTGGCAGTTCTTGACCGACGTGTGGGCGACGAAACCGTACCTTTTGTCCTCAAAAACAGCATTGGATGCCCCGGCAAGGGCATCCAATACCATAAATCCAATGTTGTGGCGGGTTCCCTGATATTCGTCGCCGGGGTTTCCCAATCCCACAATCAGATACTTCATGAGCCGGAGTGTTATTCAGCGGCAGGTGCTTCGGCTGCAGCTTCTTCAGCAGCGGCAGCGGCACGTGTTGACTGAACTGAACAGATAACGGCCTGCTTGGGGCTTACGAATTCAATGCCTTCAACCTTGAGGTCTCCAACCTTGATTGTCTTGCCTATTGTCAGGGCGGTAACATCAACTTCAATCTTCTCGGGGATGATGTTGTAAAGAGCCTTGGCCTTTACACGACGCATAGCCTGGTCAAGCTTGCCGCCGGCCTTCACACCTGCAGCCAGACCTGTGAGCTTTACAGGAACAGCCATGATGATAGGCTTGCTTTCTGTGATCTGATAGAAATCGATGTGCTGGATAGTGTCCTTTACAGGGTGGAACTGGATTTCCTTCATTACAGCCAGAACGGTCTGACCGTCGATGGTCAGGTTCACAGAGTGGATGTCGGGAGTGTAAACCAGATTGCGGACTGCTTCTGTCGTTACCTGGAATGCTTTTGCTACCGGAAGACCTTTTTCGTCCTTTTCAACACCGTACAGGTTGCAGGGGATGACGTTCTGCTTTCTGAGTTCCTTTGAGGCTTTCTTGCCAAAGCCGTTGCGGGCTGTGCCCTGAATGTCAATTGACTTCATTTTTAAACGTGTTACTCTAAATTGTTAATACTCAATTCACCATCACACAAATAACCGCCTTTGTGGCAGTCTTTACGTAAAAGCGCCGCGAAGGTAGCCATTATTTATGGATATTGCAAGAAAAGTGTGTCAGAATTCTATTTTGAAATCGTCCTCGGCTTCTTTGGCCGGAGTTTCGGATGCCGGTTCCTGATTCTCTTTGCGTTCAGAAACTGCAGGCGAATTCTCGTGGATGTAACGTATTGTGCGTGTCAGGCCGTCGATGAAATTGCTGAAATCCTCCCGGTAAAGGAAAATCTTGTGTTTTTCAAATGTGACCTTTCCTTCGGTTTCATCGGCCGAAACCTTCTTGCTCTCAGTGATTGACAGGTAGAGTTCATCCTTTCTGGTCTTGCGTACGTCCAGGTAGTATATGCGCTTGCCTGCCTTGACGGATTGCGAATAGATTATGTCGCGCTCCCTGTCATCGGTCTTTGGGGTAAAGTCTTCCATTGTACGGTAATTAGTGTTGTATTGACCACAAATATGAAGATTCGAATTGGAAAATGAAAATTTGGAGGGGAAAAATGTAGGCCACGTATGGAAAAAAGCAGTACTTTTGCAGTCGAACCATCAAACGGACTTTGATAAAATGGTCAATCGAGTTCTCATCAGACTGAAGACAGTACAGGTAATTTACGCATATTACCAGAACGGCGGGCAGAATCAGAAGCTCGCTGACCGTGAGCTTGCCCAGAGTCTGGACAGCGCTTACACACTTTACGAGACTCTCCTTTATTTTCCTGTTTTCTTTGCCAGAATGGCGCGCAGGTCTGTCGAAAGGCAGAAGCGCATGGGTGCTCCGCGCATCTCCCGCAAGGAGGAACTGCTTTCCTCCAACCGCTGTTTCGCTGTTCTTGAAGAAAACGCGCAACTGGCTGCTTTTGCCGAAGGAAACAGTCTTGAATGGCTTGAACGTTCGGATTTCCTGAAAGACAGCTATCAGGCTCTGTTGGAGTCGGACGTTATGGAGGAGTATTGTCAGAATGACAAGTTTGATTTCCAGACAGACAGGGAATTCTGGAAGAAGGCATACAAGTCCCTGTTCCAGGAGAACGAGGCTTTTGACACACTGCTTGAAGAACAGAATATCTATTGGAACGGCGACAAGGAGCTGATTGATTCGTTTGTCATGAAGACCTTGCGGACGCTTTTGCCGGAAGAGGGCGGGGAACAGCCGCTCCAGAAGGAGTTCAAGGATGAGGAGGACCGCCAGTTCGCACTGGATCTGCTGCATGCCGCACTTGCATGCAAGGACGAGCGCGAGACCCTGATTGCCGCCAACTGCCGCCGCTGGGATCCCAGCCGTCTGGCATTCATGGACGTGCTCATAATCCAGACAGCTCTGGCTGAGATGCTGCACATTCCCGGTGTGCCTGTCAAGGTTACGATTAACGAATATGTCGAACTTGCAAAGCTGCTGAGCACGCCTGCAAGCGGCAGTTTCGTGAACGGCATGCTCGATACCATTGCAAAGGACCTGTCGGCTCAGGGAAAGCTGAACAAAGAATTATAAATCAATAAAATATCGTTATTATGGCAAACATGCTTCTACTCGACCCGTTCCAGATGACAGCTCAGGAAGTGGTCAGCAATCACATCATGACATTGGTGCAGGATACCGATGCCGGTTCTTTCAACCAGTCCTCCAACGGCCAAGCACAGGGCGGCGCAGGCGGCGGTATGATATGGATGCTCCTTCTGGTGTTCCTGGTAATGATGCTGTTCATGCGTCCGCGTCAGGACAAGGAGGGCGAGAAGTTCCGCAATGCTCTTCAGAAGGAACAGGACGTCGTCACCAGTACCGGCATCTTTGGAAAGATCAAGGATATCGATGAGGTGTCAGTCACCGTTGAAGTTGCCAAAGACCTCAAGATCAGAGTTGACAAGCGTTATGTCAATCCGGTTCCGACTCCTCAGCCTGTAAAGGCAGAGAAGCCTTCCAGAAGGAAGAAAAAAGATTCTTCGAAGGAAGAAAAGGCCTGATACGGGCAACGGGCAACCGGTTCTCTGTCCAACTGAACTCTATGCCTCGGCTTGGTGACAAAAAGAAAAAGAATGGGAGATTCCTTTCGAAAGTGTTCGAAGGGGAGTTTCCCGTTTTTGTTCTTTTCCTGATAATGTCGTTCTTCATCTGGTGGTCACTGTCCATGAACTCCAATTTCGAGACGGTGGTGAACGTGCCGGTCAGACTGTACAATGTTCCGGATGAAATGCGCGTTGTCAATGACCTTCCGCCGACAGTCAGCGTTTCTCTGTCGGGCAAGGGGACGTCACTGATGAAAGCGGCCAGGGTGTGTCGCCGTAATACGCTGGAAATAGACAGCCGCAATTTTACCAAAGGTTCTCAGAGGGCTACATTTGCCGTATGGGAATTCAGGGACAGTCTTGCGGCGTTTCTGCCGCAGTCTGTCATGATAAGAAACGTCACGCCCGATACTCTGGCGTTCGAATTCGTCCGTCAGCACAAGCGTCTTCTGCCTGTCGTTGCAGGGGGCGAATTTACCAGTGCCAGTCAGTATTACGCCGAAACGGTTTCTTTTTTGCCTGACAGCGTGACGGTGTATCTCCTGGATGAAGAACTGGCGGCGACTTCCATATCGGCCAATGTTGACGGCATTGAAATCGGGACCGATTCCATTGACGTCACCGTCAGTCTGGAGCCTGTGGGCAGTTCGTTTCCTGCAGTTTCTGAGGTTCGGATGACTGTCCGGGCTGAACAGTATACTGAAAAGCGCCTGAAGGTGCCACTGACAGCCGTTGACTTTCCGCACGGCGTACGCCTGAGGACATTTCCTTCAACAGTCACGGTCTCGAGCTGGGTCAGGATGTCCGATTTCGACCATGTTGCGGAACGTGATTTCAAGGTCGGCATCGATTATGCCACTCTTCACGAGGCCGATGGCGGTAAGGCGGAACCGGTTCTTCTGGAGAAGCCCGCAGGTGTGAAGAATGTAAGAGTATTATCGGGTTTGGTCGAATATTTGCTTGAGAAGGACTGATATGAAGACAATAGCTTTGACAGGAGGCATAGGGACAGGCAAGAGTTTTGTTGCCGGCATAATGAAAACCATGGGCGTGCCCGTGTATTTCAGCGATGTCATGGCAAGACGTCTTATGGAGTCCGATGCTGAACTTGTGGATGCCCTGAAGCGCGACATATCACCTGCAATATATGATTCCGACGGAAAGCTTGACAGGAAGATTCTTGCGTCAATGATTTTTTCCGATTCCGACGTACGCAGGAAGGTTGAGTCTTTGGTTCATCCTGCAGTGGTTCATGATTATTTAAAATGGAACGAAGGGTATGCCGACTGTAAATACACGGTATTTGAGTCTGCAATACTGTTTGAATCGGGGCTTGCCGACAAATTCGATGTGATTGTCGGTGTCAGTGCTCCGCTTGAGCTGAGAATCCAGCGCTGCATGATGCGTGACGGTGAAACCCGCGAAAGTGTGGAACGCAGGATGGCCGCGCAGATGCCTCCGGAAAAATTATCTGAATTGTGCGATTTCATGATAGTGAACGACGGCAGTGTGAATCTTCATGACCGAATAACCGATATTCTTGAAAGTGTATAATAATTATCCAACACGTATATGATTAACGAAATTCTGACCATTTCCGGCAAGCCCGGACTGTTCAAGTTGCTGACCCGCGGACGCGGTGCACTTATTGTAGAGAACATTGACGAGACCAAAAAGCGTCTGCCCATTCAGGCTACAGACAAGATTGTCGGTCTGGGTGACATTTCAATCTTCACCGATGACAAGGAGATGCCTCTGAGACTGGTGTTTCAGGCAATCGAAGACAAGTTCGGCAAGAAGGCCGTCGAATTCGACTACAAGAAGTCGGCCGATGACAAGCTCTGTAAGTTCTTCGGTGAAATCATTCCCGATTATGACCGCGAGAGGGTATATCCCAGCCACATGAGAAAAATCTTCTCATGGTACGACCTGCTCGTCAAGTATGGCGAAAACGACTTCTCGGATCCTGCCGCAGCTGCAGCGCAGGCTGCTGAAGAGAAGCCCGCGGAATAATTGCCCGCGGTGACGGAATTTGCGGTATGACTTCTGCTTCTGGTGGGTCATACCGCATTTTTTTGCGGTCTTTCAACTTCATATAAAATAATATTTTATATGGCTTAAAATTTGTGAGTTTGGAATCATGTGATTATCTTTGCGCGGTTCATTGTTGACAGACTGACTTATGGAAAGAGTAACCATTTTGACATCGGACAGGATTTACAACAGTTTCCTGGAACCGAAATACATTCCTGCCGGGGAAACCAAATATTATCTGCGCAATACGCAGGTTAAGGCTCCCGAAGGCGGCTGGCGCCATCTGACCAGTTCTGAAATCGAGATTCTGGTCAAGAACGACAACACGGCCATGAGCTGGGATACCATCATGGTCAGCGGCGAGTTTGATCCGACAATGGTCAAGAACAACAAGTTCTACGGGTTTGTAAGACTTGGCCGAATCACCTCAAACGGTCTCCAGTATCATGACCTGAGACTCTCGTGCGGCATAACCAACAGCTCGATACATTCCTGTGACATTGGAGACGATTGCGCAATTCATAATGTCCACTATCTTTCTCACTACATCATAGGTGACCGTTGCATGCTTTTCAACATTCAGGAAATGTCATGTACGGACCACGCGAAGTTCGGCAACGGCATTGTGAAGGAGGGTGAAGACGAAAATGTGCGTGTCTGGCTGGAACTCATGAACGAGACCGGCTGCCGCAAGGTGCTTCCGTTCGACGGAATGATTGCGGCCGATGCATATATGTGGGCCAAATTCATTGACGACCGCAAACTGCAGGACCGTCTGAAAGCCATTACACAGAGCTCTTTCGATTCACGCCGCGGATTCTACGGGACCATAGGATATGAATGTGTAATCAAGAATTCCTGGATCATCAAGGATGTGAAGATAGGCAACAGCTGCTACATAAAAGGCGCGAGCAAGCTCAAGAACCTTACCATCAATTCCAGTGAAAAGGAACCGAGCCAGATCGGTGAAAATGTAGTCATGGTGAATGGTATCGTCGGATACGGCTGCCGTATATTCTACTCCGTGATTGCCGTAAAGTTCGTTCTCGGAAGCCACTCCAATCTCAAGTACGGCGCGCGTCTGATCAACTCGTTCCTTGGAGACAATTCGACCATATCGTGCTGCGAGGTTCTGAACAACCTGATCTTTCCTGCACATGAACAGCATCATAACAATTCGTTCCTCATTGCCAGCGTCGTCAAGGGCCAGTCGAATCTGGCTGCCGGTGCAACCATCGGCTCAAACCATAACAGCCGTACCAATGACAATGAGATTGAAGCCGGCCGCGGATTCTGGCCGGGGCTGTGCACCAGTGTCAAGCATTCCTGCAAGTTTGCCAGTTTCACAATGCTGGCAAAGGCCGCTTACCCGGCCGAGATGATAAACCCGTTCCCGTTTGCGCTTGTCAGCAACGATGAAGTCAACGGTGAACTGCATGTCATGCCGGCTTTCTCATGGATGTACAACATGTTTGCCATGGCGCGGAACAACTGGAAATATGCCAACCGCGATACGCGCATTTTCAAGGTGCAGAACATCGAGTTCGATGCGTATGCTCCTGACACCATGGAAGAGGCCATCCAGGCCCGCAAACTGCTTGACAGATGGACAGCGAAAGCCTGGCTGCTGAAGCAGGGCAAATCCTTCGACGGCATGCCCGATGATGAACTGATGGAACTTGGCCGTACGCTTCTGAACGGTCCGAAACAGGAGGTCGAAGGTCTTGAGGTGTTTGGCGAGAACATGGAGAAGTCAAAGCGCCGGGTGCGTATTCTCAAGCCGTATGAAGCCTATCATGCATATGGTGACATGATTGTCTATTACGCTGTCAGGAATATCTCCGCTTATCTTCAGGATAACCCCGACATGAGTTTCAGGAGCATTTCGGAAATGTTCGACGGCCAGCGCAAGAAAGTCTGGTTCAATCTGGGCGGCCAGCTCATGTCAATGGATGATCTGGACACGCTGAAAAGTGACATAAAAGAGGGTAATATCAATACCTGGAAGGAAATCCATCACCGTTACAATGAAATCTGGAAGCACTATCCTGAGGACAAACTCTGTCATGCATATCTCTCGCTGAAACACTTGCTCAAACTTGAGACTCTGACGTCCGAGGACTGGCTGAACGTGCTGAACCGCGGCATTGAAATCCAGAATTATGTATTTTCACAGGTATATGAATCCAGAAAGAAGGACTACGAAAACAAATTTCGCCAGGCCACTTTTCTGGGTGAGGATGAAATGCTTGCCGCATGGGGGAAGCTTGATGACAACAGCTTCATCAACCGGCAGCGTGAGGAAACCAGGGAGTTTGTTGAGAAGATACAGAATCTCAAGAAACTGCTTGACCGATAACCTATATTGTACAACCTAATTCAATTGCATATATGAATCTGAAGGACCGTAAGTATGCACAGTACGCACTTGTGCAGGAAATGATGGATACTGTTGAAACGGTGAAGAAGTTTGACCCTTCTTGTACCGCCCAAATTGCCGGACTGGTCAGGAAAGCCGGTAATGTGTATTTTACAGGTGAGGGCTCCAGCCGCATTTTCCCGGCAAAGAACTCGCTTCGCAAGTCAAAGCACTGGGGCCTGGAACTGAACGCTCAGACTGACGGTTCATGGCAGTCGCGCGAATACGACCTCAGCAGGTATGCCGTTTTCTTTGCATCGAATTCGGGCCGTACAAAGGAGGTCACTCTTCTTGCCAAGAAGCTTATGGAGGAGGGCAATCCTCTGCGATTCGGCCTTACTGCCAACCAGGATACAATTCTTTCATCATTCTGCGCTCAGACTCATGTACTGAACTGCGGATGGGAACAGGCTGTAGCTGCCACAAAGAGTGTTGTAGAGCAGGCTCTTTATTATGAGTCGGTGCTGTGGAACATGTCCGACCGTGATGTAAGTTCAGCTCTCGCATCGCTGCCATCGCAGATTGAGAAGGCTCTTACGCTCGACATTCCTGCTGAGATTGTGGATTGGGTCAAAAAGGCCGAGACCATATACTTTGCCGGATACAATGACGGTGTAGCCGAGGAACTTACTCTGAAGACCAACGAGATTACCCGCCGCAAGTCAGATTTTCTTGAGGGCACATACGCCCTTCACGGTATTGAAGAGGTTATGAAGGAGGGTGACATTATTTTCTGGGTAGATCCTATTGCTGACGAGTACGAGAAGATTCAGGAGTGTCTGGTCAGGGGCGCAGGCGTAAAAGTTGTTGCCATTGCCGATCACAGCACTCCGTTCCCGACCATCAAGACTCCTGCCGCCGGAGACTTCAATCCCTATGTCTATCTGTGTGCCGGATGGAACGTGCTGGTTGAGATTGGCATTGCCACCGGCATGGATCTGGACCATCCGAACCGCGCCCGCAAGGTAGGCAACGAGATTGTGCTTTAATCTTTGCCGATAACCTCCAGACTGATTCTCTGGC
>JAKSIR010000063.1 GCA_024398695.1 Bacteroidaceae bacterium | reverse complement strand
TGCCGCTGCCAAGGTCCGTTAATGTGGCTGCATCCAGCAGTGCTCTGTACATGTCCCTGGCCTTGTTGCCGGCATCGGTCACAAGCTGCTCTACCTGCATGTCTCCGTTGGCGTACCATTCATCGGCCGTTTTGCCTTTCGCATGTACGGAACAGCTTTCGAAATCTGTCCATGAGGTGAATACGGAATCAATGAAGTGAAAGCACCCGCTGCCGGTTTCGGCACTTGTCCGTGAACCTGGCCAGATGCCGTAGGTGTATTCAAGAGCGTCTTCGTACGGCATTTCTTCTTTACATGCCATCAGGCATAAGGCCGATGCGAGTATTACGGGAAAGAGCGTTTTCTTCATTCAGAGCTTGACTTGAGTCTGTCATCTTTATTTACATGACAAAACTATTGCATTTTGCTGTATTGACAAAATGCTGCACGGGAAAATGACACCTGACGGTCAGTAGGGGATGGATGCGATGTGCCGATCAACGGTTTCGAGCAGACGGGTGTGGCTTTCGCGGCAGTTGGCTGCTATTATGGGCTCGGGACGGTCAAAAGTCATCGGCTTGCCTTTCAGACCGCTTACGTAGCCCCCGGCCTCAGTCAGTATGAGCATCCCGGCAGCGTAGTCCCAGGGGCACAGGCGCACTTCGAACATTATTTCGCACCTGCCGGCGGCAATGTAGCACAGGTCAAGTGCAGCCGAACCGAAACGGCGGATGTCATTGACCTGAGGGTAAACCTCCATGATGATACTGTTGCTGTATTCGGCGCACTGCTTCACATATACACCCAGGGCCGTTATGAACAGGGCGTTTTCAAACGGACGGTCCGATACGTGTATGGGCTTGCCGTTCAGGGAGGCGCCTTTGCCGAGTTCCGCACAGTACATTTCGTTGCGTGACGGACAGAATACCGTTCCCAGAATAATGTCACTGCCTTTTTTCAGCGCAACCGATATGCAGCAGTCATCAATGCCGCGGGCGTAGTTGCATGTGCCGTCAATGGGGTCGATAATCCATACCAGTTCCTTGTCAGGATCCAGATAATCCTCTTCCTCGCAGATGAATCCGCTTCCCGGAATCAGCTTTGCCAGTTCCTTGCACAGGTAATGCTGTACGGCATAGTCCGATGAAGTGACGATGTTTGCCGCTCCGTCCTTCTGTTCGATTCTGAACCCGTCGGTCACCATGTAACCGGCTGCCTGTCGTACAATTGTAGCTACCTGCTCGAGCATGATGTTGTAATTTGCTATGCAAATGTAGTGAACATTTGGATATCTTTGCACCATGTTACACGCTCAGACATGGAATTCCAATATCTGGCTTTGCGGATGGTACAAGGCCACAAGTACAAGAAACGGAGACTCGCGCCCCATGCTTCAGAAAGTGTTCCGTCACAATCTGGAGATTTTCCGCGACGGAGCGTACCGTACAGAGAGTGACTGTGTGGTTGCGCTGCCTGCCCGGGAACTGTATGTCCCGCATGCTGAAATGTTCAGTGCCCCGATCCGGCTGCCGGACCGTTATGTCGCATGTGAAACTGCACTGCAGGTTCAGAATACGGACTGCATTCTTGCAGCACGTGATCTGGTGGAACATGGGTTCAATCCGGCAGTTCTTAACATGGCCAGTCTGTATCATCCCGGGGGTGGTGTACTGACGGGCTCCAGCGCGCAGGAGGAGGAGCTCTGCCGGCGCAGCACACTTGCTGTTTCACTGTATCAGTTCTCTCTTACGGGCGGTCAGTTCGGCGATCTTGCACAGCTGGTCGGGGTGGAGCGCAGGGCCGAGCGCTATCCCATGGACAATACATATGGCGGCATATACAGCCCGGGAATCACCTTTTTCCGTGGAACACGTGACGAAGGCTATGCTCTGGCTGCCAGCCCGTTCACGGCATCGGTCATATCGGTCGCATCGTTAAATTTCAATCCCAAACACGGGCACAGTATGCTTGTTGACGGAAAGATTTCCAGTGAGGACCAGGATACGATAAGGGAGAAAATACGTACTATTCTGCGGATAGGTGCGCTGAAGGGACATGACAGTCTTGTGCTTGGCGCGCTGGGATGCGGAGCGTTCTGCACTCCTCCGGCACAGATGGCCGGCCTGTTCCATCAGGTCCTTGACGAGCAGGAGTTCCATGGCCGTTTCAGCCGCATTGTCTTTGCAATCATCGATACCCCGAACAGCAGTAACTTCAAGCCTTTTCTGCGGGAGTTCAGCTGACAATGCAAGCGGTCCCGGGACGAGCCGGACCTTTGATGCAAGCAATATGAAATTAGTGTGGGTATAATTTCATGATCAGATATAATTTCATTTTATTTGTGTTCAGTATTGGTTAGATGAATGGACAAGCAATGCCGTAAGCGGACATATGTCCGCATGCTGATATATAATCTGGTTTTAACCGTCTTCTTTATTCTGTCTTCTGTAGTTCTTGTGTTCAGAGTGCTCCTGAAAGGCGGTCAACTGCGTTTCTCCCATTTTTTTGCCAGGCTCGGGTTTTATTCAAGGAAAGTGACGGACCGCATAGATCTGACACCTGCCGGTGAAAGGATATGGATTCATGCCGTTTCCTTGGGCGAGGTCAAGATAGCGTTGGACATGATGAAGGAGATGAAACGGCAGGACTCGTCAAAATCCTTTATCATATCGGTGTCGACACAGACTGCATGGCAATCGGCCAATGAGGTAATGCTCACGTCAGCAGGTCCTTCAGATGTGCTGACGTTCTATCCGCTTGATTTGGCTTTTTCGGTCCGTCGTGCCATTAAACATTTGAAACCCAGTGCAATAGTTGTGGTTGAAACGGAAATCTGGCCGAATTTCATATTAGCTGCTTCGAAATATGGTATTCCGTTCTTTCTTGTCAATGCCAGACTGTCCGACTCAAGTGTCAGGGGATATGCGTATTTAAGTTTTCTGTTCCGTGATGTGTTCAGCCGCATTTCGCATGTGTATGCCCAGTCCGCCATGGATGCGGACCGTTTCAAGCGGGCAGGCGTGCCTGAGGACTGCATATCGGTCAGCAGTTCCTTCAAGTTCGGCATTCCGAAGCGCAACCCGGACAAGGAGAACGAACTGCGGGCATGGACAGGCGGCGGGCCGATACTTCTAGGAGGCAGTATATGGCCCGGCGAAGACGTCTTGCTGTTGAAAGCCTACGTCAGACTCAAGCCTGTCATTCCTGAACTCAAACTGGTGCTGGTCCCGCGTCATTCCAGTAACGTCCCGGCTATTGAACGGCATGTCAGGAAGTTCGGGCTGAACTCCTGCCGCCGTAGCCACGGTCAACAGCCCGTGCCCGGTACAGGAGTGTATATTTGCGACACTTCAGGTGAGCTGTCTTCGCTGTATGAGCTGTCATCGGCGGTCTTTGTGGGCAAGACAGTCAGCGAACACGGCGGCCAGAACATGATTGAACCGTGTGCAATTGGAAAACCGGTAGTCGTCGGACCTTACACTGAGAACTTCCGTCAGGTCATGAAGGATCTTCTGTCAGAAGACGCCATTGTGCAGATACCGGAAGCCGATGCTGCAGAAATGGAGGAAGCTGTGATCAAGGTCATCGGCCGTTTTCTTACTGAACCCGATTTTGCGTCGGCATACAGCAACAGGGCCGTGGCAGCCGTAGAAAAGCGCGTCGGTTCCATGGAAGCATGTGCCCGTGACATTATCGCAAGGATAGCATGAAGGTACTGATACTGACAGACGGGAAAGCAGGTCATCAGAGCCAGAGTGTGGCGCTGGCGCTCAGTCTGGGTATGGAATATGACCTGGTGGCTGTGCGTTTCAGAAACCGCCTGGCAAAGTTCGTCTCGTATCTGCTTGACCGTATGAACATAATGTGCATGGGGCTTTTTACATGCGGGAACATCCCGTCATCGGCTGGAGATTACAGTTTTGTGGCAGGCACGGGCAGCGGGACATTCTATCCCGTCAAGGTCATGGCCCGCCGTATAGGGCTGGAGTCGCGTGTCATTTTCTACCCCAGAGGCTACAGGACCGATACGTTCGGGCATATATATGCACCCTGTCATGACAATCCGCCGGCCCGCCCGAACATCGAGATGATATATGGTGCATATGTGTTCGTGTCGGACCGTATGAAGGAGGATGCTGTACGCGCTTTCAGACAACTGCATCTGGGAAATGCCGGCAATGCCGTATCGTGCGTGATAGGAGGTCCGAGCCGGTACTCGACCATGAAAGTGGAATGGATGCGCGGCCGTCTTGATTCCATCTTCCAGGAGCTGTCGGAATGGAACAGGGAACATCCCGATGACCGATGCGAGGCATGGGTCACCACTTCGCGCCGTACTCCCTATGAAATAGAACAGTTGGTCAGAAGCTATCCTTGGGATTTCTGCCAGATATATTCTGAAGACACATACAATCCGGTGCTGGCATTTGCGGTTCTGTCGCGCAAGGTGTATGTGACAGCCGAGTCGATAAGCATGGTTTCAGAACTGCGGGCAGGAGCATCGGGCCGGGTCTTGCTGCTTGACAATCTGAAGCCCGGAAATCACAAGCTTCGCCGCTTTGCGGACACTTTACATGACTGACCTTCGCTGGATGTCAGAAAAATATTACCTTTGCAGACAGATATGGGATTGCTGATTGTCTTCCTGTGTGGCTCAATGGCCATTTCCTTTCTATGCTCGGTGCTTGAAGCCACCCTTATGAGCACTCCGTTGTCATACATCACCATGCGTGAGGACGAAGGCTACAAGCCTGCCGTCAGGATGAAATCATTCAAGACAGACCCTTCAAGGCCCATTGCGGCCATACTTGCACTGAACACCATTGCCAACACCATAGGCGCCGCAGGCGTGGGCCGTCAGGCTACTCTGGTATTCGGTTCGGCCTGGTTCGGACTTGTATCGGCCGTGACCACCATACTCATTCTGGTGTTTTCGGAAATAATACCCAAAACGCTCGGTACCGGTCATTGGAAGTCGCTGATGGGTACTGCCGTCAAGTGCATTGAGGTGCTCATAATCATTATGTTCCCGCTTGTGTGGTGCATTGAGAAACTGCAGAAGGTTTTCACTCCGAAGACTACCGAGACTGCGGTTTCGCGTGAAGAGGTCGGGGCTATGGCCGATGTGGCAGTGGAATCCGGCGAACTGGACGAGGACGAGAACGAGATCATCCAGAACCTTATCAACATTGACGAGCTGACGGCCGTGCAGGCCATGACTCCGCGTGTAGTGGCAGCCATTGCTTCGGAGTCAATGACCATCAAGTCGTTCTACCGCGACCGCCGATTCCTGCATCACAGCCGCATTCCGGTGTATGACAAGAGCGATGAATACATTACCGGATACATACTGCGCATGGATGCTCTGCAGCTTATGGCTGAAGACAAGTTCGATGCCCGACTGGCCGACATCAAGCGTAACGTGCCGTCGTTCCCCGAAGACACTACCCTCGATGTCATCTGGGACAAGATGCTTGAATGCAAGGAGCAGATAGCCATCATAATCAACGAATACGGTGCATTCCAGGGTATCATTACCATGGAAGATGTTATAGAAACGATACTTGGCGACGAGATTGTCGATGAACGCGATGTGGTGGTCGACATGCAGCAGCTTGCACGCGAGAAGTGGCGCAAGCTCGCCAAGTCCAAGGCATGAACCTCTGACGTCGGCCTTGCAGTCGCAAAACTTATGGAATATGGAAAGAACATTCGTTATATTGAAGCCCTGCACTCTGCAGCGCGGACTGGTAGGTGAAGTGATAAGCCGCTTTGAAAAGAAAGGACTCAAGCTGGTGGCCATGAAGATGTACCGCTTCACAAAGGAGAAGTGCGCTCAGCACTATGCACACCTTGTCAGCAAACCGTTTTATCCGATTATCGAATCATCAATGATGGCGGCTCCGGTCATACTGTGCTGTTGGGAAGGGATTGATGCCGTAAGCGTGGTTCGCGAAATGACAGGCGCCACCAATGGCCGCAACGCCGCACCCGGTACAGTCCGCGGTGATTTCTGCATGAGCCATCAGGAGAATATAGTCCACGCATCGGACAGCCAGGAAACGGCAAAGGCTGAGCTTGAAAGGTTCTTCACAGCCGATGACTATTTCGAATACGATTCGCCGCTGTTTGACTACCTGTATGCCAAAGATGAACTGTAAGTTCCAATAAACCCTGTAAATGTCATGCTGTCACTGAAATTGAAGACATTCGTAATGACTGTACTCCTGTGCGGTTCCGTCATGGCGCAGAGTGGGGAAGGCAGCCTTTTTTCCAGGACCGTGTCAAGACTCAAGGCCGATGGACCTTCGCTTGTAAGCGGCACGGCCACATTGAACTATGGCGACAATACCGACGTGCAGGATTTCGTTCTCTCGGTATCCGGCAGCAAATTCCTCCTGGTGCTTGAAGACGGCGAAACGACGGCGTGGTTCGATTCGAAAACCCTTTGGAACGGAGCCGATTACGGCGATGGCATAGAGGAAATCTATATCAGCAACCCCAGCCCGGAAGAGGTGGTCCTGCTTAATCCTGCGGAGCTCATGAAGAGGGCTGACAGTTTCCGGATTACCCAGAAGGGTTCTGACAGTTTTGTCATGGAGCCCAAGGAGAAGGGTGGAACCGTACTCGGTATATTGAAGGTCACGATACGTGTCAACACTCAGACATCACGTCCGGAAAGGATAGACCTTGTGCAGGATGACAGTTCGGTAAGCATCCGCATTGAAAGGTGGCTGCCGGAACAGAAGTTTTCCGACGCCATGTTCACTTGCCCGGTTGACAAGTACCCGTCGGCCGAAATCGTTGACCTGCGTTGACGGCCATTCCGGCTAACGTAATTTGCCAGCCTCGAAATGAGGGCGGATTTTCGTGAAATAGAACAGAACTCCGAATGCGTTCACGGCCCAGGCAGCCCAGAATGCGCTGTGGTATCCGAAATATTCGGAAAAGATGCCTCCAATGAGAACACCCAGACCTACGCCTGCATCCCATGAAGTCAGGATTGACGAATTGGCCGTGCCGCGAAGGCTGTTCGGTGCCAGATTTATGAACATTGTCTGGAATGCCGGATACATGTGACCGTTTCCAAGGCCTATGATCAGAGCTGCGCCGTAATAGCCTATGGGGTTGTGCAGTGCAGCGAACAGCAGATAGCCGAAGATTGAGACCGACATGCCCATTGCTGCATTCCTGCTTACAAGACCGTCGCGCAGGGCATGGGCTCCGGTGAGTCTTGAAACAATAAGGCCTATGGCGCAGAGCCCGAAGAACAGTCCCGTGCCTCCGGTTATGCCAAGTTCCTCCTTGCCGTAAATGGCGACGTAAGTGGAGAGTATTCCGTAGCTGAATGCAAAGCACGCAATTCCTATGGCCTCGGGCCAGCCTTTCAGAAGGAAGAAACGGTCAAGCGACAGCACTTTCTTTTCGGGAACGAAATCGCGTGCCGGCAGTTTCAGTGACACATCCAGCAGAAGTCCTGCCAGCGACGAGCATAGCGACACCCAGAACAGAGCCCTGTAATTGCCGCCGAAAGCCTCAAGCAGCACAATGGCCAGAGCCGGTCCAAGCGCCATGGCAAGGTTATTGCTGAGCCCGTAATACCCTATTGCCTCGCCTCGTCTCGATGACGGCGACACGTCAATCGCTATGGTGCTTGCCGCTACCGTAGTGGCACCGAAGGGGGCACCGTGAAGGGTGCGGAAAATTGCAAATGCAGCAAGCGATCCGGCTACCAGATATCCTACAAACAGAGCAAAGAACAGGAATCCGCAGACGACCAGAACGGCCTTGCGCGGAAAACTGTCCACAATGAACCCGCTGAACGGACGTACCATAAGTGCCATTATGGTGTATCCGGTAAGCACCATTCCTATAGTGTCCTTGCCGGCGCCGAATGTCTCGCTCAGATACAGTGGAAGCAGCGGCACAATGAGCATGAACGAAAAGTGAACCAGAAAGTTCACCGTCCATATTCTGACGTAATTACCGTTCCACAGTTTTTCCATATTGATATTGATAAACAAGGCCACCGTAACGGCAGCCTTGCTCTATATTGACCAGTAAATGTCCTCTGCCGGATCAGTCAATGTATTCAAAGCCGGTGAACGGAACCAGGGCTTTCGGGATACGGATACCCTTCTCGGTCTGGTTGTTCTCCAGGATGGCTGCAACTATGCGCGGAAGAGCCAGGGCAGAACCGTTAAGCGTGTGGCAGAGTTCTGTCTTGCCGTTGTCGGCGCGGCGGTAGCGGCACTTCAGGCGGTTGGCCTGGTAGGTGTCGAAGTTTGATACCGACGAAACCTCAAGCCAGCGCTGCTGAGCCTCGGAGAATACCTCGAAGTCATAGCATATGGCCGATGTGAAACTCTGGTCGCCTCCGCAAAGGCGCAGAATGCGGTACGGCAGTTCCAGCTTCTGGAGCAGGCCTTCAACGTGTGCCAGCATTTCCTTGTGGCTCTGGGCCGAATGTTCCGGAGTGTCTATGCGTACAATCTCGATCTTCGAGAATTCGTGCAGACGGTTCAGACCGCGTACGTCCTTGCCGTACGAACCTGCCTCACGGCGGAAGCACTGGGTGTATGCGCAGTTCTTGACCGGAAGCTGCTTCTCGTCCAGAATGACGTCGCGGTAGATGTTGGTGACGGGAACCTCGGCTGTAGGAATGAGGTAGAGGTCATCAATCTCGCAGTGGTACATCTGTCCTTCCTTGTCGGGAAGCTGGCCTGTGCCGTAACCCGATGCCTGGTTGACAACGGTAGGCGGCATTATCTCAGTATAGCCTGATTTGTTCGCTTCGGCCAGGAAGAAGTTTATGAGTGCACGCTGGAGCTGTGCGCCCTTGCCTATATAAACCGGGAATCCGGCGCCTGTAATCTTTACGCCAAGGTCAAAGTCAATAAGGTTGTACTTCTTTGCAAGCTCCCAGTGCGGAACCTTGGCTTCGCCGTTCTGGGGGTTGCAGGTCCAGTTACCTACGGTATCCTGACCAATCACGCATTCCTTGAGGTTTGACTTTACAACCCAGTTGTCCTCGGCGCACCTGCCTTCGGGAACCTCGGGGTAGGGGATGTTCGGGATGGTGCACAGAACGGCACGCATGTCGTCATCGGCCTTTGTCATTGCCTCTTCAAGCTGACGGTTGGTCTCCTTCATTGCGGAAACCTGTTCCTTTGCCTTTTCGGCCTCATCCTTGTTGCCGGCCTTCATGAGCTGTCCTATGAGTGCGGCCATCTTCTTGCTTTCGGCCAGATTACGGTCAAGCTGCAACTGCGATTTCTTGCGGATGTCGTTCAGTTCCAGGACCTTGTCTATTGCTTCCTTTGCACCGTCAAAATGCTTCTTTGCCAGACCTGCCAGCACGGCATCGGTCTGTTCGGTAATTTGCTTGAGTGTCAGCATACCTTATAGTAATTAGTGTTGAATAAAAAAGGCCCACAAATGTGAGCCTTTTCGAAATGTGTTCTATTGTCAGGCTTCAGCAGCTTCCTGAACAGGAATCACTGAAACGAAGCTTCTGTCATTGCGGCCTTTCTTGAACTGTACCGTTCCGTCAACCAGAGCGTACAGTGTGTGGTCCTTGCCCATGCCGATGTTTTCACCCGGATGATGCTGTGTACCGCGCTGACGTACTATGATGTTACCTGCTTTTGCAAACTGTCCACCCCAAATCTTAACGCCAAGGCGCTTGCTGGCAGACTCACGGCCGTTCTTAGAACTACCTACACCTTTTTTATGTGCCATATCTTTCTTGTTTTTTCAGGGTTATGCTACTACTTCCTTAACCATAAGTTCTGTGAACTGCTGGCGGTGACCGTTCAGCTTACGGTAACCTTTTCTTCTTCTCTTGTGGAAAACAAGAACCTTTTCACCCTTGACAAGAGCGGTCTTGACTTCACATACTACCTTTGCGCCCTTGACGGTCGGAGTACCGATGGTAACCTTTCCGTCCTTGTCGGCAAGAAGGATTTTTTCAAACTCTACGGTTGCACCTGCTTCAACGTCCTGAATGTGGTGCACGAACAGCTTCATACCCTGTTCAATCTTGAACTGCTGTCCCTGAATTTCAGCAATAACGTACATTTATTTTGCTTTTATTCATTACGTCCGACAGGTGGCCCGGCCAACGTGACCTGCACTTCTTCAACCTGCTACGGCACTAATCGGGCGCAAAAGTAGAAAAACTTTTCTTGCTCAGCAAGCGTTGCTCTCTATTTTTTTATTATTGAAGGCCAATGATATTTCTTATGTTTTATTATCACTTCTGATAAGTTTAGGGCCGTATTCCAACTATGTTCCAGCTGTGCCAGTAATTCAGACAGAAGGCTCAAAAAATGTTTCGCTGCAATATTGGAAACGATTTTG
>JAKSIR010000062.1 GCA_024398695.1 Bacteroidaceae bacterium | reverse complement strand
GGCAGTAGCTGGAACAACAATGAGTGCAAAAAATGGGCTTGATGCTTTGCTGCAAGGCCTGAAATTCTTTCCTCGAGAATTGTTCCGGCAAAATTCCTTGTCTTGCAGGTCTTCTGACTTGCTCTTTCCTGTCCGGCCTTCCCACCGTTACCGGCAGTGACCAAAGATTGGACAGATTATCATGAGCTTACAGCAGCGGGACTGTTCAGGATTCTCACCTGATTCCCTTTTGATCCTATTCCCGTGGAGGGACATCGGAACAAGACGCGGCAAAGGTAATCAACTTTTTCAGACTGACATCAGATTAATATGGAATAATAAGCTTATATCTGTATTTTTGACAATGATATTGAATTTCAAAAGTATTTGCCGGTAAACTTTTGGATAATAGAATATTGTTGATATCTTTGCCGGAAATACAGGAGTATATCATGAAAATCGTATCACACAGGAAACTGAAGGAATTCTACGAATCAGTAGGGAACGAGGAAGCGAAAGTTCCACTGGAGAGATGGTATGAAATGACGGAAAATGCCGACTGGCACAACTTTTCGCAACTGAGACTGGATTTTCCTTCGGCCGATTACGTTGGAAACCAGCATTATGTTTTCAATATTTCGGGAAACAAGTTCAGACTGGTGGTGGTTGTGAAATTCATGATGGGATATGTATTTGTCCGTTGGGTGGGCCGCCATAGTGAATACGACAGGATTGACTGCAAAAACATCTGAGATTATGACTAAGATAACAAAGGAACAGTACGAATATGCGCAGAACAGGATTGAAGAGCTTCTGCCAGTTGTTGACGGCAATGATCTGCGGGATCGCAATGCCATTGAACTGTCCATGCTTTCAGATGTGGTGATAGAGTACGAGAAAGAGTATTATCCCATTGAGAAGCCCGCAGTTCATGAACTGATTGCTGATGCCTTGAAGGAAAAGTCCATAACCCAGAAGCAGCTTTCCCGGCAGATTGGCGTGAGCCAGTCCAGAATAAGCGATTACGTTTCAGGTCGGGCCGTACCAACCCTGAAGATAGCGGGACAGTTGTGCCTTGCTCTTGACATCCAGCCGGCAGCAATGCTGGGACTTTGAAGAATGGCACAGTCAAAAAACAAGAAAAGAGGATGACGGATCACCCTCTTTTCTTATGCAATAGCGAAAAACCGGTTTTCAGTACTCGAAAGTGCCGAATTCGCTGTTTATTGTCAGGTGTGTGTGGTCCGATGCCTCTATGCGGCCGATGATCTGAGCCGGAATGCCGAAGCTCTCGCTTATGGCAATTACCTGCTGTGCATATTCCTGGGGCAGATAGACCTCGAAGCGGTGGCCGCTGTTGAACACCTTGTACATTTCCTTCCAGTCGGTGCCGCTCTGCTGCTGTATGGTGCGGAAAAGCGGTGGAACGGGGAACAGGTTGTCCTTGATTACGTGGACATTCTCGACAAAGTGCAGAATCTTGGTCTGGGCACCGCCTGAGCAGTGAATCATGCCGTGAATCTGCGGACGCAGCGCGTCGAGCAGCTTCTTTACTACAGGAGCGTATGTGCGGGTGGGCGAGAGAACCAGCTTGCCGGCATCGATGGGTGAACCTTCAACGCTGTCGGTCAGTTTCAGGCCGCCTGAATAAACCAGATCCTCGGGTACGGCATGGTCGTATGTCTCGGGGTACTTCTTTGCAACATCCTTGCAGAATACGTCATGACGTGCGCTGGTCAGGCCGTTGCTGCCCATGCCGCCGTTGTATTCCTTTTCGTATGTGGCCTGACCGTACGATGCAAGACCTACAATCACGTCGCCCGGACGTATGTTGCCGTTGTCAATCACGTCGCTGCGCTTCATGCGGCAGGTCACCGTACTGTCAACTATTATGGTGCGCACAAGGTCGCCCACATCGGCAGTCTCGCCGCCTGTGGCATACGCACCAACGCCCATTTCGCGGAGCTCGGAGAGCAGTTCGTCGGTACCGTTTATTATTGCGCTTATCACTTCGCCCGGAACAAGGTTCTTGTTGCGGCCTATTGTGGAGCTGACAAGGATTCCGTCAACTGCACCTACGCAAAGCAGGTCGTCTATGTTCATTATCAGTGCGTCCTGTGCAATGCCTTTCCAGACTGACAGGTCGCCTGTTTCCTTCCAGTAGGCGTATGCCAGCGATGATTTGGTGCCTGCACCGTCGGCGTGCATTATGTTGCAGTACTCGGGGTCACCGCCCAGAATGTCGGGTATTATCTTGCAGAATGCCTTTGGAAAAATACCCTTGTCAATGTTCTTGATAGCGTTATGCACGTCCTCCTTTGAGGCCGATACACCGCGAAGCATGTAACGTTCGTTCATTATGTAGGTTATTTTTAATCCTGTCCGTTCCAGATGTTCCAGCTGGCAGCGGCTTGAAGTTCAAACATTTTTTCTCCACCAATGGCAGTCGCACCGTATTCCCTGCTCTTCTTCATGAACAGCGTTTCCTGCGGGTTGTATATGACATCGTATATCAGATGTTCCGCCGAAAGGAAAGAATAGGGTATGTCGGGGCACTGGTCATCGTTCGGGTGCATTCCAACCGGAGTGCAGTTCACAATGACAGTGTATTCGTCAAGGATTGACGGAGACAGTTCGTAATATCCCAGAATGTCAAAAGAGGAACTGCGTGACACATAGCGGCTTTCAATTCCAAGCAGGTCAAAAGCGTGCTTTACGGCCTTTGACACACCGCCTGTTCCAAGAATGAGGGCCTTCTTGCGGTCACCGACATGCTCCTTTATGGATTCCATGAATCCTATGCAGTCGGTATTGTAGCCGACAAGTCTTGCCGATTCGCCATTCCGTATGACTTTTACGGCATTGACGGCGCCGACAGCACTTGCCGATTCGTCCAGCTCGTCCATATACGGAATCACTGCCTCCTTGTACGGAATGGTGACATTGAAACCGCACAGATTCGGGTTGGCCGAGATTATTCCGGGAAGGTCTTCTATGCTTTCAAGCTCGAAATTGCAATAATCGGCGTTGATATTCTCCCGCTTGAACTTGTCCTTGAACAGCTGTTCCGATTTGGAATGTCCCAGCGGCTTTCCAATAAGCCCGAACAGACGCCGTGCCGATGAAACGGCCTTCGGAGCCGGCTGCGGCTGTTCGGAAGGCTTTTCAATTACGGTATCGGACGATTGGGCATTTCGGACTTCCGGACGGACATGCTCTTCCTTTGGCTGAACGTCCTGCACTTCAGCCTGAACGTCCTGCACTTCAGTCTGTGAACTGCCGCTGTCGGTCCCGACAGGCGGAAAGTCATCGGAAAACACGTCCATCGACTTGAAAACCTTCTTGAAGATGGCCAATCCCAGGAGGATTACAATGAAGACCCACATTCCTCCCATGATCAGCGCTTTGCCAGCCAGTCAGTTACGTTCTTTTCAATACGTGCTGCAAGGTCGTCGGCCGTAGCCTTCTGGAACTTGCTGCCTGTAATGTGCTCGTACAGTTCAATGTAACGCTCCGAAACGCTGTCGGCATATTCGTCGGTAATTTCGGGCATCACCTGGCCGGGCTGGTTCATGAAGTTGTGCTCAATGAGCCACTGGCGTACGAATTCCTTTGAGAGCTGCTTCTGGGCTTCGCCCTTTTCGAACTTCTCCTTGTAGCCGTCGGCGTAGAAGTAACGTGAAGAGTCGGGAGTGTGAATCTCGTCAATCAGATAAACCTTGCCGTCGCGCTTGCCGAACTCGTATTTGGTGTCAACCAGAATGAGTCCCTTCTGAGCGGCAATCTCGGTGCCGCGCTGGAAGAGTGCACGGGTGTATTTCTCCATTACCTCGTAGTCTTCCTTGCTTACCAGACCCTGGGCGATGATTTCCTCCTTCGAGATGTTCTCGTCGTGACCCTCTTCGGCCTTGGTGGTAGGAGTGATTATAGGCTCGGGGAATTTCTGGTTCTCCTTCATGCCTTCGGGAAGCACGTTTCCGCAAAGCATGCGGCAGCCGTTCTTGTAGTCACGCCATGCGGAACCGGTCAGATAGCCGCGTATGATCATCTCGACGCGGAAGCCTTCGCACTTCAGACCTACTGTAACCATGGGGTCCGGAGTTGCAAGTTTCCAGTTGGGGCAGATGTCGGCTGTCTTGTCAAGGAAACCGGCTGCAATCTGGTTCAGAACCTGGCCCTTGAAAGGAATGCCTTTCGGAAGAATGACGTCAAAGGCCGATATGCGGTCTGTGGCAACCATTACCATGAGGTCGTCATCAATGTTGTACACGTCACGGACCTTGCCGTGGTAAACGCTCTTCTGTCCTTTGAACTTGAAATCAGTTCCGGTCAATGCTTTGCTCATTGTCTTTTGATTTATATGGTTTTCTTTCCTTTTCCTTATGGGTCTCGTCATAACGGTCATAGGCCTCGACAATGCGGGTCACCAGCTTGTGGCGCACAATATCCTTCTTGGTCATGCGTATTATCGACACGCCTTCAATGTCCCTGAGGACTTCAAGTGCCTGAACCAGACCTGAAATCTGTGTGGGCGGAAGGTCAATCTGTGTAAGGTCGCCTGTGACTATCATCTTGGTGTTCCAGCCCATGCGGGTAAGGAACATTTTGATTTGCTGCGGGGTGGTGTTCTGCGCCTCGTCAAGAATGACCACGGCATCGTTCAGAGTGCGGCCGCGCATGAATGCCAGGGGTGCAATCTGTATGGTGCCCATATCCATGAGTTCCTTGAGCTTGGCGCCGGGAATCATGTCCTGAAGGGCGTCGTACAGGGGCTGGAGGTACGGGTCAATCTTCTCGCGCATGTCGCCGGGCAGGAATCCCAGCTTCTCGCCGGCCTCGACTGCGGGGCGGCACAGCACAATACGCTTCACTTCCTTGTTCTTGAGCGCACGGACTGCAAGCGCAATGGCCGTGTATGTCTTGCCCGAACCGGCAGGGCCTACAGCCAGCAGCATGTCATGGCTGGAATAGTCGGAAACCAGTTTCTTCTGGTTTTCGGTGCGGGGCAGGATGGGGCGGCCGGAAATGCCGAAAAGAATCACGTCCGATGTCTTTTCACCCTGCGGGTCCTGGCCGTTCACCAGGTCGACGACATTCTCTTCGGAAAGCGAGTTGAACCGCGAGCAGTATTTTTCAATTCTCAGGACTGCCTGTTCGAAACGTGACGTCTCGCTGTCTTCGCCCATAATCTTGAGAACATTGCCGCGTGCAACTATGCGGACTTTGGGAAACAGCGCCTTGAGAAGCTGCAGATTGGCATTTCCTGCGCCATAAAATACCGCAGGATCCGCATCTTCAAGAACCAGGTGCTTTTCTATCATTTCCCCTTAAAATAGCTTTTGAAACATTCAATCTGCAAAAATACCATTTTTTTTGCCATGCACAACGAAAAAAAAGACAATAGGATATTGCAGAATTGATTTTTAGCATACATTTGCGAACAACTTTTAACAAATTCAAACCTAAACACATTTATGAACCTGTTTGTTAGCAATCTGAGTTTCCGTATGCAGGAATCAGAACTGGCCGATGCATTCAGCCAGTTTGGTGAAGTATCATCAGCAAGAATTATCACTGACCGTGAAACACATCGTTCACGCGGCTTCGGTTTCGTTGAAATGGCTGATGATGAAGCTGCCAAGGCTGCCATCGAAGGCCTTAACGGAAAGGAGGTTGCAGGCCGTGCAATTGCAGTCCGTGTGGCCGAGGAAAGACCAAGGCGCTGATTATCCTGAGATATCCAAACCGAAAAGAGGCCCGCTGTCATCAAGCGGGCCTCTTTTAGTTTAATCATTCGTCCGAACCGTATGTGACAGGTCTGACGGGCAGTCCCAGGTAGCGTTCGCGCGTGTCGTCCGTCACGTTGGGAACTTTAACCGTATAGTCAAGCCACAGAATGTGCGCTTCGGTTGTTCCGTACCGGTCGGCAGACCAGTAAAAGCCGTATGATCCTTCGTTGAAGGTCCTGTCGTAGTCCTTCCTTCCCGCCATGGGCAGGAAAATGCTTCTGTCCTGATACCCCGGGATGTTGCTGGTGAACAGAATGCCGGGAACGCCATTCAGCTTGCCATATCTTTTTGTGGTCCTGTAAATCAGTTCGTCAAAGTCTCTTTGTGTAGGCATGAACCAGCCGTCTCCGTATGTGACGGAGGCAGCATCGTCGGCCTTTTCAAGCCTGCTTTTGTCGTCACCGTCAAAATCGGGCGCAAGTCTCTCGTTCCTTTTGCCGTCCACTATCTTTGGCGCATATTTCGTGAATGTGAAGTCGTCTCCCTGACTGTGGGCGTATGTGGCGTAATTGTAGTCCGTTTTCGTTTCAGTTTCGCCCCATGCAAAGAAGTGGCCGCTTTCCTGCGGCTGGTTTGCCCCTATGTTGCAGGTCGCCCATAGAAGTTCTGAAGGCAGGCCAAGGTCGACGGCATCGACGAATATGGTGTCTTTTCCCTGTATGGTCATGACTTTTTCAATCCCCCGGGACACTTCGCCCATTGAAATGGTATCGTCGTCATCCTTGCTGCATGATGAAAGCAGTGCCGGCAGTACGGCGGCAGAAGTCAGTAACAGTGTTTTCAGTGCGGTCATTGTCGTGTGAATAAGGTTATCTTGTCGATGTGTACATTCTGCAGGTTCCGAACATGAACTGCCTGTGCGTGACTGTCGTGAATCCGACATTCCTGAGCATCGGGATGAAACGTTCGGGAAGCGGAAACTTCATGATGGATGCCGGCAGATATCTGAAAGCCTGCCCGTTGCCTGTCATGGACTTTCCAATGAGCGGCAGTATTCTCAGGGCGTACAGTTTGTAGAACCAGCGTATTACGGGGTTCTCCGGATACGAAAGCTCCAGAATGACAAGCTTGCCGCCCGGCTTGAGCACGCGTATCATTTCGGAAAGACCTTTTTCAAGGTTCTCGAAGTTGCGTACGCCGAACGCCACTGAAACGCGGTCAAAGCTGCCGTCCGGAAAATCCAGGTTCTCGGCATCGCCCTGCATGAGCTCAATATCCAGACCGGTCTTTGCAACCTTTTCCCTGCCTATGTCGAGCATGCCCTGTGACAGGTCTATGCCTGTTACGTGCGAACCGGTCGCGGCACGCCGTGCAATGTCGATGGCGAAATCGGCCGTACCGGTGGCTACGTCAAGGACGGCGATGGGTTTGTCGGTGTCGGCTATCGACTCGACGGCCTTGCGTCTCCATTTCCTGTCGGCCTGGAACGACGAGACATGGTTGAATCTGTCATAGCCGGGGGCTATGTCGTCGAACAGGCTGCGTATTGTTTCTTTCTGTGGCATATTTCAAATGAGAACGCCCAGCCCGGCCAGAAGACTCAACCCGAAGGTTGACATAACCAGCATGGGGAGCATGGGATCAAGCTTGTCCTGCGGCAGTTTCCAGATGCATACAAGGTGTCTGACGTACAATGGGAGCGTTGCCACATAAATGTACGGCAAAATGCCGTCTGCGGCAAGCGCGGTGTAGGCGAGCATGAGCAGCCATCCCAGCACAATCAGTATGGTGTGGTAAATGCGTGCGCGTTTCAGGCCGATGAGCAGCGGAACCGTGACGCGCGTTTTTGCATCGGACTCCATGTCGCGCATGTTGTTCACGTTCAGGACACCGACGCTGAACAGGCCGATGGCCGATGCCGGCAGCACGGTAAGCCAGTCGATGGAGTGGGCCGATACGAAATAGCCGCCCATGACCGGTACAAGTCCGAAGAACAGGAACACGAACAGGTCGCCAAGTCCCATGTATCCGTACGGGTGCTTGCCCAGCGTGTAATGCATGGCGGCCCATATTGCCAGTCCGCCAAGAACGACCAGACTTTCGCCTGCAATGCAGAACACCGTTCCGAACGAACTGCGTATCATGGCAAGGCCGAAAATTATGCACACAAGAACCAATATGCGTATGGCGCTGCGCATCTCGTCTTCGGTCAGCGCTCCGCTTTCCATGCTGTATGCAGGACCCTGACGGCCGTCGCCGTCGGTCCCGCTCAGATAGTCGCCCAGTTCGTTGGACATGTTGCTGAGTATCTGCAGCGATATGGTCGTGAGTACGGTGAACAGGATGACATGCCATGGAACGTCATTGTCCCTGACGGCCAGCATAACGCCCAGCATGATGCCCGCTGTCGAAAGGGGCAGGGTGCGCAGGCGCATTGAAGTTATCAGAGCTTTTGCGGTCATTTCTGTTGCGTGCCGGAATTGGCAGACGCAAAGTTAAACAAATTTCCATTCGGGAGGGGTCCCGATGACGGAAAGATGCCGTCAACCGAACAGAATCTGACCGTCGGGACCTTCGAATGCCGTCAGGCTGCGGCTGCTGTCCACCTTCCCCGAAAGAATCATCGTCGAAAGCTGGTCCAGGAGCATGGTCTGGAGCGCGCGCTTTACAGGCCGCGCACCGAATTCCGGATCGAAGCCTGCCTGTGCAATGAGTTTCACCGCACTGTCATCGACCCTCAGGGAAATGCCGTTCTCGCGCAGCATGGCGCATACACCGTTGGCCTGCAGCCTGACAATCTGCTCTATTTCGGACTGTGACAGGGGAGTGAAGACAATGGTCTCGTCAATCCTGTTCAGGAACTCGGGCCGTATGGTCTGCTTGAGCATCTCAAACAGATGCTTGCCGGTTTCGTCCAGCCATTTGTTCCGATCCATGTCGGGATTGCCGCTAAGTTTTGCTGACTGCTGGCGTATGTATTCGCTTCCCAAATTGCTGGTCATTATGATTATGGTGTTCTTGAAGTTGACCGTGCGACCCTTGTTGTCGGTCAGACGGCCGTCGTCAAGCACCTGAAGCAGCACGTTGAAAACGTCGGGGTGGGCTTTCTCGATTTCGTCGAACAGAATGACAGAGTAGGGCTTGCGGCGTACCGCTTCGGTCAGCTGCCCGCCTTCGTCATAACCCACATATCCGGGAGGCGCTCCAATGAGACGGGTCACCGAGAACTTTTCCTGATACTCGCTCATGTCTATTCTGGTCATGAGCTTCTCGTCGTTGAACAGATATTCGGCCAGAGCTTTTGCCAGTTCAGTCTTGCCTACACCCGTAGTGCCAAGGAAGATGAAACTGCCGATGGGGCGCTTCGGGTCCTGCAGACCGGCGCGGCTGCGGCGTACGGCGTTCGCTACGGCGGCTATGGCCTGCTGCTGGCCTATGACTCTTCTGTGCAGTTCCTCTTCAAGGTGAAGCAGCTTCTCACGCTCGCTTTCCAGCATGCGGCTGACAGGTATTCCGGTCCAGCGCGATACCACTTCGGCAATGTCGTCGGCCGTGACTTCCTCCTTGACCATTGCGCTGTCGCCCTGCTGCGAGTGAAGCTCCTGCTGTATTTTTTCAATGTCGGCCTCCAGTTCCTTGAGCTTGCCGTACCTGATTTCGGCCACACGGCCGTAGTCGCCTTCGCGCTCGGCGTTGTCGGCCTGTATCTTGAGCTGCTCTATGGTCTGCTTGTCCTGCTGTATTTTCAGCACCAGGTTCTTTTCGGCTTCCCATTTGCCGCGCATGTCCTTTTCGCGGTTCTGCAGGCTGGCAATTTCACCGTTCAGCTGTTCCAGCTTGACCTTGTCGTTTTCGCGCTTTATGGCGGCACGTTCAATTTCCAGCTGTTTCAGACGGCGTGAAATCTCGTCAAGTTCCTCGGGAACGGAGTCGCGTTCCATGCGCAGTTTGGCTGCAGCCTCGTCCATCAGGTCAATGGCCTTGTCCGGCAGAAAGCGTTCTGTTATGTAACGGTTTGACAGCTCGACCGCCGCTATGACGGCTTCGTCCATTATACGCACCTTATGGTGGCTTTCATACCGTTCCTTAAGGCCGCGAAGAATGGAAATTGAGCTCTGCACATCGGGCTCGTCAATCATGACGGTCTGGAAACGGCGTTCCAGCGCCTTGTCTTTCTCAAAGTATTTCTGGTACTCGTTCAGCGTAGTTGCGCCGATGGCACGCAAATCGCCGCGGGCCAGTGCGGGCTTGAGTATGTTGGCTGCATCCATTGCGCCTTCGCCGGCACCGGCACCCACAAGCGTGTGTATTTCGTCAATGAACAGAATGAAACTGCCGTCTGACTGTATGACTTCGTTGATTACGCCTTTCAGACGCTCTTCGAATTCGCCCTTGTACTTTGCTCCTGCCACCAGCGCGCCCATGTCGAGCGAATATACCGTTCTGGATTTCAGGTTTTCGGGAACGTCACCGCGCACAATCCTTTGTGCAAGACCTTCAATTATGGCTGTCTTGCCTGTGCCCGGCTCGCCTATAAGTATAGGGTTGTTCTTGGTGCGGCGGCTCAGTATCTGGAGAACGCGCCTTATCTCATCGTCACGTCCTATCACGGGGTCCAGCTTGCCTTCCTTGGCTCTTGCGTTCAGGTTTATGGCGAACTGTTCCAGGTTCTGTGGCTGTGTGTTGTTCTGACTGTTCTGCATA
>JAKSIR010000061.1 GCA_024398695.1 Bacteroidaceae bacterium | reverse complement strand
GACTATGAGGGAGCCTGCAAGAGACTCATCAATGAAAAGTTGCTGCAGCGCTTCCTTCAGAAATTTCCTGAAGACCCGTCCATACAGCTGCTGCGCGATGCGGTGCGCAAGGAGGACATAGAAGTATCGTTCCGCTCGGTCCATACCCTGAAGGGCGTAGCCGGCAATCTGGGTCTGACGGTACTGTACAACGCTGCCGTCAACCTGACGGAGCAGTTGCGCCCGCGTGAGGAGACGGCCGACATGGAGCTTTTCCAGGCTCTCGTCGAGGAATATGACAGGACTATTTCGGTACTGAACGAATTCTACGCCGAACAGGCCTGACCATGCACAGACTGTTTCCTGCACTGCTGTGTGCCGCAACCCTGCTGCTCCACACCGGTTGTGAGAAAGATACCGTAGAGACTGAATCAAACGGCTCAGGACATGATGGCCGGACCGGACATTTCCTGGCCGACATTCCCGAAAGCGTGGGCTTCAGCTGCTGGGGCACTCCGCTGTCATTCATTGTCGATACTGACCGTGACACCTTTGCAGTCACTGCCGACTCCGCATGGTGCCACACTTCATCAGACAAGTACTCGTTCACCCTCTCACTTGACGAATACACACCCGAAAGCGGCGGTACGGAACAGTACACAGCCATGCGCTCCTGCAACGTCACCGTGACCTGTGACAGCATTTTCAGCAGAACCTTCAAGGTATATCAGGAAAGCCGCACCTTCATACGCGTTCCTCAGGATACGGTCTTCCTGAGCGCCGACGGTGACAGCCTTGACATAACCGTGTACAACAACTGCTACGCCATAATGGCCGAAAGCAGCGACACCTCATGGCTGAAAGTCAGCGTCACTGACAACAGCACACTCACCCTGGCATCGGTCCCACGCCCGGCAGACAGCCATCAGCCGCGTCAGGCTCAGGTCAGAGTCATGTCGCAGCTCAGCGAAGGCATATACCGCTTTGACGTAAGGGACGCCGATTCAGGTCTGGATTCACAGGACTATGGCTACGGCGGACACACAGACTGGGACTGACGCATATTTATTCCTATACTTATGAAGACAACACATCACCTCCTGCTGTCAGTCCTGACTGCCGTGGCCGTAATGACATCGTGCGAAAAGTACAGCCTCATGCCACCCGTACAGGACGGCATTCTGAACGCCACCCTTGACTGCAGCGCCGCCGCCACCCGTGCCATACTGGTTGACAATCCCGGAGTACGCATGGAGACGCGCTGGCAGGACGCCGACAGCATAGGCGTATATGGCACCGGTGTGTCCAACCTGAAGTTCTGCGTCGCCTCGCAGGACATTCTGAACAACGGCCGTACAGCCGCTTTCAGAACCACAGGCAGCATACCTCAGGGAGACCTGCTCGCATACAGCCCCTATTCACCGTGTGCGACAGTGTCAGACAGTGACATAACCCTGACATTCCCCGACACCCAGCATTACACCCTTCATGACGGTGTGCCCGCCCCTGACGCATCGTGCAGCATCATGATGGGTACCGGCACAGCAGGCTCGGGAGTTCTGTTCCGCAACGCCATGGCCATGCTCAAGATAGGCCAGGTGTTCAATACAGACACCACAGTCCTTAAAGTCGTGTTCCGCGGCCTTGACGGCGAACCTGTGTCGGGCCGGTCAGTCCTGTCGTGGAACGGAGGCGCACCGCTGCTCGCTGTAACCGGCTCCGGCAGTGACATAACGCTTGACTGCGGTGAAGGCATAAGACTCTCAGCAGACCAGTTGGGCATATTCTACCTTATTGTACCGGCCCGCCATTACGCCCGAGGCTTTGAAATCACTTTCGTCTGTCAGGGCGGAAGCGTGGTCAGGACAGTGGGCACAGCAGGCGGCAAGACGCTTGACCGCAGCATACTCCACATGATCGGTGACGTATCGGCCCGTGAACCCCTGCCCGGTACCGAAAGCACCCTTGCCCCGAACGCCATACTCATGACCGCCGCCAACCTGGAGAAAATACAGATACAGAGCACACACAACGACTATGTCTATGATTCAGCAGGAAGGAAGACAGAAGGCCCCGATGGCCACTATATTCGCATGCCAAGGTATTCAATGCTGGTCCACAAGGACCTTGCCCCGCAGAAGGGCGGCTGGATAATATTCCCTGACCCGACCGATGACCTTCCGTCCGGAGGCGTATACACCATACACAGCTGCGAAAAGCACAACGACTGCAACTGGTACGAAGTCCAGGCCTGGCCCGAAGCCAATCCGGCAGCGCCGTTCGCAAGCCTCACGGCAGGCACCGCCGACAGCCCCCTTGACCTGGACATATCAAGCTACATAACATCGATAGTTGACGGACAGGGCAACAGCGTACCCTTCCAGGTCAGCGCCCGCGGACAGATACTCCTTGACAGCGGGACCGTTGCCGACATGCTCGGTGCCGTCACCCGGGCCGGGTACCACAGCCACCGCTTCACGTCACCCAGACTGTCGTTCAACCGCAAGGACGGCAAAGCCGAATTCAACGTGGGCGGTTCAGTGTCGCTGAACACGAAAGTCGCTTTGGGATACATGCAGGGTGAATGCCAGTATGCCGTACTCAAGGTGGAGCCTGAAATGGAGGTTTCGCTGGGTGCCGCACTCAAGTTTGGAGGCGACATCAGGGAAAGCTGCCGGCTGTACACCATCAATGTCATGGGTATACAGGTGGCTCCCGGTGTCATTGTAGTGCCCAGAATAGAACTGCACGCACAGGCCGGAGTAGGGGGTTCCATTCAGGTGTCAGGAACAGTGTCGCTCACCCAGAAGCTTGGCTCATACTCCATAGCGTACAACAAAGGCGACGGCGTGACCCTGCGCGGAGGCATGGACAGCGCCTTTGGCACTCCTGAAGTGGACATGGAGTTCGGCGGCCTTGAAGGCAACCTTGAGGTGTTCGGAGGCTTCAGTCTGCGCACCTACCTGTCATTCTACGGCATGGCCGGCCTGGGCCTTTACAACGATTTCCTGCTCAAGTTCGGCACCGTCTGGAATTCGGACGGCAGCCTCAGACTGGCTCTGACACCGGAATACGAAGCCACCCCGGCCGTGACCACACTCTTCGGTTCCAGGAAATTTGAGGACTCGACCGTCAAGATGGAAATGAAGCCGCTTTGGGAACGTTACATCAGACCGGTGGTTAAGAAGGCCGGTGTCAGCGTGTCCATGAACATGTCTGACTACACCGATGTCGATATTGCCGGTCTGTACACCATAACCATGAAGATACCCACCGGCGTGAACTCCATACAGTATGACATAGAACTGGAGGGCAACTGCGTGAGCGATGCCGATGTCGTGCTGCTTGTCTGTTCCGGCAGCGGCATAGAGTACACCATGATGAGCAAAGAAGATGCGGCCGAACTTCCGGCGTTTGAAGCCGACGGAGTCCGTCACCTGTTCGGCAGCACCCATATATGCAACAGGAACCTGCTTGATCCGACACCCATCGACACCATTGTCATAGGCCGGTACGAGGCTGGAACCGGGTCTCAGTCATTCAAGGGTACCGCCGGCTACGACTGTTCCAGGTTCGTGTCGGGCCAGGCCTACGGAGTCATTCCCGCCCTGAGGACCGGCGCCACTGTGCGCTCCCTGAACACAGGCAGTTCGACCAACCGCTACAACTCATTCATGTACTGCTGGCCCAAACGCTCCAACGGTGACGACTATTTCCACCGGCCTGACTGATAAAATTGCCGTCATTTGCATTTTTCACAAACAAATGACTATCTTTGGGCGCAATTATCTGACCGACACGATTATCAATCAATTATATCAAACATTCAAATGAAGAAACTTACTTCCATCGCTCTTGTTGCAGCAGCCGTTGCAATGGGCGCATGCGGCCCCAAGGACCCGGGTCTGAAGGACGCTTACAAGAACTATTTCAAGATTGGCGTTGCCGTTACAGGCCGCAACATCAGTGACTCTCTCCAGTCATCGATTATCCTCAAGGAGTACAACAGCGTTACCGCTGAGAACTGCATGAAGCCGGGTGAAATCCATCCGCAGCCGGGTGTGTGGAACCTCAAGGAGGCCGATGCCATTGCAGACTTCTGCCGTGCCAACGGAATCAAGATGCGCGGTCACTGCCTTGTATGGCACAGCCAGTTCGCAACATGGATGTTCAACAAGTATGACGAAAACGGAAACCAGGTTGTAGAACGCGACGAGAACGGTGATACCGTTTGGGTAGAGCAGCCTGCATTCGGCGGCTTCGGCGGCTTTGGTGGTTTCGGTGGCTTTGGCGGTCCCCGTCCACAAGGCCAGCCTCAGGGTCAGGCTCCCCAGATGCCTCAGGGCCAGATGCCTCCCATGCCTCAGGGCGGATTCCCAGGCTTCGGCGGCTTTGGCGGTTTTGGCGGTCCCCGTCCTCAGGGCCAGGCAGCTCAGACAACAAAGGTTCCCAAGTATGCCAAGGCAACCAAGGAAGAGTTCTACGATTCACTCCAGGCTCATATCAACTTCATCATCAACCGCTACAAGGACGTAGTTTACTGCTGGGATGTATGCAATGAGTGCATGAGCGACGCCAACGAACCTGACTGCGAATACGAAAAGTCATTCCGTCAGTCACAGGCATACCAGCTGTGCGGCGACGAATTCATTCTCAAGGCCTTCCAGTTCGCTCACGAAGCCGATCCTGAAGCTGACCTGTTCTACAACGACTACAGCGCATGGACTCCTGCCAAGAGAACCTACATCTACAACATGGTCAAGAAGCTCCAGGCCGAAGGTGCTCCTATTACCGGCATTGGCATGCAGGGTCACTACAACATCTACGACAACCCCAACATGGAAGACTTCGAGACAGCCATCAACATGTATCTTGAACTGGTTGACAACCTCCAGATTACCGAACTCGACGTACGTATCAACCACGAAGCAGGTGGCGGTCTGTCATTCAGCCGCGGCGAAGGCCAGGTTCTGTCCGATTCAATCGCCCAGATGCAGATGGACAAGTATGCAGAGCTGTTCTCAGTACTGCGCAAGTACAAGAAGAACATTTCATGCGTAACCTTCTGGAACGTCTGCGACCGTGACTCATGGCTCGGTGCAAACAACTTCCCGCTGCTGTTCGACAAGGACAACCAGCGCAAGCCGGTGTACTACACAGTACGTGACTGGAAGAAGAACAAGAAGTAATAAACTTCCCTGATGCATCAATGTAGGGCAGCTCTTTCGGGCTGCCCTATATTTTTGTCTGACAGGATTCCGTCCCTGTCGGTCAGGGTGGGGCACCCGGTTACCGGCTGTTTTGAGCATGAAGAGCGGACTGTCATCTTTTTTTATAGTATAAAACGATGACATTTATATTTTTTATATATATGCTTGCATTTGTGGAAATGGTGAAAGCGTGGTTTTGCGGATTATTTGAATCTGTTTCCGTTGATGTGCTGCAGCAGCCGCTTTAGCTCCTTTGCCGGACAGTACGCGCGGCGTTACATGATTTCTTCAAGTGAATGGGTGTAGAGGCTTCCGTAGCCGTCTATGCCGTAGACGTGTACGTGCGAACCTACGGTTGACTGGAAAAGTCTGTAGTAAAGGTCGCGCAGCGGCATGCCCGGCTCGTTCTTCATGCAGTCCTGCATGGTTGCCGTGAAACGGTTGCTCATCCACACTTTCCAGAGGCTGTTGTATTCGTCGGCCTTTGATGTCTCGTCCTCGCCGGCAGCCGTGAACATCAGCACGTGGCTGTGGCTGTCGGCGGCTTTGGCCACCGAGCCTGAATAGCAGGCCTCGATGAACCACAGCGACTGGCGGAAGTTGCCGGCGCTCTCAAGCGAGTCAAGGCAGGCGTCCATGTCGGCAAGCGTAAAGGTGCTGTCGCCGAACTGCAGATAGCCGGGATTCCCGTGACCGGACCAGAACACGAACACGTTGTCGTCGGCATCGGACTTTATTACCTGTGTGAGACGGTCGGACTGCTTTCCAAGGAGAATGTCGGTCAGATCGGAGGGTTTCAGGTCCGATATGCGGTAGTCAACCTTGACGCCGTCATATATGTTCACTCCGTCCATGCGTGAGTAGAGCACTCCTTTTTCGGGGTTGCGCTCGTTTTGCGCAAGGTCATCTTCGGTAATCAGGACAATGTGGCTGTCGTCGTAGCCGGCCGATTTGAGCTGCTGGTATATGTTCAGCACGTCAACCTGATGGCGGTAGTTGGTCCAGCCTGTCGATGTGGCTATGAGCAGGGCCCAGCGGTCGTCCAGTTCGGGGTATTTGACATCGGTCCCTTCGCCTATTTCCTGCATCTTTTGCTTGTTCCAGTTCCATTCGGCAAGCGTGGGGCCGGCCCGGCGGTTGCCCTTTGTCGAGCAGTAGCCCAGCATGACGTATTTCTGCTGATACACGACGTAGTTGTTGTAGTAGGTGCCAAGGACGTTGGTATAGACTTTCTCGTCGAAATCAAGGCTGCCCGATGCACCGCTGATGTCGGGATGCCCTCCGGCCGCAAGTGCCCTGGTTACGCGCAGCATGCCGTCGGCTCCCCAGAAAGCGTCGACGCTCTCCCTTCCGCTGACAATCTGCCGCATGGCATCGCGGAAGCTCAGGCTCCTGTCCATGAGCTGCAGCATTGCGGCGTAGCCGATGAGCATTGCGGCATCGTACACCTGCGATTCGTCAAGCATGGGGGCGCGTCCGACGATGGTTCCGTATATGACTTCAAAGCCTGACGACGGGTCGGCGCCGTAGCAGATGCCCTCGATGCCTTCGACCATGTCGCCCAGCTGTGTCAGGGCGTCGCCGATGTAGGCCACGTTGCTCATGAGCAGTTTGGCCGTATGCGGGGTCGAGTTATAGGTCCGGAGCACTTTTTCAAGGGTTTCTATGTTGGACAGCGCGCACAGTATGTAGTCGGCATCGGTGGCAAGCGCCGCACGGGTCTGCTCTTCAGTGTTGTCGGTGCATTGGAACACGCCGGCGTTCCTGACTCCCATTTCCTGGGCCTGGAAGGGGAACCAGTCTATGTATGTGTTGCCGTACGCGCTTTCTCCGTTCACCAGCAGGGCGACCGATTTCGCGCCGTACTGCATTACCTTGCTCAGCATCACTTCACATTGGGTGATGTCGGTCTCGGTCATGGCCCACAGGTTGCCCCAACTGGAATAGCCGCGTATAAGCTGGTCCGTGGTTGCCAGGGTGAACAGCGGCTTGTCCTTTGAGCTGAGGGCATCGGCCAGTATGAGGGCGTTGTCGGAATACAGGCCGCCTATCACGGCCTTGATGTCTTTTCTCGATGCAAGGGCTGTGGCGGTTTTCTTCAGGTCGGGCGACATCTCCTCGTACCATTCGTACACAAGCCTGACACCCAGTCCGGTCTGGCAGAATGCCTTGGCCAGGTTGTTGGAGCATATTTCAAGGCACTGCTTCCAGTTGTCGCCCAGTCCGTCTTCAAGCGGCAGGACAACGGCCACTTTGCACTCTTCGAGCTCTGTCTCGCTGCATGGCACGATTATTTCCCTGGTGCAGCCGGCAAACAGAATCAGCTCAATCAGCAACAGGACTCCACTCAATATATCCGCTCTGCGTGTCATAATCTCTATAGTGTTCTATTGGGATGCCGTTCATCCAGTCCCTGATTATCTTGAACAGTAGTTCGTCAATGTGCTTTATTATGTTCCCGACAATCTTGGCCGAATATACGCTCTGGTCCACGTCCATGCCTACAATGCGCGGCCCGTCGGCGTTTTCGCGCAGATAGCGGAAGATGCCCATGTTGGAACCGCCCATGACCGGGAAGACGAAGTCATATTTCCCGCTTATTTCCTCCATCTGAATGTACGCTTCGCCGTCCATGGCGTACCCGCTCCAGTCGTCGCTGAGGTAGCGGATGTCAATCGTCGAATCGGACACCGACTTGTACCCGTCAACGAATCCGTCCCTGGCCTTGATAAGCAGCGCATCCTGCTGGTATGCAAGCCAGACAAGCGGGTGGTTGTAGCCGTTCTGCGCCGCATAGACTCCTGCCTGGTACGATGCGTTGTACATGGGAATCATGAACGAATAGGCCTTGATGCAGTTCTGTGACTGCGGCAGCTCGGGTATCTCGAATGTCAGTATTTCAACTTCGTTGTCCGATGTGAATTCGGCATCGGCCAGCATTTTCTCCACAAGCCCGCGGTAGTCCGACGCGCCGAGCACCAGCAGGGTGTGCTTTACGGTCCGACTGCTTTCCCTTATCCACTTGTCGGCCAGGCTGTCGGCCTGCTCCATGCTCTCGGGGGTCAGGTACGACATGCTGACGTCCTTGTACTCCATGTACACTCTGGTGAGCCCCTTGGTGATAAGGTCGTTGTAGCCGTTGTCGCCGACTCCGCCGATTGATGAGAATACAATGATCTGTCGGTCGGCGGCAATTTCCTCCTGGATATAGACTTTCGTGCATGATGACATTGCCAGCACTGCCGCCATGACAAATAATATGCGCTTGCCCGATTTCACTGTGGTTCTGTTTTTGTACTGCCTTTCAAATGGCAAAGTTAGAACCTGTTTTGAATTTTCAAAACAGGTTCTTGATTTTAATGATGCAATGCTTGTTCCGGCCTTGCCGATTGCTCATGCCTGCTCATTTCCGCGCGGCAATCAGGAACCCGGCCGGGTCAATCAAGACGGAGTGATACTTTGGGAAAGTTATCTGACTGGGCAATGTGAGACCTCGTCCATCTCACGGAAATCCGATGGCAACATTCCTGTCTGCCGTTTGAACAGCTTTACGAAATATGAAGGATCCTCATACCCCAGATTGTATGCTATCTCCTTAATCATCAGATTACTGTACCTGACCTGCCGTCTGGCCTCAAGCATGATTCTTTCAGTTATGAAGGCCAGCGGAGAACGTCCCGAACATTCGTTGACACACTTGTTCAACGTACGCACAGACACATTCAGGCCATCGGCATACTCCTGTACCGTATGCTTGGCCGCATAGTCCTTTTCCAGCATCCGGCGGAACTCTACGAACAACCTGTGGGCGGGCTTGAGTCCATCCAGCCTTATTTCACCATCCTTGTACCCGTAACGGTGGACCTTGATCAGGAAGATTCTCAGCAATGAGCGCAGCATGTCTATGTGGCCGATGCCCTTGCCGGTCTTCAGTTCTTCCTCCATGCTGTCCACCAAGGCCTTGAGCTGCACGGCCTTGTCATTGTCTATGACATAATACGGGGTGGTGTCAAAGGTGTGGAACAGGTCGTACTTGACAAAAAGGTCGCTGTCGTCACCGCGGCTCCGCATGAAATCGGTGCAGAGCCTGATGGCAAGCCCCTTGTAGGCATCGCTGCCGTCAAAGTGATGTACCTGGCCGGGGGTCAGGAAAAAGATTGTTCCGGGACGTATGGGGTATTCCTGGAAATCGACGAAATGTGATCCCGTACCATCCTGGAACCACAGTATTTCATAGAAAGTATGGACATGCGGAAGCCCGTCGTCAATGTCTCCCTTGTAAAGGAAGTCCGGCATATGGTCAATAAAGAAGCCTGTGCCGCTTGGCGTCTCGCATACCGCTTTGTAGGTATTCCTGATGTCTTGAGTCTCCATTGTCAGGGAACTGGTCTGTTTTGGATGCGAATATACGCTTTCAATGGTGTATTTCGGCATTCCGACAAATGGAATTGTAAGATGTGCCGAAATTTACCTTCAAGATGCCGGTATTTATTGCCCTGTTCAGGCAAACGCCATTATATTTGCATCAGAAACTCAATAACAAATTAAAAGAATAGAATTATGGCAAAATGGGTTTGTCCGGTCTGCGGATATGTTCACGAGGGTGACACTGCACCAGAGAAGTGTCCGGTATGCAAGGTTCCGGGAAGCAAGTTCAACAAGATGGAGGAAGATAAGGGTCTTCAGTTTGTAACAGAGCATGAGCTTGGCATAGCCAATGCCATCCCTGAAGGTGCCGATGGAGATTTCGTGCGTCAGGGCCTCAAGGATCACTTTGTTGGCGAGTGTACTGAAGTAGGCATGTACATTGCCATGAGCCGTCAGGCGGACCGCGAGGGCTACCCGGAGATTGCCGAGGCTTTCAAGCGCTATGCGTATGAGGAGGCCGATCACGCTGCCCGTTTCGCCGAGATGCTCGGTGAGGTGGTCTGGGACACAAAAACCAATGTCGAGAAGAGAATGATGGCCGAGCAGGGTGCTTGCGCAGGCAAGATGGACATTGCCAGAGTCGCCAAGCAGCTCAACCTTGATGCAATCCACGACAGCGTTCACGAGATGGCCAAGGATGAGGCCCGTCACGGTGCAGGCTTCCAGGGTCTATTCAACAGGTATTTCAAAAAATAAGCGCCCTTCCATCTTCATTTGTGTTTTCGGGATTCGGAACCCGCCCTATTTCCGCACGGGGACCTGGATGATGGTAAGCCATTTATCCGGGTCTTCCTGGTTCCAGATGCCGTCCACATAGCAGGCGCGGGGTGCATCGGCTATCTCGTACCCCATCTTTGCAATCTCTGCAAAGAGTCCGATGTAGCTCTCGC
>JAKSIR010000060.1 GCA_024398695.1 Bacteroidaceae bacterium | reverse complement strand
AGCCATCATTTGCTAAAGTCTGAATATAATTGAACCATGCTTGCTTATTACTAAAATCAGATAAATTAATCTGTGCCCAATCTTGTGGATGTGAGTCCCAGGCCTCTATCATTTCATTAGCTCTATTATTCATGTAATCTGGTAATTTATCACTACCAATATAGGCCTTAAACACTTCTTGTACACCAATATTGCACCTTGCTGGTTTTGTTGATGGATTTTCAATTCTGTCGTTAGCTTTGACTACATCTACTGCAGTTTCAGCAGAATTGGAAAGATTACTAGGATTTAGTTGGTATCTACCTGAATTTGTGCCACTATTGCCACTACCGCCACTGGTTGTGAATAGCTTTCATTTGTTATATCTTTGACTTTCTGGAACAACCAGATATATGTAGTACACAGACAGCCAATAAATTACACAAAGTTCCAGAATTTAAAAAGTCCGTTCAATAAGAGCGGACTTTTTAATTTTATCATAGTTTTATTTTTCTGTCACAACATTTACGACAAGAGGGCTCAGTCGAAAAACAACGGGCTACTCTCTCCCTATTGTTTTGGATCAGCCCGAGGGAAAGCGCCATAGAATGGCCAATATTGCAGAAAATTGGGCGTATAAAGCATCTGGCTGCAGGATTGGCAGACTGTTGGCAGAATATGGCATTCAGTGCATAGCATTCGGCGGAGTGGAAACCGCCGCAAAAAGGCTGGCGTGATGAAACCGGGGCGCTCCATCGTGGAGTGACCGAAAAAGCGTGAAGAAATGGAGGTCGAAAAGGGCCGATGCTGTCTGAGCGTCAGCGAGTTCATCGGTCCCGGCCGTAATGACGCACACGCCGGTCACGGAGCGCCAGGAGCGACACGGTTCCATCGCGCCTGACGTGGCGGTTTTCTCTCCACCGCTCTGGATGCATTGTTTCACCATACTTTTTAGACCGAGCCGAGTATTCAGGAGCGGCAATCACTCCAGCAGCCAGTTTCTGTCAAGGAAGGCAAGGCGCTTGGATATCCATTCCTTGAGAGTCCTGATTTCCTGGTCATAGCTGCTTACGCGGTAGGCCATGAAGCTGGTCCACATACCGCCGCCCATGCCGCCAAAGGAGCCGCCCATGCCGGGAAACATTCCGCCCATGAAGCCCTGCGTCCTGCTGTTCTGCCTCTGTGACTGCCTTTCAGGAACAAGCAGGTCGCTGTAGGCGGCGAAATGACGCTTTGCAGGCTCCTGCATCTGCACGGCATAACCATCTATGTACTTGTTGAGGCTATCCGTGCTCAAGACGGTCTTGCGCAGTTCAGTGTAACGTTTCTTTACCTTGCCGACAAACTTCGGGTCCGACATGAGCTTCTGCCAGAAAGCGGGTATCTGGCCCTGGTCCTTGCCGTTGTAGCTCCATGCGTCAACCTTGTTGCCCAGTCCGAACGTGCAGTTTCCCATTGAGAAGTTGTAGTCCCAGACAGGTCCGGCGTGCAGCTTGCCGCCTGTACCGTCGGCATCGGCCTTGGTCTTGTAAAAGTAGGTGCTGCTTACATACATGTCGGCATTGTGCATGAACTCGGAGTGGATAATGAAATCGACGAAGTCCGATACGCTTATGTACGCGGCATAGCCCCTGTCGGGGTCAGCGAAGTCCGGTCCCGCCATTACACGTTCAAAGTCATGGATATAATTCTCTATGTAATTCTGCTGCGCATCGGTTATCTTGTCCTTGCCGGGGTACTTTATGGTCCAGACAACGCCTCCGTTCATGCCGCCGGCACCGAACGGCATCATGCCCGGTCCACCCTGCCCGTGCAGGGAAATTCCCTTCTGCCTTGAAGCGAAAGTGTTGTCGTCGGCATCGTACTTGTCAACGCGCAGAATATATCCGCCGCTCAGCTCGGTGCCGGCGTTATCCTGCGGCTTCAGGCTGGCAATGTCAAGCCTGTTCTTACCCTGCTTGATTGTCTCGGCCAGTACATACACACCTATGTAGCTGCCGTTCAGCACGACCTCGACTGTACGCGTCTCGGGCGCCCAATGTCCCATGCAGCGCCACAGATACATGGCCAGAGGGTCACGCAGCAGCGAGATGTCAGTATAGGTGTTCAGCAGTGTCCAGTCATGTTCTGCCCCCATTCCAAGCAACGGCACGTTGTCTTTTTTGCCATCGGCCCGGGTCACTATGGAGAATTTCCGCTGCGGCATCATAAGCGACGAGTTGCCGCGAAGCTTGATTGTAATGTCACCCTTGTACAGGCTCTTTCCGTCAACCGCAACGTCCATTGTGGCATCGACCTTGTTCTGAGTTATCTCATGTCCCTTTGTGTCGATGCTGATTATTGGCAGATTAGACGATTCTATCTCCACCTTATTGACGCTGTTCTGCATTGCGGGCATCCCGAACGGCATACCGCCTCCCATGCTTGGAAACAAGCCGAACTGAGCCGATGCCATAGCAGTCAGGCCCAGCATGAAAGAAAATATGACAATCCGTTTCATAACTGCATTTTATCATAATATCAAAATAATTCCGATAAGTTAAACATGCCTGGCGGCAGACAAGTCACAATGCGACAAAAAAAAGCAAGGAGACAGGCAATGCCCATCTCCTTGTCCATTATTCAGTTACAGAATGTATTCTGTTACTTCTGCAGCAGCTTGCCGTCTGAACCGAGTACGTTCACAATCTTGTGGATGTACATTTTCTTCATGTTCTCGCGGGCGGGCTTCAGGTACTGGCGGGGATCGAAGTCACCGGGATGCTCGGCAAGGTGCTTGCGGATGGCAGCGGTCATGGCCAGACGTGAGTCTGAGTCGATGTTGATCTTGCAGACAGCGCTCTTTGAAGCCTTGCGGAGCTGTTCTTCCGGAATACCGATAGCAGCCTCGAGCTTGCCGCCGAACCGGTTGATGGTGTTGACCTCGTCCATAGGAACTGATGATGAACCGTGCAGAACGATTGGGAAGCCCGGGAGCTTCTTCTCGATTTCCTCAAGAACGTCGAATGCCAATGGAGGCGGAACAAGAACACCATTTACGAGTGTGCACTGTGCAGGTGTGAACTTGTGTGCACCGTGTGATGTACCTATTGAAATAGCCAGTGAATCGCAGCCTGTGCGGGTAGCGAATTCAATAACCTCTTCAGGCTTTGTGTAGTGTGATTCAGCTGCGCTTACTTCGTCCTCGACACCGGCCAGAACGCCAAGTTCAGCTTCTACTGTTACATCGAACTGATGAGCGTAGTCAACGACCTTCTTTGCAAGAGCGATGTTCTCTTCGAAAGGCAGGTGTGAACCGTCAATCATGACCGATGAGAAACCGTTGTCAATGCAGTCCTTGCAGAGTTCGAAGCTGTCACCGTGGTCAAGGTGAAGAACAATCTCAGGATGTTCACAACCCAGTTCCTTTGCATATTCTACAGCACCTTTTGCAAGGTTACGCAGAATAGTGCCGTTTGCATAGTTGCGTGCACCTTTAGAAACCTGCATGATAACCGGAGACTTTGTCTCAACGGCAGCCATAACAATAGCCTGCATCTGCTCCATTGTGTTGAAGTTGAAGGCAGGGATTGCATAACCGCCCTTAACGGCAGCAGCAAACATTGCGCGGGTATTTACAAGACCCAGATCTTTGTAGTTAACCATTGTTTTTTATGTGTTTATGAATGAAAAATCCAATTCGGGCGCAAAATTACATTCTTTCCACTTTATTTAAAAATCGATTACCGAAAAGTTATCAACTTTCACAAAGTTTAGAACTCCACACGTATCAGACCGGGCTCGGTTTCTTCAACGGACTTTGACATTCCGCGCACAAGCATCAGCGACACCGAGTCGGCGTCAATCCCCGCCAGGATGGGTGCCGATGCGTTTTCCTGCGTGAACAGCAGGCTTAGTCCGTAAGTCTTCTCGCTGTATTCCAGATTAAGGCTGACGGGGCCCGAAAACGGCAGAATCTCCGACAGCATTTCCTCAATGACGTGCTGCACCTTTCCCGTAATGTCATTGCCAAGGCCGTATTTCGAGCAGAAAGTCTCAATCCGGCCAAACATTCCGTACAGGTCGTAATGACGGTTCTCAAGCCTGAAGTCAAGGCTGCGTATTCTGTTCACGAATGCCTTGGTAACCGGTTTCTGCGGATTGTCGAAAATCTGCTGCGGAGTGCCCTCCTCATAAATCTCGCCGCCGTACATGAAGAACACTCGGGTGCTGACGTCGCGCACGAACTGCATTTCATGGCTTACAATGGCCATGGTCATGCCCTGGGCGGCCAGACGGCGAATGACGGCAAGCACCTCGCTCACCATGGTAGGGTCAAGGGCCGATGTAGGTTCATCAAACAGGATTATTTCCGGGTTCATGGCAAGACAGCGTGCAATGGCCGCCCTCTGCTTCTGACCGCCCGACAGTTCACACGGCAGACTGCCGGCCTTGTCATGCAGGCCCACCATTTCAAGCAGTTCCATGCCGCGTTTTTCCGCATCGGCCCGTGACTGTCCGAGCAGGGTCATGGGACAGAGCGTGACATTGTCAAGAATTGTCAGATGCTCAAACAGATTGAAGTTCTGGAACACCATGCCCATTTTGCGGCGCAGCAGACTGACATCGGTCCTGCGGTCCAGAATGTTGGTGCCGTCAATCTCGATCTGCCCTGCCGTGGCCTCCTCCAGGCGGTTCAAGCAGCGCAGGAAAGTGCTTTTTCCAGTGCCCGAAGGACCGATAATCGAAATGACCTCGCCTTTTCTTATTTCACAGTTCACGTCACTGAGAACCGTAAGTTCTTCCGACTGGGTCTGAAAGACCTTCTTCAAATGTCTGACTGTTATCATACGGCTTTGCCTTTTGGTGTCACCTTCCTGTTCAGGGCATCAAGTCCGCGCCCGGCCAGACGCGACAGGAAGAAATATGCTATTGTCACAATTATCAGCGGGAAAAATGCGTCCATGGTGCGCGAGCGGATAAGGTCGCCGGCGCGCGTCAGGTCCATGACAGCCACATAGCCCACTATCGAGGTGCCCTTTATGAGTGCAATGACATCGCCTTTGAAGACGGGTATTATCCGCACCAGGGCCTGAGGCAGCACAATAAGTCTGAATGTCTGGAATTTTCTCAAACCCAAGGCGACGCCCGCCTCCCACTGTCCGGGGCTTACGCCCATCATTCCGGTACGGAAAATCTCACAGAAGTATGCACCGTAATAGAGTCCGAAACTGAACACCGCAATCCACAGCGCCGGAATGCGCGACGAGGCGAAAACCACATAGCACATTATCATGAGCAGCACCAGTATGGGAATGCCACGCACCAGGTCTATCACCGCCTTCGATGTATTGGCCACCGGTCTGCTACGGCTCATGCGCACCATGCACAGCAATATGCCGATCATTGTCCCGACCAGTACTGACAGCACCGAAATGAGGATTGTCCGCCACAGGCCTTCTACGAGCAGCTGCCACCGGTTCTCCCTTATCAGATTCCTGTCTATGCTGTCTTTCAGCCTCTGCCATATTCCCGTCTTTTCCGGCATGGCCGATGCACCGCTGCGGCAAATCAGGGCACCTCCGCCTTCTATGTAAGGGGCCGAGAAAAGCACCTGCCTTGACCTTTCGGCGGTGACGCGCATGTGCGACAGTATGACATCGATCTTTCCCGAATTGAGTGCAGGAATAAGGGTAGTGAATTCCTGGGCTATGTATTCGGGCACGATGCCGGCGCTGCTGCAGAAATGCTCCATGACATCGACCTCCATTCCTGTCAGACTGCCGTCCTTTATGTATATGTACGGGTAAATATTGTCCGTGATTCCCACCCGTATGGTACGGTCTCCCTGAGGACGCGGGCGGCGTATGAGCGCCTCGGCCATGGAATCGCAGTTGCTGCGCCACAGACTGTCCCACCGGTCATATTCGCCGCTCTGCCTGAACTCCGCCAGGAACTCATTGAATTCATTGCACAGCCGCGTATCGCCAAGACGGAATCCGGCCGATGCGGTACTCTTCATTATTCCGGACATGCGTATTTCCAGACCGCGGCTTTCAAGATGCGCCATCTGTGCCTGTGTCTGGTCTATCAGAGTGAAATCGGCCATATCCTTCTCGACGGCAAGCAGCAGCTCGCCTACACCGATGCGCACAACTTCCACACCTGGAATGTCCGACAACATGAGGTCATACGAACTGCCGGCCGATGTAGCCACCTTGAAGCCCGCCAGATCATCAAGCGATTCCACTGCATGAATATCCTGCCGTGACGTTTCCGCCTTGCACGAGACCAGAAGCAGCAATATGGGCATAATGTAATTCAACGCTTTCATACTCTGCGGCTTTTTGGAGTGAGTCTCTTTTCCAATATGTCAAGCCCAAGGCCGAACAGCCACGAGACAAGCAGGTAGATGGCAGCCACGAACAGCAGCGGGAAGAACGCATCGAACGTGCGTGCGCGAATCACATCGCCGGCCTTGGTCAAATCCATAATGGCAACATACCCTATAATCGAGGTACTCTTGACAAGCGTTATCATCTGTCCCTTATACACCGGAATTATTCTGAGCATAGCCTGTGGCAGCACCACCTTGCGGAACGTCATGAAACGCTTCATGCCAAGGGCCGCACCCGCCTCCCACTGGCCTGCTTCAATGCCCGCTATTCCGGTACGGAACGTCTCGCTCATGTAAGCGCCGAAATAGAGTCCGAAGCATATCACAGCCGTCATCTCGGCAGGCAGCTGCAACGGTGCCAGAACAACGTAGAACAGCAGCATAAGCAGCACCAGCAGCGGAATGCTGCGCACCACCTCGACAAACGTTCCGGCAAAGCCGGACACGAACCGTCCCTTTGACATGCGCATACGGCACAGCAGGGCACCGATGACCGTGGCAAGCAGCACCGACAGCAGCGAGACATATATGGTCAGCCACAGTCCGCCGGCCATCAGGGTCCACCGGTTTTCAGTTATCAGGTTATTAAGGAAACTGTTTTTCACCTTGCTGAAGAAACTCTCCCTGTCCACATATCCCTTTATGCGGCCGAAACACATTCCTCCGTCATGGATATACGGAATCGAAGCCATGACCATCTGCGCCCTCTCCTCATTTATGGTAATTGGAATGTACGTGGCATCCAGACGGTTAATCTGCAGTTCCTGTATGGCAGCGCTTATGTCATAGAACTTTATTTCCACAGGTATTCCGGACCACGCGCTGAAATGCCGCATCATGTCGGTCTGGAAGCCGGTCAGCTCGTTGCCGCTGTAATATGTGTAGGGGTACATAATGCCGGCCGCGGCAATTTTCATGGGCTTTCCCGACCGGGGCAGGTCAAGACTGTCAAGAACATGCACGCTCTCATCGGCATTCACCCATTTGTTCTTGAGGCGCTGCAGCAGTCCGGTGCTGTCGGCGTACATCACAAAATCATTGAACCGTGCGCACAGTCCGGCGCTGCCCCTTGAAAAGACTATCGGATAGTCCATTGACCTGAAGCCCGTGAATTTGGGTTCAAGACCGTATTCCGATATATCGACCGACAGACACGAAATGCTGTCACTCATGCCATAGTCGGCCTTGCCTTTCTGCACCGTAACGAGCACCTCGCCGCCTCCCACTCTGACAGGAGTGATTTCGGGATACTGGCTGATAAGCTGGTCGTACGAATCGCCGGAATTTACAGCGACCCTGTAGCCGAACAGATCCTCAATGCAGGTCGGGTCCGGAACATCGGCCGGTCCCTTTCCACAGCCGGCAGACAGCAGGACCGGCAACAGCAGTAATATGCTACGGTTCATTTCAAAAGTTGCAATTCATGCTCCGCAATTGCGAAACAGGTTTCAAAACAGCCTTTAAATGTACCGGTTTATTTTTACAGTTATAAGCAAATGGCCGTCAAATGGCCAAAAAACAGAAAAAAGACCGCAGATTCTTGCCAGTTAACTGGAAATTTGTAACTTTGCGCCCGCAAACCCCCATAAGGATTGCTCCACCTATATTCCGGTGGAGATTTAATGGAGCATTAAAAGACAAAACATTATGAAAAAAGGTATTCACCCAGAGAACTATCGTCCTGTAGTATTCAAGGACATGTCAAACGGAGACTGCTTCCTGTCACGTTCAACCTGCGCTTCAAAGGAAACCATTGAATTTGAAGGACAGACCTATCCGGTAATCAAGCTTGAAATTTCAAATACCTCACACCCGTTCTTCACCGGCAAGTCAAAGCTGGTCGATACTGCAGGACGTGTGGACAAGTTCATGTCACGTTACGCAAAGAGCCGCGGCAACAAGTAAGCCGGACAGTTGCGACAATTATAACAGGAGGATGGCCAGAGACGGTCATCCTCCTGTTCTGTTTATAGGACACTGCCCCAGAAAGGCGGTCAGCGGCGGAGCTTGAAACGGCGGCCGTTCCAGACATACCGAAGCGGTTCCTGCCTGAAGAAATGGCGATAGGCATCGGCATCGGGACCAAGGTTGTCCGCTGATGTGTAGGTCACAATCAGAACGCCCGGCTCTTCGGCAGACGGTTCGATTGAAACGAAACGGACGAGCGACATGGCACGCAGCGTACTGACCGAATCGTTCTTCAAGGCCGACGGTTCCAGAAAATCGTCGAACTCGGGCAGCCTGATGACAGACTTGACCGGCACAGGCTTCCACAGCGGCGTGTAGAATGAAATGCGTGAGTCCATGAAGTTGCCGACCCTGACGTTCTTTATCAAGCCGACCAGACTGCCTCCGCCCTTCAGAGGAAGAAGGAACAGATCGAACGATCCTGCATCGGACGTGGCAACCGACAGTCTGTCAGTGTCAAAATACAGAGTGTGGCTGCGTCCTCCCAGACGGTTCTCGGTCCATCCGGGAACGCCGCTCTCGTAAAAATCTATCAGATCCTGCCGCCCGCTTGCCGAAATCAGGGTCAGAAGGGAATCGGGCATAGTGACAAGCATATCCTTCACCTGAAGGTCAGCCGCAGAGGCCGTAAGACTTGCCAGCAAGGCAAAAAGAACTGTTATCCTTTTCATAGCTTTCATTCAATGAAAATATCATCGGGATATTCCACGGCAGCAAGGAACAGGCCGTGAGCCGGCGCGGAATCACCGGCCTTGCAGCGGTCACGGCTGCTTACCACATCCCGGAATTCCGCAATGTCCATCTGGTGACGCCCCACCTTCATGAGTGTCCCCACAATGGCGCGAACCATATTGCGCAGAAAGCGGTCGGCACTGATTTCAAAGACCCATCGGCCGTCATCAAGCTCTGACCAGAAAGCACGGTCAACGCGGCAGTTGTTGGTCTTTGTCTGAGTGTGCAGCTTGCTGAAACTGGTAAAATCGACCGTCTGCAACAGAACGGCGGCGGCTTCATTCATCAGCTCAAAATCCGGGCGGTTCGGCAGATACCAGCTGTGCGACCGTTCAAAAGCGCTCTTTTCCAAAGACACACAGTATCTGTACGTGCGGCGCACCGCATCAAAACGGGCATGCGCATCGGGCCTGACACGCACAATGCGCTGAATGGCAATGTCGGCAGGCAGTATTCCGTTCAGCTTTGATTTCAGCCAGCCGCAGTCGCGGTCCCCGTCAAGATCAAAATGCGCGACCATCTGCGAGGCGTGCACTCCGGCATCGGTACGCCCGGCTCCTGTTACCGCGACCTTACAGCGCAGGAAAGTGAACAGGGCATCTTCAATGCACTGCTGCACAGAAGCTTCGCCCGGCTGGATCTGCCATCCGCAGTATGCCGTACCGTCAAATTCCAGATACGCGAAATATCTCATCTTATCCTGGCATTGAGGTTCATCATCATGACCGATGCCAACGCGGCCGTCTCGGTCCTGAGGCGGGAATCGCCAAGCGAAACGGGGCGGAATCCGGCATCGAGCGCCATCCGTATCTCGGCAGGGCTGAAATCGCCCTCCGGACCTATCATGACCATAGCATTGCGGCCGGGCACCAGAGCATCGGCCAGGTGTATGCGTTCGCCCTCGTCACAGTGCGCAATGAAACGGTCTCCGTCAAACGGTCTGGATATGAAGTCCCTGAACCGTACCATCCCTTCAATTTCGGGCAGCATGGCCTTCTTTGACTGCTTCATGGCCGACACAGCAATCTTTTCGATGCGTTCCAGCTTGATTGTGTCACGTTCGCCGTGTTCGGTTGCAATGAACGTCACGGCATCGGTCCCTATCTCGACGGCCTTCTCGACGAACCACTCGTTGCGGTCCATGAGTTTGGTGGGGGCCACCGCAATATGGACACGTCCGTTCCACAGGGCAGGCTGGCGTTCCGACCTTTCAATATGAACAAAACAACGCTTGCCCGTAACCGACGTTATGCGGGCGTCATGAAAGCAGCCTTTACCATCGGCCAGACGTATCATGTCGCCCTCCTTGAGACGCAGGACGCGTATGCAGTGGCCGGCCTCCTCCTGAGGCAGCTCCATATCGTCCGTTATGTCGGGGCAGTAGAAAATCCACATGGCTTCAGTCTGTAGTTCTTTTACTCCTTACCAGCAGCCAGACAAGCAGGAACAGCACGAAAGAGAACACG
>JAKSIR010000006.1 GCA_024398695.1 Bacteroidaceae bacterium | reverse complement strand
GTGGAACACAGTATCATTGTAATGGCCATTATGGCGGCCGATGACTGCACGCACAAGGTAAGAATGCCTCCTATCGCGACATACAGCAGAATTGACAGGAAGCCCCAGTCGCCGGTCACGCGAAAGAAGTTCACAACGGTCTGATTATCCTGCAGGTTCATTTCCTGCGCATGCATTCTGAGTGTCATAAGGCCCAGGAACATGAACGAGAAACCGAACAGAAATTCGCCGAATGACTTTTTGGTGCCTGAATCTGAGAAGATGAACGGTATGGCACATGCGAACAGCAGCCATGACACATTCGAAAGGTCAACAGAGAAACCGAACACAGCCATTATCCATGCTGTGAACGTGGTGCCTATGTTGGCACCCATGATTACCGAAATGGCCTGTATGAGAGTCAGAAGACCGGCGTTCACGAAACTCACCGTCATGAGTGTGGTCGCGGTCGATGACTGAATGGCGGCGGTAACTCCAGCTCCTGTAAGGACACCGGCGAAACGGTTGGTCGTCATTGCGCTCAAAACCTTTCTCAAAGTCCCTCCCGCAAATTTCTGAAGACCCTCACTCATGGTCTTCATTCCAAACATCAGAAGTGCCAGACAGCCCAGCACCATCACAACATCAAAAAAAGTCATTCAGTTGGCTCTAAATTACATCATTATGCATCCATTTTTAGCCCTGCGCGACTTTGGGTTAAGAAAAATTTGCCGTACTTTTGACTTCCGCAACCCAAACAGGACAGCGCAACATGGAAATACTCTGCAAAAATAACAATAAAAGCTTTCCCTGCAAGCCAGGAATGTCTTTTTCCCAAATACTGGAAGTGTGCGGACGCCCCACAGGACATACGGCCCTGTGCGCCAATGCCAACGGCAGGATTTACGACATGTCATCATGCCTGTATGAAGACGCCGACGTGGAATTCCTGGATGTGACGACCAACATCGGGGCGCGCGTCTATTGTCTCGGACTCGTTTTCCTGCTGTCAAAGGCTGTCAGCGAACTCTTTCCGGGCGGCTCCATCAGAGTGTCGAACGCAATCTCAAAAGGGTTCTACTGCCCCGTCGAGACAGGCCGCGTCCTTACCGGGTCCGATATCAGAGCCATTGAGGAGCGCATGCACAGCCTTGTGGAGCGCGACCTGCCATTCGTACGCCACACTGCCCACACCACGCAGGTGGCCGACATAATGCGCAAGGCCGGACGCGAAGACACCGCACTTCTGCTTGAAACCGGCGGTACCATATACAGCACGTACTACACTCTGGAGGATATGCCCGACTGGTTCTTCGGCGTTCTCCCCCCAAGCACAGGCTGTCTTGACATTTTCGGCATAGTATCCATGGAAGGCGGCGTCCTGGTGCGTGTCCCGCAAAAGTCCGACCCGTCGAAACTGGAGCCGATGGTACGTCAGGAAAAAATGTTCAACATATTCTACGAACACCACGAGTGGATGTCCATCCTGGGCTTTTCAACCATCGGGGAACTGAACAGGGCAATAGCCGCCGGCCAGACCAACATGATCATAAACGTGGCCGAAGCGCTCCAGGCCAAGAAGATAGTCCATATTGCAGACAGCATAGTGGAACGGCGCAACGAAAACGGCAGGCTCAAGCTGGTGCTTATTTCCGGTCCCTCATCATCGGGCAAGACCACTTTCAGCAAGCGTCTTCAGGTACAGCTCATGGCACATGGACTGACCCCCAAGGTACTGTCGCTTGACGACTACTTCATGGACCGCGAGCATACGCCGCTTGACGAAAACGGAGAATACGATTTCGAATCGCTGTACGCCATTGACCTGTCTTTCTTCAACATGCAGCTTAAACAGCTTCTTGCCGGAGAAACCGTCCAGACCCCCACATTCAATTTCAAGAAGGGCGGCGTAAGGGAATTCACAGGCAAGCCCCTGACCCTCGGCACGAATGACATACTGCTCATTGAAGGAATACATGCGCTGAATCCGGAACTGATTCCCGACATTCCCGAAGAGTGCCGTTTCCTGATATACGTTTCCGCACTGACGAGCATACGCATTGACAACCACAACTATATTCCCACAACCGACAACCGCCTGCTGCGCCGCATAACCCGCGACCACAAGTACCGCAGCTACAGCGCTCAGGACACCATAGCGCGCTGGGCATCGGTACGCAACGGAGAAGAGAAGTGGATTTTCCCGTATCAGGAGAATGCCGATGCCATGTTCAATTCGGCCATGCTGTTCGAGATTGCCGTGATAAAGGATATGGTCGCATCGCTGCTTGACGAAGTGCCGGCCAATTCCGACCAGTACATCAAGGCCAGCCAGCTTCGCGACTTTCTCAAGCTGTTCCATGCAATTCCAAGCCAGAATCTGCCACCCACCTCGCTTGTCCGCGAGTTCATAGGCGGAAGCAGCTTCCACTATTGACACCTCCGGCACCATGGCAGCTGACAGCAATTCAATGAATCAGACCCAGGCCCAGGTCCAGTCACAGACCATGGTCCAGACTCTGTCGCCCCAGCAGGTGCTTGAAGCCCGGCTGCTGCAGCTGTCAACCGTTGAACTTGAAGAGCACGTACGTGCCGAACTTGCCGACAACCCCGCGCTTGAGGACCTTCCGCAGGAATATGCGCCAGCGCAGGACGGAAGCCGGGAAGAGCAGGACACGGATTCAGGAGATGACGCTCCGTACGACGCATGGACCGGCGAATCCGATGATGACACCGACGGAGGCCAGTACAGCGGGCGAAGGGGCGAAATGATGCCCGAGATTCCCATTGCCGACAGTCTGTCGTTCTACGACCTGCTGGCAGAACAGCTGGCAGAACAGGATCTCAGCGAACGTCAGCGCAAAATAGCCGATTATCTTATCGGCTCCATAGACAATGACGGTTTCCTGGACAAGAACCTTCAGGCTGTTTCCGATGACCTTGCCTTCTACTACAATCTTGAAGCCGGCACAGATGAAATCGGACAGGTGCTGGAGATAATCCAGGAATTCGATCCGGCAGGCATTGGTGCAAGAGACCTGCAGGAATGTCTGCTGCTTCAGCTGAAGCGCAAGCCGCAGGGCGACAGTATTGATTTGCAGATAAAAATAATAACAGATATGTTTGATGAATTCACCCACAAGCGCTGGGACCGCATTGCCCAGCGTCTGGGGCTTGATGAGCTGACGACTCAGGGACTGATAGAGGAACTGGTCCGTCTGAATCCGCGCCCGGGCAGTGCGCTGGGCGAAGTTATCGGTCACAGCCGTCAGGTTGTCGTCCCCGACTTCATTCTCGAATGCTACGATGACGAGATCCACTTCTCGCTCAACACCGGCAACATTCCGCAGCTTCGGGTCAGTCAGGAATACATTGACATGCTTGAAGTGCAGTCAAAGGGAACCAGCAGCAGCCAGCGTGCAGCGGCGATATACCTCAAGCGCAAGCTGGAATCGGCCAAAGGTTTCATTGAAGCCATCAAACAGCGTCATCACACCATGGTCCGGACCATGCAGGCTATTGTCGACATGCAGCGTTCCTATTTTCTGGAAGGCGACGAGACACTGCTCAAGCCCATGATACTGAAAGACATTGCCAAGCTGACCGGACTCGACATATCGACCGTATCGCGCGTCACAAGCGGCAAATATGTCCAGACACCTTACGGGACATTCGCGCTGAAATGGTTCTTCACCGACGGAGTGGTAGGACAAGACGGGCAGGAGGTGTCGGTCAAGCAGATTCACCAGCTGCTGCGCCAGTTCACTGACGGAGAGGACCCGCAAGCACCGCTGTCAGACGGACAGCTGGCACAGATGCTCAAGGACAAGGGTTTCAACCTGGCCCGCAGGACCATCGCGAAATACCGCGACCAGATAGGAATTCCTGTAGCAAGACTCAGAAGGAAATAAAAACATAACAACCACAAGGAAATGAATCCACAGGTAAGCATCATCATGGGCAGCACTTCAGATCTGCCCGTCATGGAAAAGGCAGCCCAGTTCCTGGACAGCATGCAGATTCCGTTTGAAATGAACGCATTGTCGGCCCACCGCACCCCTGCCCAGGTAGAGGACTTCGCACGTAACGCAGCAGCACGCGGCATCAAGGTCATAATTGCCGCAGCAGGCATGGCAGCCGCCCTTCCGGGCGTGATTGCCGCCAGCACCACGGTACCGGTTATCGGTGTGCCCATCAAGGGTATGCTTGACGGACTTGACGCCATGCTCTCAATCATACAGATGCCGCCCGGAATACCCGTTGCGACAATGGGTGTCAACGGAGCGCAGAATGCAGCCATCATGGCGGCACAGATAATAGCCATCGCCGACAAAGACCTGGCAGGACGCCTTGCCGCATACAAGCAGGGGCTTGGCGAGAAGATTGTAAAGGCCAACGCTGAACTCAGCCAGGTCAAGTACAGCTACAAGACCAACTGATGGAACTGCACGAAGCGTACCGCAGACGCAGGACCTGCCCTGTTGCCGTTGGCGGTCTGACCATAGGCGGCGACGCGCCCATACGTGTCCAGTCCATGACAACGGCATCGACCATGGACACGCAGGGCTGCATTGAACAGGCCATACGCATTATCGATGCCGGAGGCGAGCTGGTGCGTCTTACCGCGCAGGGAACACGTGAAGCGCTGAACCTCAAGGAGATACGCGAAGGACTGCGGTCGCGCGGCTATGACACCCCGCTGGTTGCCGACATACATTTCAATCCGGCCGTGGCCGATGTGGCCGCCACCATTGTGGAGAAGGTACGCATCAATCCGGGAAACTACGTTGACCCGGCACGCACTTTCAAGCAGTTGGAATACACCGATCAGGAATACGCTGCAGAAATCGGACGCATACGCGCCCGCCTGGTACCCTTTCTTGACATTTGCCGCCGGCACGGCACGGCAGTGAGAATAGGAGTGAACCACGGCTCGCTTTCAGACCGCATAATGAGCCGGTACGGCAACACGCCAGCCGGCATGGTGGAAAGCTGCATGGAGTTCCTGCGCATCTGCGTGGAACAGGACTTCATGAACGTCGTCATTTCAATCAAGGCCAGCAACACCTGCGTAATGATTGAAACCGTGCGTCTTCTGGTCAAGCAGATGGACAGAGAGGGAATGGCCTTCCCGCTGCACCTGGGCGTGACCGAAGCCGGCAGCGACATGGAAGGCCGCATAAAGAGTGCCGTCGGCATTGGAGCGCTGCTCGCCGAAGGCATTGGCGACACCATCCGCGTCTCGCTGTCCGAAGCTCCAGAAAAGGAGATTCCGGTTGCCCACAAGCTGGTTGCATACGCGCCTGCAAGTGCGGAGTTCAGGGCCGCATCGGCCAAGTTCGTCAGTCCGGACGGCATCCTGCACCTTTCATACACAGAAGACAGCCTTGAGGACCTTCAGTTGAAGGCTGCCATGGATGCCGGTGCCCTGCTCATTGACGGCAAGGCCAAAGACCTTGTCATTGCCGACACGACAGGCAGGTTCACAAAGGAGCAGCTGCAGGATACCGCCGATGCCATACTTCAGGCCGCACGCGTACGCTTCACCAAGCCGGAATACACATCATGTCCCGGCTGCGGGCGCACGCTCTACAACCTTGAAGAGACCATCGCACGCATCAAGGCCGCTACCGGTCATCTGAAAGGCGTCAAGATTGCCATCATGGGCTGCATCGTGAACGGTCCCGGCGAGATGGCCGATGCCGATTACGGTTACGTGGGTGCCGGACGCGGCCGCATAAGCCTGTACAGAGGCAAGGAGTGCATTGAGAAGAACATACCAGAAGAGCAGGCTGTGGAGCATCTGCTTGCCCTGATTGGAGAATCGGAGTAAAAGAGGTATCTTTGCAGACCTTTAAAGAAAAAGTACTGTTATGACAGAGCACAGCTTATCAATCTACAACACCCTGACCAGAAGGAAAGAGGTATTCAAACCGCTCAACGCACCACATGTCGGAATGTACGTCTGCGGTCCTACCGTATACGGCGACCCGCATCTGGGCCATGCGCGTCCGGCAATTACCTTCGACATACTGTTCCGCTACCTCAGACACCTTGGCTACAAGGTACGCTATGTGCGTAACATCACTGACGTGGGCCATCTGGAACACGACGCCGACGAGGGTGAGGACAAGATCGCCAAGAAGGCACGCCTTGAGCAGCTTGAGCCGATGGAAGTCGTGCAGTACTACACCCTGCGCTACCACAAGGCAATGGAGGAACTGAACGTCCTGCCGCCAAGCATCGAGCCGCACGCATCGGGCCATATAATCGAGCAGATTGCACTGGTGCAGCAGATTCTGGACAACGGTTTCGCTTACGAAAGCCAGGGGTCGATTTATTTTGACGTAAACAAATACAATCAGAAATACAACTACGGCAAGCTGTCCGGGCGCAATCTGGACGATGTGCTCAACACCACCCGCGAACTTGACGGCCAGGAGGAGAAGCACAACCCTGCCGACTTCGCACTCTGGAAGAAGGCCCAGCCCGAGCACATAATGCGCTGGCCTTCGCCCTGGAGCGACGGATTCCCCGGCTGGCACTGCGAATGCACAGCCATGGGACGCAAATACCTTGGTGACCACTTTGACATTCACGGAGGCGGAATGGACCTTATCTTCCCGCACCACGAATGTGAGATTGCCCAGGCTGTTGCCAGTCAGGGAAGCGACATGGTACACTACTGGATGCACAACAACATGATTACCATAAACGGCACCAAGATGGGCAAGTCGCTTGGCAACTTCATCACACTTGAGGAGTTCTTCAAGGGCAGCCACAAGGACAAGGAAGGCAAGGAAATGCTTGAGCAGCCCTACAGCGGCATGACCATACGTTTCTTTGTGCTCATGGCCCACTACCGTGGAACCGTTGACTTCAGCAACTCGGCCCTGCAGGATGCACAGAAGGCTATGGCACGTCTCATGGACGCCTACCAGTCTATCGGGCGCATCAGACCGGCAGTTTCCGACACACAGCTGCCCGACTTCGAGTCGCTGTGCTACGAAGCAATGGACGATGACCTGAACACTCCGATTGTAATCAGCCACCTGTTCGATGCCTGCAAGTACATAAACCAGGCTGCCGACGGCAAGATACAGTTGGACCAGACCCAGGTTGACAAGCTCAAGTCGCTGTTCGACACTTTCCTGTTCGAGATTCTGGGCGTGAAGGAACAGCAGAGTTCGGGAAGCGGACGCGAGGAGGCATTCAGCAAGGTGGTCGACATGCTGCTTGAACAGCGTGCCATCGCCAAAGCCAACAAGGACTGGGCTACCAGCGACAAGATACGCAACGAACTCACGGCACTTGGCTTTGAAATCAAGGACGGCAAGGACGGAGCGACCTGGAAACTGAACAAGTAAGAAACCTCAAATCATGTCAGGCAAACCGGTCCTCTGCAAACTGTCCATAGTACTGCTGGCAGTATCAGCGCTGACTTCGTGTAACGGACGCAGGGCAGCATCGGCACGGATTGCACCCGCCCCTGCACCTCTGGTTGCCGCCGTTCCGAAGTTCAATGCCGACAGCGCCATGTCGTACCTGGCAGCCCAGTGCGCCTTCGGTCCACGTGTGCCGAATACCCGGGCCCATGCAGACTGCGCCGCATGGCTTGCCGCGCAGTTTGACAGAATGGGCATCAGGAACCTGACACAGGGTTTTGAAACCGTCACGTTTGACAACACGAAACTGCAGTGCTACAATATCATAGGCAGCATAAACCCGGACTGCGAAAAGCGAATCATTGTATGTTCGCACTGGGACAGCCGTCCCTGGGCCGATCAGGATCCTGACCCGGCAAACCGCAACGTCCCCGTAATGGCAGCCAACGACGGAGCCAGCGGCGTAAGTGTGATACTTGAACTGGCACGTCTCATGCAGCAGCAGCCTCCACAGATTGGAGTCGATCTGATTTTCCTTGATGCCGAAGACTGGGGGCCCGGTGACAATTACAAAGGACGCCATAAGGAAGAATACTGGGGACTTGGCACCCAATACTGGGCAAACCGGGCCAGAAAGGACAACTACAATGCACGTTATGCCATACTGCTTGACATGGTAGGCGGCAAGGGTGCCCGTTTCCCGCAGGAACAGTACTCGGTACACTACGCCAAGAATACCGTTGACAAGGTCTGGTCAACAGCACAACGTCTTGGATACGGGAGTCTGTTTCCGACCGTGCAGGGCATGTATGTAACCGACGACCACACATTCATCAACAGAATTGCCGGCATTCCCGCAATAGACATAGTGCCATGCGTTCCCGCACAGGACGGCGAAGCGTCGTTCGGCCCGACATGGCATACCGTAAGCGATGACTTCGAGCACATAGACCCGAAAGTCATTGAAGCCGTGGGAAACATACTGGCAGATGTTATCTACAACGAAAGACCATGACAATAGAAGAAACGCAGCAGGAAATCATCGAGGAGTTCAGCGTCTTTGACGACTGGATGGACAAGTACCAGATGATTATCGACCTTGCCGGCGATGTACCGGCCCTGGACGCGCAGTTCAAGACTGATGACAATCTCATTGACGGCTGTCAGAGCCGGGTCTGGCTTCACGAATATATGGAGGACGGACTGCTCAGGTTCCAGGCCGACAGCGATGCAATAATAACAAAAGGCCTGATAGGACTGCTCATCCGTACCCTCTCAGGTCACACCCCACAGGAGATTCTGGACAGCGACGTGCACTTCATTGATGATATAGGGCTGACCCAGCACCTTTCGCCCACACGCAGCAACGGCCTGCTGTCAATGCTGAAACAAATCAGGACATACGCATTGGCCTACAGCCAACGCTGATTTTCCGGACATTGTACCGCAGGCACAGGAGATCATTTTCTGCTGCTGTACACTAAGGTATCGCTTTCAACGACGACTCCATTTAACGTTCTGTCCGATGTCACCGTTAAATTCATTTCGAAATTCCTCATAGTATCGCCAGGCAGCGTATCAGATTCCATCTGTTCCAGAATTGCCCTCATCTGTTCAAGCCGCCTGTTATACTGCACAGAGTAGAAACTGTCATCAAGTGCCAGCAGATGGTTGACAATTATCTGAACCGCGGCAAAATCGGATATATTGGAAGTGCTTTTAGAGATAGACCGGATAATTCTGGCAACTGTCTTTTCCCATTCATCCTCGCTCATGTCAATGTATCTGGAATCCAGTTTCTGAACTTTTCCAACCACCGTTTTCAAATGTCTGCTACATCCGTCTGGAATCATGGTCATGTCTGCATTTTCCGTAAAATGCGCCAGTCCGTCAACAATCAGCTGAAGTTTTTCACTGGCCCAGACAGTGTCCGGAACGCTGTCTGCGGGAATGTCAGCAAGCATCCCTGAAACCTTTTCATAGTTTTCAATCCACCAGTCAACGGTAGCGTTGCCGTCCGATGTCAAAACACTGTCAACAAAATGCTCGACGTAGGCAACTGTAGTTTTACCCGTAGGCCTGTAAACGTCCGGCTTGCACGATGCGACTATCGGCAACACCACAAATAATACTGTTTTGAGAATTGTTTTCATGTATGTTTTCATTGTTGTTGCGCTGATATGGCACATAACTCTGCAAATATATATCTTTTATTCATAATTTCTTGGATATGCCAAAAATAGCGAATACATTTGCACCGCACTTGAGGATGTAATATCAAAATGAACGTCAGATTCGCTTCTGCATACTATTACTATTATTACCGCACATAATCGTGGGGCAGTTCTTTGTATGGTTGCAGGAAAATGACAGACAACATACAGGCCGCCCCACAAAACGGGGCGGCCTTTTTCTTATTGACAATAACATATAACCGAAATGGACAGTAAATTCTGGAACAGAGAGATTGAGACAATGCCGAGACCACAACTTGAAAAGTTGCAGGTTGAGCGTCTCAAGAAGACAGTCGAGATTGCAATGGGCAGCAAATTCTACGCTCCCAAATTCAAGGAACTGGGTATCACCCCTGACAGCATCAAGTCAGTCGAAGACATCCGCAAGTTCCCGTTCACAACCAAGAATGACCTGCGCGCCACATACCCGTTCGGAATTGCATCAGTCAGTCTTGACAAAGTTGTACGTCTGCACTCCTCAAGCGGTACGACCGGCAATCCAACCGTAATTCTCCATACGAAAAAGGATCTCGACGAATGGGCCGATGCCATGGCGCGTTCAATGTACTGCATAGGTCTTAGAAACACCGATATCATTCAGAATACATCGGGCTACGGCATGTTCACCGGAGGTCTGGGTATTCAGTACGCTTCAGAGCGTCTCGGTGCGCTGACCGTACCTGCAGGCGCCGGCAACTCGAAGCGTCATGTCAAGTTCATCACCGACTTCGGCACTACCGCCCTGCACTGCATTCCATCATACGCCACACGTCTGGCTGCAGCCTTTGAAGAGGAAGGCATCAACCCGCGCGACACCACCGTCAAGACCCTTATCATAGGTGCAGAACCCCACTCTGAAGCACAGCGCAAACGCATTGAGGAAATATGGGGCGCCAAGGCATACAACAACTTCGGCATGAGCGAAATGTGCGGCCCCGGCGTGGCAATTGAATGTCAGGAACAGAACGGCATGCATATCTGGGAAGACAACTACATCGTTGAGATTCTTGACCCGGAGACACTGGAGCCCGTACCGGAAGGCGAGATGGGCGAACTGGTACTGACCACACTGAACCGCGAAGCCATGCCTCTGTTCCGCTACCGCACACGCGACCTTACCCGCATTCTTCCGGGCGACTGCCCGTGCGGACGCACGCACAAGCGTCTGGCACGTTTCCAGGGCCGCAGCGACGACATGATGATAATCAAGGGTGTGAACACCTACCCCATTCAGATTGAGAAGATTCTCATGCAGTTCCCCGAACTGGCCAGCGACTACCTCATTACCATTGAAACCATCGGCGACAATGACGAAATGACCGTTCAAGCCGAGTTGAAGGAGGCAACTGACGATTTCGCAATGCTCCAGAACCTGACAAAGGAAATCACACGCCGTCTAAAGGACGAGATTCTGCTCACGCCAAAGGTTCAGCTTGTAGGCAAGGGTGTCATACCACAGTCAGACGGCAAGGCCAAGCGCGTTGTCGACCTGCGTCAAAACCATTAAACAACCTTACAGGAAACATAACTATGAAGACTATCAAGCAACTTTCAATATTCCTTGAGAACAAGGCCGGCCGTCTGGTCGAGATTCTTGATGCCCTCAAGGCTGAGAACATAGAGATTCAGGCCGCAGCAGTGGCCGACACCAATGACTTCGGCATTCTGCGTCTCATCACTTCAAACCAGGCCAAGGCACAGGAACTGCTTGCAGCCAAGGGTATTCTGGTGAGCATGAACGAAATTATGGCCATCGGCGTGGAATCTGACACAGCGTCGTTCACCAGCGCCGTTGACAAGCTCACAAAGGGCGGTGTGAACATAAGCTACCTGTACACCTTCCAGAAAGACGGCAAGCTGGTGCTCATCATCAGGACCGACAACCTTGAACAGGCAGAAAAGGTCTGCGAACAGAGCGGTCTGGAGCTCATCCAGGGCTGGGAATAGAATTTTATACGTATAACACCTTTCATTATAACCATGATTCTGAAAATCGCTTTACTAGTATTGTTCTTCGCCATAATGATTGGCGTAGGCATTGCCTGCCGCAAGAGTGCAACAAACGTTCAGGGATTCGTTCTGGGCGGAAGAAACGTGGGCTCATGGCTCACTGCATTCGCCTTCGGTACATCGTATTTTTCGGCCGTTATCTTTGTAGGATATGCCGGTCAGTTCGGCTGGAAGTACGGAATGGCTTCCACATGGATAGGAATTGGCAATGCTCTTCTGGGTTCTCTGCTGGCATGGAGAGTACTGGGGCGCAGGACCCGACTCATGACACAGTACCTCAAGAGTGCCACCATGCCTGACTTCTTCGGCCAGAGATTCAACTCCACAGCCCTCAAGGTCGCCGCATCGGTCATAGTATTCATCTTCCTGATTCCATACACCGCATCACTCTACAACGGCCTGTCACGTCTGTTCGGAATGGCTTTCGGCGTTGACTACACCTGGTGCGTTCTCGGAATGGCCATACTGACCGCCATATACGTTCTTGTAGGAGGCTACATGGCCACCGCTGTCAACGACTTCATACAGGGTATGATCATGCTGGTCGGCATTGTCGCTGTAATCGCTGCAGTTCTGAACGGTCATGGAGGCTTCAGCGCAGCAGTGGCCGAACTTTCAAAGATACCATGCGAAAGCAATCCTGATCTCAGCGGTGCGTTCGTTTCATTCCTCGGCCCGCAGCCGGTATGGCTGCTCGGTGTCGTACTGCTTACTTCACTCGGCACATGGGGCCTGCCACAGATGGTCGGCAAGTTCTACGCAATCCGTGACGAGGCTGCAATACGCAAGGGCACTGCCATTTCAACCTTCTTTGCCATCATAGTTGCAGGAGGCTGCTACTTCCTGGGCGGTTTCGGACGTCTGTTCGCCGACAGGATTGACTACGCTGCAAACGGCACACCAGTATACGACAGCATTATTCCGGCCATGCTTTCCGACCTGCCTGATGCCATGATAGGAATCGTAATCATTCTGGTGCTTTCAGCTTCAATGTCAACACTGTCATCGCTGGTACTCACATCAGGTTCGACACTCACACTTGACATAATCAAGCCGGCAACTGAGAAGGCAGGCAAGAGCATGAGCGAAAAGTCACAGCTGCTTTCCATCAGGCTGCTGGTACTGTTCTTCATCGCGGTATCCTCATTCATCGCAATTGTCCAGGCCAAGAGTTCCGTGACATTCATTGCACAGCTCATGGGTATTTCATGGGGCGCCCTTGCCGGTGCGTTCCTGGCACCTTTCCTGTACGGTCTGTACTGGAAGCGCACCACTCCGGCTGCCGTATGGGCCAGCTTCATTGCAGGCGTTCTGGTAATGTGCGGCTGCATGTACGGAACATTCACAAAGACAACATTCATCAGCCCGTTCTTCTCATCACCAATCAACGCCGGAGTGCTTGCAATGTTTGCAGGACTCGTCATTGTCCCCATTGTCAGCGCATTCACCAAGGTTAAGGAAGAAAAGAGCGTAGAAAAAATGTTCCAGAGCTACGAACGCACGGTTACCGTCCGCGCTACCGATGCCCTTGAAGAAAAAGATATCTAAACCATTATTATCAACACACCAATTTCAAATGGGCCCCGGACCTCACGCACGGCCCGGGGTCTTCTTTATGCGCATTTCTTCGGCAACCACGTTTTTTTTTATAACTACATAATTGAAGAAACAGATTATAAGTAAATTTGCATGAAATGCAGAAGATAAGTGATTCCAACTGTACATCGCGCCTATATTGTGTGGCAGGACATCTGTTCCGGATAAGACTTCCGGAAGACAGTTTACTTTGGAATAGATTGGGACAATATGACCCGTTTGAGGTCAAACCGGAACCTGCAGTTGATCCAGTAGCGGAGACTCCAGGCCATAAAGTGCTTTTTGAGTTTGAATTGACCGACGGAATGCCGCAGGTGGAGAAAAAACCTTTTCATATTTCAGAGCCACAGGACGGCTTTACAACAATTAATCTCTACGAAACAGAATCCGGGTGGCTTTTTGAATTCACTATGCCTTCTGGGCACTATGCGGAGATGTTGGCATCGTACAATTTCTCACACGCACGGTTTTGCCCGCACACGACAAACAGTTTGGCCGTAGTGCCATTGATGAACAATGCGCTGATGCTGCTCTACTCGTTTGCCAGCTGCCCGTACAATACTCTTGAAATCCACGCCTCCGTTGTCAGCAATACCGGTCAAGCTTACCTTTTCCTTGGAGAAAGCGGTGCCGGCAAAAGTACCCATAGCAGACAATGGCTGGAAAATATTCCCGACAGCGAACTGATGAACGACGACAATCCTGTAGTCAGAATTCTGGACGACGGTACAGTAATGGCTTACGGTTCACCCTGGAGTGGGAAGACGCCCTGTTATCGCAATGTGTCGGCACCGGCAGGCGCTTTTGTTAGTATAAGGCAATGCAAAGAGAATAAGGCAACTGCCATGAACTTATTTGAGGCATACGCTACGCTATATTCTTCAAGTTCCGGATTAAAAGGGAATACAAGATTCGCAGACCTTATACATCCGACGCTTGAAAGGATAGCAACAACCGTTCCGTTTATTTATCTGGATTGCAGGCCCGACAAAGAGGCTGCAGAAGTATGTAGGAAAGCTGTATGCAGATAAATGTTCCGAACGATATTCTCATTCCGGAAATCCGCCGGATTATTGATATGGGCAGCGAAGTTACGTTGATGACCAAAGGCAATAGCATGCTTCCGTACATAATAGGTGGGAGGGACAGCGTGAGGCTGAAAAAAACTTCGTTTGAAACAGTCCAAAAAGGAGATATAATACTGGCAGAAACAAGCGGGGGACACTTTGTGCTTCACCGCATCATACACAAAGGAACAGACCGGCTTACACTGAGAGGTGACGGAAATATCAAAGGTTCGGAAATATGCCGTCCGGAGAACATAATCGGCATTGTAACAAAGATCATCACCTCGTCAGGCCAGGAAAAAACACCTGTTAAAGCGCGTTTCTGGAGAGCTATCGGGCCATTTCCGCGACGTTGCATGCTTGCCGTTTACAGAAGAACAATCTTAAAATTAAGAAAATGAAAAAAGTGAAAGGATTCAATATGCGCAGTCTCTGCAGAGAAAACATTATTCTGCCGGAGAACGGATCGCCGGTTAATTTCAATAAAATGATAGCCCTCAATTCCAGTGCCGCCTTTTTATGGAAGTCTGTGGGTAACGACGAATTCTCCGTGGACACTTTGAAGGAACTTTTGATAAGCGAATACGAAGTTGATGAACAGACTGCCATGACCGATGCCGGCAATATTGCCCGTTCATGGATTGAAGTAGGAATTGTAAGCGAATGAAAAAAATCAGAAGCAGTCTCAAAGGTATCCATACGCTCTACAAACCGTTCAGATGGCGTATTCTTGTCAGCATTCTGACGGGCATACTGCGTGTGACCGCTTCCATGGCATTCGTTTGGCTCAGCAAACGGCTCATTGACATAGTTACTGGAGAAACCGATGGAATTCTTGACAGTTGTGTCTGGCTGTTTGCAGGTATTGTCCTTTTACGTATTGCGACGAATGTCTTTGCTTCATATTGGGAAAACCACACAGTCATTATTGCTCAAAACGCCTTACGCCGCGAAACCTTTTCACACCTTATGCGCAGCCGATGGAACGGCCGCGAGCAGTATCACAGTGCCGATGCCGTAAACAGAATATACGAGGATATCCGGGTACTTGTAGATCTTGTATGTATCCGTATACCCGACATTACCATCACACTCTGCCAACTTGCGGCAGCATCGGTATTTCTTGTGTTAATGGCACCCGGACTGCTTGGACTGCTTATTGCCCTCATGGCAGTCGGACTGATAGGCTCAAGAATGTTCTTCCGGACACAACGGCGCATAACTTCTGAAATCAGGACCCTTGACAGCGACAGCCAACGTCATATTCAGGACAATCTTCAGAACCGTGCCATTGTACTGTCACAAATTGGCATAGACAATGCGCTTGACAGATTCCGTACAATACAGGACAGTTTGAAGCGCTTATATATGAGAAGGCTCAACTACAACTCCCTTGCCCACGGCTTTATGGGCTTTGGTATGATGGCTGGTTACACTGCCGCATTCCTCTGGGGAATATTCGGTATACACGGAGGTACTGTAACATACGGCATGATGACTGCATTCCTGCAACTTGTAGGGCAGGTTCAGATGCCACTTTCAAATCTTGCACGGCATATTCCCGCATTTATCCAGTCCTTGAGTTCAGAAGAAAGGCTTGCAGAACTCATTGACCTGCCTGAAGCGGACTGGTCAAAAGGAAAAAAACTTGAAGAAGCCCCTGGAATTGTCTTTGAGAATGTCACTTTCGCCTATTCGGATGTCGAAAAACCGGTATTCGTTGATTTCCGCCACGATTTTCCGGCAGGAAGCCTTACAGTGATAACGGGACAGACCGGTCGCGGGAAGAGTACCTTGGTACGTCTTGCCATGGGACTTCTTGCGCCTCAAGCCGGAAGAATATGCTTCAAATTATCAGTAGGGAAAGAGGTTCCATTGGCAATGAGCAATTTCATGTACGTTCCCCAGGATAATAATCTTTTAAGCGGAACAATAAAGGAAAACCTTCTTCTTGCCGCACCCGAAGCGACCGATGAAATGTTGCATGAGGCTCTGCATACGGCAGCCGCCGACTTTGCATTCACTCTGCCAAACGGACTCGATACGCCTTGTGGTGAAAGCGGTTCCGGAATCAGCCGCGGACAGGCGCAGAGAATCGCAATAGCGCGGGCATTACTCCACAGTGGCACAGTACTGATACTTGACGAAGCCACATCGGCCCTTGATGAAGAAACTGAAAACATCTTTCTGGAAAGACTCTCAAAAAAATACCGCGGCAAGAAGACAATTCTGTTTGTCTCTCACCGCAGTAATATTGCATCGTATGCTGACAGAACCTTAAACCTAGACTGACTGCCTGTCAGGATTCCTGCTTCTATTTGCTGTGTGCCTGGTTGAACAGGCGCAGACGTTCCTCGAGAACCGGCAACTGGTCATCGGTTATGTTTGACGAAGTACCGCGCAATCCCTGCCGTGTACTGCCTGTCGATGACAGGACAATGCCGCTGATTCCGTAATACAACAGTTCGTGCAACAGCTGGCCACCTTCCATATCTGTGCCGTCCGGCAATTTGTAACCGAAGGTAAAGAAGAAACCGTCACTTACCAGTTCGCCAAGATCGGTATCATAGCTTATATGGAAACCGTTTCTGAGCAGTGACTGCTTGACAAGTTTGGTACGGCGGGCATACTCGCTTATGTCCTTGCGGAAGTCATATATGCCGTCACATGCAGCCTTCAGCATGGCAGCCATTGCGTACTGCACAGAATGTGCCACACCAGATGACATGGCATAAAGCATATCGTATGCATAGACAGCACCGAAACGTGAAATGGCATAACGCTCCTGCAATGCATCAAACCTGCGTTCATACAACTTGTCCGATATGCAGGCCACAGCTATACGCTCGCCGGCGTACGAGAATATCTTGCTGCCGCTGAGCATCATTATATAATTGTCGGTGTAGTGTGATACGCTTACCTGATATGGCGGTTGGAACGGAATGCCAAGACCTTCACGGCGGAAATCCATAGTGAGATATGCAAGGTCCTCAATGACAACAGTATCGTACTTCGTTGCCAGAGCACCGATTGTCTGCAGTTCGCTGTCGGTAAGACACATCCAGCTCGGGTTGTTCGGGTTGGAATATATCATGCTGCAAATGTTGCCTTTGCTCAGATAGCTTTCAAGCTTGGGGCCGAGTTTCTCTGCACGGAAGTCTGCAACATCAAATGATGCCATCTTGAGCCCGAGCACGTTGGCCTGCATTTTCTGAACAGGGAATCCGGGATCGATATACAGAATGGTATCTTTCCCGGGAACAGCCTGTGAACAGGCCAGGAATGCAGCGAACGTTCCCTGCATGGCACCGCATGTAGGATGGCAGTGATTTCTGTCTATGTCGGTGTTGATGAAAGCCTTGACAAAACGGGCAGCCTGCTCCTTCAATTCCGGAATACCCTCAATATTCGGGTATTTTGATGCAACGCCACGGTCGAGAGCCTCTTTCTGGGCATTGATACCAATCTGCGACGGAGGTATGCCGGGAACACCCATTTCAAAGTGAATGAACTTCTGGCCGGTAACCTGTTCGGCATTCATCTCGCAGGCAAGCACCTGACGTATTGATGCCTTGTTCAGATCGGTGATTTCTATCTTCTCCAGATAATCGTCAATGACGTTCTTCGGGATTATTGTCTCCATGATGCTGTCAACTGAATGTCAATTATTCGCACTGACGGCCCAGATCAAGAGCCTTAAGGTTGTCTTCGACCACCTTTTCACCCTTTCGGCCGAAAATGGTGCGCACGCTGTCCTGCAGCTTCTCAAAACTGATTGAACCCAAAGCCTTTGAAGCGGCTCCCAGAAGAATCATGTTCACTGACCTTGAGACACCGTTCTCCTGGGCAAGCTTCTCACCGTCAAACATGATGACGTTCTTCATTTCGCGCAGTTCCGCAAGCACGGCCTGCTGGTCGGGATAGTTGCCTATGTTCACGAACGCATTCGATGTGGTGATTATCCAGCCTTCCGGTGAAAGGTAGTGACGGTAGCGCAGAGCCTCCATCGGTTCCATTGCGATTATTATATCAGCCTGTCCAAGTGCTATCAGATCACTGTTGATGGGTTTGTCAGAAAGACGCAGATTGGACTGGACGTCACCTCCGCGCTGGCTCATTCCGTGGACCTCAGCCTGTTTGATGTAAAGGTCCTCCTTAAGAGCGGCCTGTCCTATTACGGTGGCAATTGACAGAATTCCCTGTCCGCCAACACCTGCAAGAATTATATCAGTCTTCATTTCTTTTTTCTCTTTTATTGGTTCAAGCCTTCTGTTCCGAATCCTTCTGAGCTGCGCGTGCCTTGGCATGGCGCTTCAGAGTCTGAATGCATTCACGGCGGGGAATGATGACCGACAGTCCGCGGTACTCTATCTCCTCGCGGAGAATGCGTGTAATCTCGTCCATGTTCTGCGGCAGCGGAACAACCACCTTGAGGTGTTCGTCACTGACGCCGAGACCGCGGCAGATGGCCTCGAACTTGTTCGTTCCGGCAGAATCCTGTCCGCCGGTCATGCCGGTCGTCAGGTTGTCGCTTATGATTACCGTGATGGGAGCGTTTTCATTGACGGCATCCAGCAGGCCTGTCATGCCGGAATGGGTGAAAGTGCTGTCGCCTATAATCGCAACTGCCGGGAAGACACCCGCATCGCTGGCTCCCTTTGCCATGGTAATGCTGGCTCCCATATCTACAGTGCTGTCCAGAGCCTGGAAAGGAGGCAGGGCGCCAAGAGTGTAGCAACCTATATCACCGAATACCTTTGCATCCTTGTAATCCTTGAGTACAATGTTGATTGCCTCATAGACACTGCGATGACCGCAGCCCTGACACAAGGCAGGCGGACGGGCCACAACATTGACGGCAACTTCAGGATGAGGCAGGACAGCCATGCCCAGAGCCGCTTTGACAATATCGGGATTCAGTTCGCCCTGACGCGGCAGATCACCTGAAAGACGGCCCTTGATGATGCAGGACGATTCCAGAACACCCTTTACCTGTTCTTCAACGAAAGGCTGACCGTCTTCAAATACCATTATGCTGTCGCACTGTTCTGCCAGTGTGCGTATTGTCTCGACCGGAATGGGATACTGTGAAATCTTGAGTATCGGGCAAGGAACACCGTCAGGGTAGCACTCGTTCACATAGTTGAACGTGTTGCCGCATGCAATGATTCCCATTTCAAAACGACGTGCCTCCGCATTATAACTGTTGAACGGAGACTCGACGGCAAGACGCTGGATTTCGGGCTGACGCTCCAGAAGTGAAGCGTAACGGCGTTTGGCAATAGCCGGCAGAAGCACCCAGTCGCGGCTTCCCCCTACCGGATTCAACTTGTTTTCGGCACGGGTCTCATGTATTTCGACAACTCCGCGCGAATGCGCCAGACGTGTGACGGTACGCATAAGCACCGGAAGTTTGAGACTTTCGGAAAGGTCATACGCGTAAGCCATCATGTTGTACGCTTCCTGCTGGCTTGACGGCTCAAGGACAGGAATGAGGGCAAACTTGCCGTAGAAGCGGGTGTCCTGCTCGTCCTGTGACGAATGCATTGAAGGGTCATCGGCCACCAGGACCACCAGACCGCCGTTCACTCCTGTGATTGACGAGTTTATGAACGGGTCTGCGGCAACGTTCATGCCGACGTGCTTCATGCAGACAAGAGCACGCTTTCCGGCAAATGACATTCCCAATGCAGCCTCCATAGCGGTCTTTTCATTGGTACACCAACGGTTATGCAGGCTCTTGCCTTCAATACGGCAATAGTCCTGAATATATTCTGTAATTTCGGTCGATGGGGTACCGGGATAGGCATATACGCCGCTCAATCCGGCATCAACAGCCCCGCGGGCAATGGCTTCGTCGCCAAGCAACAGTCTTTTTTCCATATGGCTTTTTCAGTTTCAAGTCTGCAAATTTCGTCATTTTTGTTCTATTTGCAAACCCCATGCACCTTATTTATCGGCTTTTATTCTATCTTTGCCGATGTCTCAGACATAGGTAATACAATATGAGAATCAGGTACGTCATTTTGCTGGCATTGTTGTCATCGGTCACTGTGCATAGTGTCAGATGCCACGCGCAACAGGACACGGAAACCCGAGTCCTGTTCCAGACCACTGCCGGCGACTTCACGGTAAAGCTCTACAACGGCACTCCGATTCATCGGGACAACTTCGTCAGACTTGTTCAGGAACACTACTACGACAGTCTTCTGTTCCATCGCGTAATACGTGACTTCATGATTCAGAGCGGTGATCCGGATTCCAGGAATGCTGTCAGACTTGAACATCTTGGAACTGGAGGACCGGATTATGAACTGCCCGCCGAAATCAGCCCGTCCCGATATTTTCACCGGTATGGTGCCCTCTGCGCCGCACGCAAGGTCGATCAGGTCAATCCCGAGCTGCTCTCTTCCGGTTCGCAGTTCTTCATTGTAACGGGCCAGACATACCGCGCGTACCAGCTGCATGCCATCGAGGACGAACTGAACGGGGAAATGCGCCGTAAGCTGTTTGACCGGTTATGGACCCAGTATTCCGACAGCGTCTTTGCCATGGAATTGAGGAACGACGATGACGGCAAGTACAATCTCCGGAAAGCACTGATTGCCAGAGTGGATTCCGTCATTGCGGAACAGGGCCCTGTAAAATTCACCGACGAGCAGATGAACGTGTACATGAGCCTTGGCGGAACTCCAAAACTTGACGGTGACTACACCGTTTTCGGACAGGTGACCGACGGAATGAAGACCGTCGACAAAATACAGCGCGTCATGACCGATGCCAACGACCGTCCGCTCAAAGACATCAGAATCATTTCCGCACGAATAATCGAAGAATAACATTTTCACTAATAACAACAAAATAATCCCGATATGAGAAAAAGATTTGCGCTGCTGTTTGCAGCATTCCTCTTCGTTCTGTCAGCAAGTGCGAAGAAAGCGCCCAAGTACATTTTCTACTTCATTGGTGACGGCATGGGCGTCAATCAGGTCATGGCTACACAATACTACCTTTCCGACATTGAAGGGACACTTGGCTGGAAGCCTCTGTGCTTCACCCAGTTCCCGTACTGCGGCATGGTAATCACGCATTCAGCCAACAACTATGTCACAGACAGCTCCGCAGCCGGCACAGCGCTCGCATCGGGCCAGAAGACCGACAACAATGTGCTTGGCGTGCTTCCTGACCGCAAGACCCCGTGCGAGTCAATAGCCGAGATGGCACACGCGAAAGGCATCCGCGTTGCCATAGGCACTACCGTCTGCATCGACCACGCCACTCCCGGTGTCTTCTACGCTCACCAGGCCAGCCGTGACAACTACCACGAAATAGGCATCGAGCTTTCACAGTCGGGCTTCGAGTTCTTTGGCGGGGCCGATTTCCATACGCCATACACCAAGGACAATTCCGATGAAGGCAACTACGTCCAGGCAGAAAAGGCCGGATACACCATTCTGCACGGCTATGCCGAGTATGAGAACGGAGGCAAAGCGAATGACAAGGTCATCCTGTTTGACACCGACCCTGCCGAAGACCACTACTGCAAGTTCGCAGTTGACCGCCGCGACGACAGCCAGCTCGGACTTGAACAGATTACGGCAGCCGCCATTGATTTCATGATGAAAGACCCGAAGAATGGATTCTTCATGATGATGGAAGGAGGCAAGATCGACCAGGCCTGCCACGGCAACGATGCTGCAACAACCGTCAAGGAAATCATTGACTTTGACAATGCCATCCGGATTGCCTTCGATTTCTACCAGAAGCATAAGGACGAAACCCTCATAGTCGTCACAGCTGACCATGAGACCGGAGCCATGGGACTCAGCAACGGCAACTACCGTCTGAACGCCAAAGTGCTCGAGAACCAGACCATGAGCGAGGGCGAATTGAGCGCACTCATTGAAAAGAAGGGACGCGAGACCGGTGAGATTCCCACCTGGGACGATGTCCAGGAACTGCTCAAGACCTACTACGGTTTCTGGGACAAGGTTCGCATTTCAAGCAAACAGAACGACAGGCTGCTCCAGTCATACGTTGAAACATTTGGAATGGGCCCGCAGGAACTCAAGAAGGAGGAATACTACAAAGTGGACAAGATGACCGATGAAGCCAGCCGCATAATGAGCGAAATAGCACAGATCAGCTGGGGTACCGGCAGCCATTCCGGAGGATACGTTCCGGTTTATGCCATCGGTGCAGGCGCCGAGCAGTTCACAGGCCAGATGGACAACACCGAAATCCCCATGAAGATCAAGGCCATAGCCAAATATTGAGCCTATTCGTAGTCGAGATACGGTTCAAGTCTTTCAAGGTCCCGTTCAGTGAATTCCTCAAGCAGGGAAAGCTGTCCGGGGCCTTGCACTTTTCCCCTGTCCCGTCTCAGTTCCACAATGGCACGTGCCTGATAGAAATTCAGATACGGATGACGTCTGAGCTCCGACACGCCCGCACTGTTCACCTTGATCCGAGTGACCGATACGGTGTCCGCCACAGTGAACCACTGCAGAAGCGAATCAGGCAGGCCTTCAATTTCCAGAAGCTGGTCCTGTGACACAAAACCGCCCAAACTGTTCCTGTACTGCAGAATTCTGTGGGCGGTCCATGGGCCTATGCCCGGAAGCCCTGTCAGCAGAAGCGAATCGGCGGCATTCAAATCAGTTTTCGCACTGGGACGTGACTTCACCCTGTAACGCGGCACAAATGCCGTATCAGTCAGGGTATCCTGCCCGGGACCGGATACAGCCGGTTTTGCCGCCACGCGCCTGCCGGCATCATTACGCCTGTAAGTCACGGGGCCTGAACGGCGGTACGCCGTATCACGGTGCACGTCGGTCCACGCAAGTTTCATTGAATCCGGTACGGCTGCGGAATCGTCCCTGACAGGCGCCGGCATGTTCATCTGTACAGCCTGAGTCACAAGAATCACCGCCAGAAGCACCGCTGTAGCTATTCTGTCCTGACGATTGAAATAGAAAATGTCTTTTGACATGGTGTCTTTATGGTATTTTATTTTAAATTCGCGGTATGAAGAGAATCCTCAGGACTTACCCGTTGACCGTCATCATACTTCTTGCAATAGTCTGGCTTTCACTTGGAACGCCGCCCAGCCCTGACTTGGGCTGCATAACAGGCATCGACAAAGCAGCCCACGCATGCATGTATTTCGGACTGACAGCCGTCTTATGGCTGGAATATCTGCGGCATCACGACAGACTTGAACGGAAAAAGCTGGTACTGCTTGCCGTCCTGGCACCTGTCCTTTTCGGTGGAGCAATGGAAATTGCCCAGATGACACTTACCGACAACCGTCAGGGTGAATGGCTTGATTTCCTGTCCAACAGCATCGGAGTGCTGCTCGGTACACTGGCGGGGCTTTATCTGATCAGGCCCCTGGTACACAGGAACAGATAATCACTTCCCTTCGTCCCAATCCTTGAAAGGATGGACTGCCAGATAAGAGTTGAAGTAACGGCGGTCTCCTGTGACTTCCTTGCCTATGAATGAAGGCTTGTCAAAAGCTTCCGTCTCGCTTCCAAGCTCCACTTCGGCCATTATCAGGCCTTCGTTTTCGCCATGGAATTCATCGACCTCAAAGACATGAGGACCGCTGTGAACCAGATAACGGCGCTTTTCAATAGTGCCGCGCTGATGCAGCTCGAACAGTTCGCGGGCTTCCTGAAGCGGAATGGAATGATTCCACTCGTACCTGGTCATGCCCTTTTCGTCCGACGGACCCTTGATGGTGAGTATCGCTTCGTTATCGGTAATGCGGACCCTTACCGAGCGGCCGTTCTCATGGGCAATATAGCCCTGAACTATATCGTAATGGCGGAAAGACTGGCTGATGTATCCGTCGTCTTTCACAAGGAACTTGCGTTCAATCTCCAGTGACATATTGCAAATATCTGGTATGTTTTACATCAAATCATTGACTGCTGCTCCTGAGACTCGGCAAAGGACATCAGGTAGGCCTTGATGAAACCGTCAATGTGTCCGTCCATGACACCATTCACGTCACTTGTCTGGAAACCGGTGCGGTGATCCTTGACACGGCGGTCGTCAAAGACGTATGAACGTATCTGAGACCCCCATTCAATCTTCTTCTTCCCGGCTTCAATCCTGTTCTGTTCAGCCATACGGTGCTGCAGTTCCTTGTCATACAATATTGAGCGCAGATGCTGCAAGGCACGTTCCTTGTTCTTCGGCTGGTCACGCGTCTCGGTGTTTTCTATCAGAATCTCCTCTTCGGCCCCAGTGTACGGGTCCTTGAACTGATATCTCAGACGCACACCCGATTCAACCTTGTTCACGTTCTGGCCACCTGCACCGCCGCTGCGGAAAGTGTCCCAGCTCATCAGAGCCGGGTTGATGGCGACTTCAATCGTGTCATCTACCAGAGGTGTGACGAAAACGCTGGCAAACGATGTCATACGCTTTCCCTGCGCATTGTACGGAGACACACGGACAAGACGGTGAACACCGTTCTCGCCTTTCAGATATCCGTAGGCGAACGGGCCTTCTATTTCCATGGTCACCTGTTTGATTCCGGCCTCATCGCCCTCCTGCAGGTCAGCAACGGTAACCTTGTAGTTGTTTTCCTCGCCCCAGCGCATATACATTCGCATGAGCATCTGAGCCCAGTCCTGACTCTCCGTTCCACCGGCTCCGGAATTAATCTTGAGCACACAGTCCATTTCATCGGCCTCCTCACGAAGCATGTTTTTAAGCTCCAGCGATTCAACCGCCTGAATTGCGCGGGCGTAATTATCATCAATTTCCTGTTCGGTAACCAGTTCCTCCTTGAAGAAGTCCATTGCCAGCTGAAGTTCGTCAGCATAACCTTTTACCTGCTTGTAGCCGTCAATCCACGCCTGCAGGTCCTTAACCTTCTTCATCTGGATTTCGGCTTTCTTAGGGTCATCCCAGAATCCGGGAGCCTGAGTCCTGAGCTGTTCCTCTTCAACCTGAATCAATTTTGAATCGATGTTCAAATATCTCTTCAGAGCTTCTGTGCGGTCAAGCACATCTTTCAGTTGGTCGGCAGTTATCATTACGTTTCCTGTATTTCAAAAGTGGTGCAAAGGTAGCAAAAAAATGCAATTGTCAGTACATCAGTGCTTGATCCACTGCTCTGGATTGAGCCTTGTACTCTCCTTATGCAGCTGAAAATGCAGTATCGGGCTGCCGTTGTCCGACGTCTGTATCGTTCCTATCACGCTTCCGGCCTTGACCTTGTCGCCCTTCTTCAGCTTCGAGTCACGCAGATTGCAGTAGACCGATATGTAGCTGCCGTGACGCACCAATACGCCTATCTGGCCCTTTCCGTGCTGGAACACGCTCGATACCTCACCCTCGAAGATGCAGAGCGCCCTGGCTCCTTTTTCGCCCTGAATGTCGATTCCAAGATTGTTCTGCTTCACATCCTTCTGCCCGGCAACCTGACTGATGCCGTATTTGCCCACAACCAGGAATGCTCCGTCAATAGGCATGGGCAGCTTACCCTTGTTGCTTTCAAAACTGCCGGAAAGGGCAAAGTCTTCGGCTGTCATCTTGCGTTTTGCCTGACTGGAGCCGCTTTCCTTCAAAGCCAGCTGTATCTGGCGGTCAATTTCCTTGGACAACTGGTCCATCTTCTTCTGCTGGGCTGCTATTTCCTTCTTCAGCTGGGTACGCTTGCTCTTCAGGTTGTCGACAACCTTCTGCTGCTGTTTCTGCTCACGCTCCACATCAGCCTGCTGCTTCTTTTCCGCACTCTCGACTTTCTCCTTTTCCTTTCTCAACGCCGCAATCTCCACGCGTCTCTTCTCCAACGTGTCCTTGCGTTCCGACAACTGCCGTCCAAGACTCTCCAGCGAGTTGGAATACTCATTCAGGTAACGGATTCTGCGGGTCAGCTGTCTGAATGACTCGGCTTCGAGAAGAAATGTCAGGGCATTCATTTCACGATGCTGCGTCTGATAGAAGACACATGCCCTCTCGTAATTGTCACAGCATGACTTGTATTCCTTCTCCAGCTGGCGTATCTGCCTGTTCAAGGCGCTCTCCTGGGCGGTCAGTTCCCTGATTTGAGACTGAGTGTTCCTGAGCAGCCTGGACCTTTCCTTAAGTCTGGCGCTTATGATGTTCAGGTTCGACACCTGACTGCTTATGCTTTTTTCAGTGCTGGTAAGTATCTTCTCCTGACTGGCAATCTGCTTTTCCAGTTCCTGACGTTCACTGCGCATCTTGTCAAGATTCGACTGTCCCCAGCCCGACATGCACACAAGAATGACAGTTGCAGCAATTATTGTCTTCTTCATAATCCAATCTCTTCTAACAGTTCAATAATGTCATCAATGCCTGCAGGCTTCATTCTCGCAGTCGGTCTGGTCTCATCCTTCCAGCTGCCATGCCCGGCCGACACATCGGACAGACTGATTTTCACATTCATGCCGGACGCCGGTCCTCCGGACATCGTCAGGCCGAAGTCCATCTGCATTGGAAAATCATATCCGTCTGACACTTCAGAGAACTTGCCGTATTCCACCCAGAAGCGCCACCCTGTACCGGATTTGGCGAATGAAACAAGATAGCCGGCGGCATCGGCCCTGAACATATGCCCCCATTCAATGTCACTTATTTCAACTGAACCGTCAGAATTCCTCCGTCCGGGTCTTAGAGCCGATACGACCTTGTCCGGCGTATCACACTCCGGAGAGAACACCCTGTTCCAGAATATTGCCTCAATCATGCTGTAGTCAAGTGCCAGAGTGTTCCTGTGGGGAAGATCCGCATAATGGCACTCCACATAGCGGCGGCTGGTACGGTCCATAATCATCACATGATCAGGGAACAGTTCGACGCGGAAAGCCTCAATGCCGAGAAGGCCCGCCGACAGCTGGATGCAACGGCCGCGGCGCATACGCAACTGACCGGTGAACGTACGGCCCGATGCCTCATACCTGACGCCGGCCGTCAGCTCGCTCACCGACGGTTCGGCGGCCAGCTCGCTGACGAGCATCATGTCTGAACCGGAGCCGGTCTTTCCTGTACTCTTCTTTACGGCAGAACAGCCTGCCAGTATGATGACAGCCCACAGTATTGTCAGATATGCCGCTATTTTCTTCATTCTTCCAGATATTTCCTTTCCTTGATTTTCCTTTCCAGTACCGTCGATTCCGAATGCAGCTGCAGGGCTCTGTGCCAGTTCTCGAGCGCTTCATCCGTGTTACCGCACTTGTACATCACATCGCCATAATGCTCATACAGGTCAGGATTCGGGGTCTCCATATACTGCAGGGCCTTTTCAAGATATTCCCTGGCCTGGGAATACTTTTTCATTCGGAACAGTATCCACGCATATGTATCCAGAAAAGTTGCATTGAGAGGTTCCTTCTCTATGGTGACGGCACTCATCTTCAGGGCACGGTCCAGATCACGGCCGTCAAGACTCAGGAAATATGCATAATTGTTCATGGCCATGACGTCGGACGGATTGTAGACCAGTGCGGAATCGTAGTCGGAATAGACAAGAGACATGTCGCCATTCCTCTGCAGATGATAGTCGGCACGCATAATGTACAATTGGGACTTTGACAGCGAATCGCGGACCATAACCGTGCCTTTGCCGATTGCTGAAAGAGCGTCATCATGCCGGCCCAGCCACAGTTGGGTGATGGCCTTGCTCTTCCACGCCTGGAACTGGGTGCTGTCATATTTCAATGCGACATCGGCAAATCCTGCAATCATGTTCACCATATAACGGCACTGCATGCGATCCATATCGGTGCTTATGTTTTCGAGCATCATCTGGACGTGTTCAGTAAGAGCCTCCAGGACACGCTCCGGTTCGGCAGACTCAAGATATGCCGAATCCAATTCGTTCATCTCAAGGTAGCAGGCCACCCTCTGCATGCGTAGCTCATCGGCCATGTCCTCCAGCTGGCCGTATCTTGTCAGCACACGCAATTCCTTGTCATACTGGCCCAGATCCTCATACAGGCCGGCCATTTCAAGAAGCAGTTCACTGTCCGACGGAAACCGGCGTGACAGTTCCTCATACTGCAGTACGGCTTCCCTCTTACGGTTCATGCGCATCATGTTCAATGCGTACAGGCGTCTGTACCAATAGTTGTCCGGCGCCATTCCGACAGCCTTTGACAACAGGCTGTCACATACGCTCATGTATTGTCTGGCAGTACTCCTTTCCCGGAAAGACATGTACAGCTGGGCCAGATAATAGCAGCCTGCAGCATTGGCCGTATCCATGTCAAGACCGTACTGAAGCAGATCCAGAGCTGAGTCATACTTGTCCTCAGCAAATCTCAGCGCCGCCTGGCCGAATACGTAGTCCTGTCCGGCCTTTACCGATGCCTCCAGATCCCCATCGGCCATGGAACGCCTTCCCGCCCTGAGACTTGAGCAGGAAAAAGCAAAAGGCAAAAGCGCCAGCAACAATGTCAGTCTGCGCATTCCAGGACGCTGCTTATGTATATCAGATACCGCTGTGGCCGAATCCGCCTTCACCGCGTTCGGTTTCAGACAGTTCTCCGACCGGATTCCACTCCACCTGCTCATAACGGGCTATCACCATCTGGGCAATGCGGTCGCCGTCATTCACTTGAAAGTCCTGATTCGAAAGGTTCACCAGAATCACGCCAATGTCACCGCGATAGTCGGCGTCAATGGTGCCGGGTGAGTTGAGGACTGTAATGCCCTTCTTCAAGGCCAGTCCGCTGCGAGGTCTTATCTGCGCCTCAAAACCGGCAGGAAGGGCAATGCTCAGACCTGTCGGTATAAGGGCACGCTGCATGGGTCCGATAATGACGGGGGCATCAATGTTTGCCCTCAAATCCATACCTGCCGACTGTACCGTTTCGTATGCCGGCAGATTATGGTGCGAACGGTTTATGATTTCTACCTTCATGCTGGTTTCACGTTGAAGTTATACGCAAAATTAGCAAGAAAATTGGAAAAAAGGGCTACTTTTGGGTTCTTAAAGAAAAGCATGGAACGCCGTGGAATGGGAAAAACTTCTGTCTAAAAAGAGATTCGGCATGGAGGAAACATTTTCCTCCAGCCACGATGACCGTTCGGTCTTTCTCCGTGACTATGACCGGCTCATATTCTCAGCGCCTTTCCGCCGGCTGCAGAACAAGACACAGGTCTTCCCTCTGCCGGGCAGCATATTTGTCCACAACCGTCTTACGCACAGTCTTGAAGTTGCCTGCGTAGGCCGTTCACTAGGCAACAACGTGGCCCGTCATCTGTCTCAAATACATCCGGAGCTGGAAGACACATATCTGAGTGAAATAGGCAACATCGTTTCGGCAGCCTGTCTGGCACACGACATGGGTAATCCGCCATTCGGACATTCCGGTGAAAAGGCGATATCGGCCTTCTTCACCGAAGGAAAGGGACAGTACATTCAGGAACTTCTCAAGGAGAATCCCGTCTGGTGGACCGATGTCATCAACTTCGAAGGCAACGCCAATGCCTTCCGCCTGCTCACCCACAAGTTTGTAGGACGACGGAACGGCGGTTTTGCCATGACATATTCCACCCTGGCAACGGTAGCCAAATATCCATATTCGTCATTCTATGCCGAAGGACACCGCAAGTTCGGTTTCTTTGAATCGGACGCCAGGGCATTCCGGACAGTTGCCGACGAACTTGGCATGATACGCCTCAGCGAACCCGGCAAGCCGCTGCGTTATGCACGGCACCCGCTGGTATATCTCGTCGAGGCTGCCGACGACATCTGTTATCTGATAATGGACATGGAAGATGCCCACAAGCTCAAGCTGCTGTCCACTCAGGAGACAAAGAGTTTCCTGATGGACTTCCTGACCGACGAAGGCAAGTCAAGGGCAGAAAGCATCTTCCGCGAAGTCAACGATGCCAACGAACAGATAGCCTATCTGCGTTCCAAAGTCATAGGGCGTCTTATTGACGAATGCACCCGTGCATTCATCGAGGGAGAAAGGGACATCATGCAGGGAACCTTCATGGGTTGTCTTATTGACCACATAAGCGGTCCGCTCAGTAAGGCGTACCATGACCTGTATGACATGTCATTCAAGCGCATTTACCATTCCAAGTATGTGAACGACGTGGAACTGGCCGGTTTCCGCATCATCAGCACCCTGCTGGAACTCAATGTCGAGGCTGTACTGAATCCCGAAAAGGAATATTCCAAGCTGCTCATGAGCAGGGTCTCCAGCCAGTATGAGATCAATGACCCGTCCCCATACGTGCGTGTAATGTCAGTGCTGGATTACATAAGCGGCATGACCGATGTCTTTGCCCTGGATTTGTACCGGCACATCCTCGGCAACAGCCTGCCGTCCATTTAACGCAAAGGGGCGCCGGCAAGAAACCGGCACCCCTTCACAATTATCAAGTCTAATCAATTTCACTCCTTGTCCTCAATGACAGGCATACCTGCCATGCGGCTGGCCTGAAGACGTTCATAGTCTTCCTTTTCATAGACCACAAGCTTCTCGAATTCACGCAGACCTGTACCGGCCGGAATCAGGTGACCGCAAATCACGTTCTCCTTCATGCCGAGCAGGCTGTCGCTCTTGCCGTTGATGGCAGCTTCGTTAAGAACCTTTGTAGTTTCCTGGAACGATGCGGCCGACATGAAGCTCTGGGTAGCCAGAGCGGCACGTGTAATACCCTGCAGAATCTGTGTCGATGTGGCAGGACGTGCCTCGGCAGCCTGAACAAGTTTCAGGTCCTTACGCTTGAGCTGTGAGTTCTCGTCACGGAGCTTGCGTGCGGTAACCATCTGACCTGCGCTCAGGTTCTCGCTGTCACCCGGATCGGTTACAACGAACTTGCCCCAGATACGGTCGTTCTCTTCCATGAATTCCAGCTTGTCAACGACCTGCTGAGCCAGGAAACGGGTATCGCCCGGTTCGTCAATCTCGACCTTGCGCATCATCTGACGCACAATAATCTCAAAATGCTTGTCGTTGATCTTCACACCCTGCAGACGGTAAACGTCCTGAACCTCATTGACAATGTATTCCTGAACGGCTGTGGGGCCCTTGATGTTCAGAATGTCAGTAGGAGTCACTGCACCGTCAGACAGAGGAGTACCGGCGCGTACAAAGTCACCTTCCTGTACCAGAATCTGCTTTGACAGGGCAACCAGATACTTGCGTTCGTCGTCGGTACGTGAAACCACTGAGATTTCACGGTTACCGCGCTTGATCTTGCCCATGTGGACGGTACCGTCAATTTCCGATACGACAGCCGGGTTCGACGGGTTACGGGCCTCGAAGAGCTCAGTGACACGAGGCAGACCGCCGGTAATATCACCGGCCTTACCCTGAACGCGCGGAATCTTGACCAGAATGTCACCGGCAGCCAGTTCCTGACCGTCCTTGATGACGACGTGGCCTCCTACAGGCAGGTTGTATGAACGCAGGACCTCACCGTTCGCGCCAATGATGTCGGCACTTGGAATCTTGGTTCTGTCCTTGGTTTCAGTAATGATTATCTCCTCAAGACCTGTCGATTCATCTGACTCTACCTTGTAGGTTACGTTCAGGACAACGTCGGTCAGACGTACCTTACCGGCAACTTCGGTAATGATCAGAGCGTTGAACGGATCCCAGTCGGCAATCAGGTCGCCCTTCTTGACAACATCACCGTTCTTTATATACAGGTTCGAGCCGTAAGGCAGGTTGTGGTTGGAAAGTGCGATGCCTGTGTTCTCATCAATGAACTTGGCCTCACCCAGACGGCCTACAACCACCTGGACCTTTGATCCGTCGTTCTTGACGGCATCAACGGTACGTATTTCCTCGAATTCGACGCGGCAGTCGTACTTGGCTGTCAGGCGTGAGTTCGCTGCGATGTTCGATGCAGTACCACCGGCGTGGAATGTACGCAGTGTCAGCTGAGTACCAGGCTCACCGATTGACTGTGCGGCAATGACACCGACAGCTTCACCCTTCTCAACCAGACGGCTTGTAGCCAGGTTGCGGCCGTAGCACTTGGCGCATACGCCATGCTTGCTTTCGCAAGTGAGCACTGAACGTATTTCAACGCTTTCAATAGGCGACTCGTCGATCTTCTTGGCTATTTCTTCGGTAATCATTTCACCGTCGGCAACCAGCAGTTCGCCGGTTGTAGGATGAATGACATCATGAACCGATACACGGCCCAGGATTCTTTCATACAGTGAAGCGACAACCTCTTCGTTCTCCTTCAGGGCTGTGCAGACCAGACCGCGCAGAGTACCGCAGTCCTCTTCAGTGATGATCACGTCATGTGATACGTCAACCAGACGACGGGTCAGGTAACCGGCATCGGCAGTCTTCAAGGCTGTATCGGCAAGACCCTTACGGGCACCGTGTGTCGAAATGAAGTATTCCAGCACCGACAGACCTTCCTTGAAGTTCGAAAGAATAGGATTCTCAATGATCTGCGCGCCTTCGGCACCGGCTTTCTGAGGCTTGGCCATCAGACCACGCATACCGGACAGCTGACGTATCTGTTCCTTAGAGCCACGGGCACCGGAATCAAGCATCATGTAAACCGAGTTGAAGCCCTGGTCATCGGAAGAAATGGTCTTCATCAGAACCTTTGAAAGGTCTTCGTTGACATGAGTCCATACATCGATAACCTTGTTGTAACGTTCGTTATCGGTAATAAGACCCATATTATACTCAGCCAGAATACCCTCGACCTCTTCATTACCCTTACGTACAAGTTCCTCCTTCTCCTTCGGGATGATGATATCATTCAGGTTGAATGACAGACCGCCCTTGAAGGCCATCTTGTAACCCAGGTTCTTGATACCGTCAAGGAATTCGCAGGCGCGTGCGACACCCACCTTCTTGATTACATCCGATATCAGGTCACGGAGAGTCTTCTTCGATATGATGTAGTTGATGTAGCCCACTTCATCAGGAACAATCTCGTTGACGATGATACGGCCTACCGAAGTCTCGACAATATGGTTGATATAGTTGCCGTTCTCATCAACGTCCTTGACCAGAACGTTTACGACGGCATGAATGTCAACCTTACCCTCATTGTAGGCAATCATTGCCTCTTCAGGACCGTAGAATGTCAGGCCTTCACCCTTGACCTTCTCGATGAAGTTTCCGTCCTTGTCCTTAACCGAACGGCGGAGCTTGGTAATGTAGTACAGGCCAAGGACCATATCCTGTGCGGGCACGGTGATAGGAGCACCGTTGGCAGGGTTAAGAATGTTGTGAGACTGGAGCATAAGCATCTGTGCCTCCAGAACAGCCTCATTGCTCAAAGGCAAGTGAACGGCCATCTGGTCACCGTCAAAGTCAGCGTTGAACGCGGTACATGCCAGCGGATGAAGCTGGATTGCCTTGCCCTCTATCATCTTGGGCTGGAAGGCCTGGATACCCAGACGGTGCAGTGTAGGAGCACGGTTCAGCAGAACCGGATGGCCCTTCATAACGTATTCCAGAATATCCCATACAATAGGATCCTTACGGTCTACTATCTTCTTTGCCGACTTTACGGTCTTAACGATACCACGCTCAATGAGCTTGCGTATGATGAACGGCTTGTACAGTTCGGCAGCCATGAGCTTCGGAATACCGCACTCACCCATCTTCAGTTCAGGACCTACAACGATAACTGAACGTGCAGAATAGTCGACACGCTTACCGAGAAGGTTCTGACGGAAGCGTCCCTGCTTACCCTTGAGCGAGTCAGACAGTGACTTGAGCGGACGGTTGGCCTCGCTCTTTACGGCGCTTGCCTTGCGGCTGTTGTCGAACAGCGAGTCAACGGCTTCCTGAAGCATGCGCTTTTCGTTGCGCAGGATGACCTCAGGTGCCTTGATCTCAATAAGTCTCTTGAGTCGGTTGTTACGTATGATTACGCGACGATACAGGTCATTGAGGTCTGACGTTGCGAAACGGCCGCCATCCAGAGGAACCAGCGGACGCAGTTCCGGAGGAGTGACCGGAATGACCTTCATGATCATCCACTCCGGACGGTTCAGTTCACGTGAAGCACGGAACGATTCCACAACCTGCAGACGCTTCAGAGCCTCGGTCTTGCGCTGTACTGACGGGTTCTCCTGACTTGCGCGTGCGCGGAGTTCGTATGACAGCTTGTCAAGGTCAAGACCGCAGAGCAGGTCATAGATGGCCTCGGCACCCATCTTGGCGACGAACTTGTCAGGATCGTTGTCATCAAGCATCTGATTTTCCTTTGGCAGCTTGTCCAGGATTTCAAGATATTCCTCCTCTGAAAGGAGATCCATCTTGTTGCTTCCCAGAGTACTCTCGGCAGCCCAAGCACCCGGATTGATGACAATATAACGCTCGTAGTAGATTATTGAATCAAGCTGCTTTGTAGGAATGCCCAACAGATAGCCTATCTTGTTGGGAAGTGAGCGGAAGTACCAGATATGTGCAACCGGAACCACAAGCTGAATGTGACCCATGCGCTCACGACGTACCTTCTTTTCAGTAACCTCAACACCGCAACGCTCGCAGACAATGCCTTTATAACGGATTCTCTTGTACTTTCCGCAATGGCACTCATAGTCCTTTACAGGGCCGAAAATGCGTTCGCAGAACAAACCGTCACGTTCAGGCTTGTAAGTACGGTAGTTGATTGTCTCGGGTTTCAGGACCTCACCGTTGGAGTTCGTCAGAATTTCTTCCGGCGAAGCCAGACTGATGGTGATCTTCGAGAAATTGGTCTTTATCTTTGTATCTTTTTTGAACGGCATAGCTTAATGTATTTTACGGTTATTATTCAAGA
>JAKSIR010000059.1 GCA_024398695.1 Bacteroidaceae bacterium | reverse complement strand
CCGGCCTTTTGCGGAGCAAAATAAAAGAAGGTCCGGGAAACAGCATCGGGGACTTGCATCGCATCAAGCGATGTAAGTTCCCGATACCGTTTCTCCACCGTGTCCGGTCCAGTTGGTGTGGAAGAACTCGCCGCGCGGCTTGTCCGTGCGCTCATAGGTGTGCGCTCCAAAGTAGTCACGCTGAGCCTGAAGCATGTTGGCCGGCAGACGCTCGCTGCGGTAGCCGTCATAGTATTCCAGACCTGCAGCAAGGCATGGTACAGGAATGCCGCTGACAATGGCCTGAGCCACGACACCCCGCCAGCTCTGCTGTGACTGTGCCAGTTTCTCCTGGAAGAACGAGTCCATCATCAGGTTGGCAAGTTCGGGGTTCTTTATGAAAGCATCCTTGATCTTTCCAAGGAATACGGAACGTATAATGCAGCCTCCGCGCCACATCAGCGCTATGCCGCCGTAATTCAGGTTCCAGCCGTACTCCTTTGCAGCGGCACGCATCAAAGCGTAGCCCTGGGCGTATGAAACCACCTTGGCGGCAAACAATGCCTTGCGCAGGTCTTCAAGGAATGCCTTGCGGTCTCCCGTGAACTTTGCCCTGGCCGGTCCTTCAAGAACCTTGCTGGCGGCTACACGTTCTTCCTTCTGCGCTGACAGACAGCGTGCAAAGACCGATTCGCCTATCAGTGTCAATGGAACACCGTGGTCAAGGGCTGCAATGGCAGTCCACTTGCCGGTGCCTTTCTGACCGGCGGTATCAAGAATATAGTCCAGAACATACTTGCCTTCTTCGTCCTTCTTGGCAAGGATGTCGCGGGTAATTTCAATAAGATAGGAGTCAAGGTCACCGCGATTCCATTCGGCAAAGGTCTGGTGCATTTCCTCGTTGGTCATGCCAAGATAATCCTTCATAATCTGGTAGCATTCGCAGATGAGCTGTATGTCGCCGTATTCAATTCCGTTGTGAACCATCTTGACAAAGTGTCCGGCACCGTTTTCACCGACCCAGTCACAGCAGGGACTGCCGTCTTCGACCTTGGCGCAGATGCTCTGGAATATGGGCTTGACAACGGGCCATGCGGCAGGACTTCCGCCGGGCATCATGCTGGGGCCCTTCAGAGCGCCTTCCTCACCGCCGGAAACGCCGGTACCTATATAAAGCAGTCCCTTGCTTTCAACGTATGCCGTACGGCGTGCGGTGTCGGGGAAGTGGGTGTTGCCGCCATCAATGATAACATCGCCCTTTTCAAGCAGGGGAATGAGCCTGTCAATGAAGTCATCGACAGCCTGACCGGCCTTGACCATGAGGAACACCTTGCGCGGACGTTCCAGCGACTGTATGAAATCCTCAAGACTGGCAGCTCCGTAAATGTTCTTGCCTTTTCCGCGGGCGTTCATGAAGTCCGTGACCTTGGAAACGGTACGGTTGAACACGCTTACCCTGAACCCCTTGCTCTCCATGTTGAGCACCAGGTTCTCACCCATAACTGCCAGGCCGATAAGACCTATATCTGATTTCTTTTCCATTTTCACTGTTTTTTCATTTGTCCTGCAAAGGTACGACAATTCGTGCCAAACTATTTCACTGTAACTGTAAGTTTCTGAAGCTTGTCTTCGTCGCTTGACGGACCGTAAAGCACATCGTACTTGCCGGCCATGGTGTGCATTATGTTCAGATTCGGGTCAAACCACTCAAAGCTGTCCCAGTCCAGTTCCAGCTTGACTGTCTGTCTTGTACCTGCCTTTACGTTGACACGCTTGAATGAGCGGAGTGCGTATTTCGGACCTTCACTGTCACCCGCGCGCCTGATATAGACCTGAACGACCTCGTCGCCGTCCATCTTGCCGTTGTTGGAAACCGGAACGCTCAGCGTTACGCTCCTGCCTTCCTTTACGGTCTTTGAACTGATGCTTGCCTTGCCGTACTGCATATCGCTGTAACCCAGACCGAAGCCGAATTCCCACAGCGGCTTTTCGGTCATGTAGCGGTATGTGCGTCCCTTCATTGAATAGTCCTCAAAGTCGGGAAGCTGGGCGGTGCTGCTGTAGAATGTGACGGGCAGGCGGCCGCCCGGATTGTATTCACCCATAAGGACCGATGCAACCGCGTTGCCGCCTTCCTGGCCCGGATACCAGGCCTGCAGTATGGCATCGCAGTCATCCTTTATATCGGCCAGACCCATGGCGGAACCGGAATAGTTCACGAACACGATTTTCTTGCCCGCTGCCTTGAGAGCCTTGATGAAATCGACCTGAACCTGAGGCAGTTCAATGGCTGTGCGGTCTCCTCCCTTGAATCCGGGAATGCTTACGGGCATTTCCTCGCCTTCAAGTGACGGCGCAATACCGCCGGCAAACACCACGATGTCGGCATCGGCAACGTTCTGCACGGTCTTTTCGGCACTGATAACCTCTTCAATGCCGAGGTCGAAGCTCAGTGATGCCGGACCGCGCTGGCATGAGTAGGAAATCTCAATCTCGTACTCCTGCCCGGCTTTGGCCTCAATGGTATGCACCTTGCGCATCTCACTGCCGCCGCGGCCCTGAATGCGGACTCTCTCTCCGTTTACGGTAATCTGGACATTGCCCTGGTTCTTGAGGTACAGGGCCACAGACTCGTCCTTATCGGCCTTGAACGTGCCTTTGTATTTTGCGGCAAAGTCCGTCAGATTCACATTCGGGGCGAATACCGTGGCTCCGGCAGTGGTGAAGTTCAGCGGGGTGGAGTTGTGGTGCAGCACATCGGGCTCACCCTGTGCGCGTGCGTTGTTCCAATACTGTGCGTCAAAGCCCGGCTGTCCGCCGGCGCTGCACTGTGAGAACAGGCTTCGCAGAGACATTGACTGCTGTGCATAGTCGCAGCCGTGGTCGTAGATGACCTGTCCGAGACGGTCATTCATTGCGGCAAGCAGTGTGACGGTGTGGCTCGGCGTGCCGTTGTAGTTGCCCCACTGCATGACTGAATCGTTGGCGTTGGGCCCCACAATTGCAATCTTCTGACCTTTGTCCAAAGGCAGTATGCCGTTGTTCTGCAGCAGCACCATGCTCTCCTGTGCCATCTTGAGCGACAGTGCGCGGTGTTCCTTGCTGTCAACGACCGAATAAGGTATGCTGTTCCACTCGACGTCTTCGGGGTCGTCCATCTCGCCAAGTTCGTAGCGTGCTGTCATAAGGCGTATGAGCGAGCGGTCAACATCGGACTCGCTTATCAGGCCGTCGGCAACGGCCTGAGGCAGGTTTGCGTACGAGCTGCCGCACTCCAGATCGGTGCCGGTAACGACTGCCTTCGATACGGCATGCTTTGCATCGGGCTCGGTATGATGGTGCCCTTCCTGGAAAAAGTCGTTTATGGCCCAGCAGTCCGATACCACTATGCCATTGAAGCCCCATTCGTTACGCAGAATCTGCTGCAGCAGGCGGTTGCTTCCGCAGCAGGGCTCGTCCTCATAGCGGTTGTAGGCGCACATGACCTCCTTCACGCCGGCCTCCTGCACAAGTGCCTTGAATGCCGGCAGGTAGGTCTCGCGAAGGTCACGCGGGTCAATGTTGTCGGCATTGAATTCGTGACGGTTCCATTCCGGGCCGCTGTGGACTGCAAAATGCTTGGCGCAGGCGTGCAGCTTGTCATATTTGGCATCGGAGGGTCCCTGAAGTCCGTTTACGACCGATACGCCCATGCGGCTTGACAGGTAAGGGTCTTCGCCGTATGTCTCCTGTCCGCGTCCCCAGCGCGGGTCGCGGAAAATGTTCACGTTGGGTGTCCAGAACGTCAGTCCCTGATAGCGGTTGAGCTTGCCGTTCCTGCTGTACTGTGCGCTTTTTGCACGTGCCTCGTCGCTCACGGCGGTGAACACGTCAAGCAGCAGAGCGTCATTGAACGATGCGGCCATGCCTATGGACTGCGGGAAAACCGTTGCTAGACCGGCACGTCCCACGCCGTGAAGTGCCTCGTTCCACCAGTCGTACGCCTTGATTCCGAATTCCGGAATGGCAGGCGATGAGTTCTGCATAAGCGATGCCTTCTGCTTGAGCGTAAGGCGGCTGACCAGGTCTGTGGCGCGCTGTTCAGGTGTCAGCGACTTGTCCTTATAGTCCTGTGCACCTGCCGGCATCATTGTAAAAAGGGCAATGCCCAATAGTGATAATGTTTTGGCTTTCATATTGTTGTAAGTTTATTCCATAATTCTGAACGGCAATCATCAGCGCCATGAGGCAATCTGCGAAACAAAAGGCGAATTCTTGAGCATATCGATGAATATGCCGGCAGCACGCTTGCGGCAGCAGTTCTTAGCCTGCTTCGGTAAGCATGACGCTGTGCGACGTGCGTGCCAGAAGCTGCACGCCCATTTCGTCTTCCAGCTGCTTGATTTGCTGTGACAGCGTTCCCTGTGTAATGAACAGCTTGCGGGCGGCATCCGAGAAACTCCTGGTGGCAGCCACAGTCACAAAATACCTGAGTTGGCGCAATTCCATATCGTTGACATTTATCCGGTTGTAAATATATTGGTTTTATCAATAGATACTATTGAAACAAAGTAATAATATCAATAATCAAGGATTTCCTCCACACATACATTTGCACTGTCATAAGTGTTCTGTCAGTCATTGAAAGCAAAGGATCCGGCTCATGATGAAGGATGGAAATAATGGACAAACATATTATTAACTATCTAACGCTATTTGAGTTATGGCAACAAAATTCTTTAAATGCGCAGTCTGCGGCAATGTTATTGTAAAGTTCGTTGACAGCGGAATTATCCCTGAATGCTGTGGGGAGGAAATGGTTGAACTGCAGCCGGATACGACCGATGGCAAAGTGGAATACCACATTCCGGTGGTAGAACGCATGGAAGACTCTACCCTCAAAATCATGGTAGGTGCCGAGCCTCATCCAATGACCGAGAAGCATCACATTGTATTTATCTATGCCGAAACCGAAAACGGCGGTCAGATTCATTATCTTGATCCTACCAAACCTGCTCAGACTGTTATCTGCGACTGCACGGACAAAATTGTGGCAGTGTATGCCTACTGCAATCTGCATGGGCTGTGGAAAGCCGAATTCAAGGAGGAAGAACCCGACAACTGCTCCCGCTACGAAAAATGTTGCTGCGGCAGCGTTGGCCCTAAGCTGAAAGACGTGAAAATGCTGCTTGCATCGATACTGTATTTCTGACTTATTTTTCAAAGTTGGTCAGTAATGTGTCCGGAACTTTTTTTTCCGGACACATTCGGTTTATAAGAATCTGTTCCTTTTTACTTGGATTGTATTGTCCAGCTTCCAAAAAATGTATAGCTTCGCGGAAAATATTGAACAAATACCAAAGAACGGAGAGGTGATGCCATATTTGATGATAGCAGAATGAGCATATCCCGTAGGTAATGATACGGTCTGAGGTGTCGGCATTTGCCTTCAATTCTGACCCTGACACATAAGTTCAGCGTTCAGATGTCCTCGTCAGTCCATTTGTGCGTGATTTTCCAGAGTATGTCACACGTGTGATTGGCGGTCCTGTTCAGACCGCTCCCGTTTCGACTATGTTTTGTTTTCTGTTTCAGCCGCAGAGGCTGAGGTAGATTTGCCGTTTGGCGTATAGCGTTAGCACATCCATCCTTCCCGAGCGTGTCCATTTTGCCGGTACGTTAACGAACCTGCGCACGAAGCGCTTTATCCGTGTACCGCAGTCAACACCTTCAGCGCGGCCACGTAGCACGCCAAGGAAGTACAGGTAGAAGTTTTTCAGTATGGCCGTGGCAATCAGGAACACGGTGTTTTCATTGAGAAAGGAGAACGGCAGATGTGCCCATCCGAAGTCATTGTTCAGGCAGTCGAAATTGCGTTCGCTCGCTCCGCGCTTGTTGTAGTACTCGATGATGGCCTTCTCGGAGTTGTCCCAGTCGTCGGTCAGGATGCACCTGTACAAGTATTCGGTACCGAAGAGACTGTTTGATTCCTCTCCTGCAACTTCATCGCTGAGCTTTGTCCTCTGAAACACAAGCCTGAGATTCCTGTCGGAGAGGAACGAGTCCCACTTAAAGGATGTCACACCGCAGCGTATGTGCCCTGTTCCCTTGTCCGAACTGTTGCGTATCTCAACTTCGGTCCAGTCTTCGTGCTCCATGAAGTCGGTCCTACGGGAGCCGCAGTTGTTCGCCCTGATGTAAAAGCGCTCGCAATGCTCCATGACGCATGTGACTATATCCTCGGAGAATGAACCACAGTCTGCTCTGAAGATGCGCACGAGCACCCTTGCCTCGTCCTCCAGTCTTTGGAAGATGCGTTCCAGCGTATACTTCTGATGGAACTTGACATTGGTGTTGCCGTCCCTGTTCTCGATGCCGACTATAAGACCTCCCACGGATGCCACACCCGGAAAATATCCGAAGGCATTCTTGTACGAGTACTCGGCATCCTTCTTGCCGGCAGGTATGAACTGGTGGTCGAAGTCCAGATCGATGCAGTCTCCTCCCGTGAGGTAGCAGCCAAGCAATGAGGCGAAGATGTCTCCGTAGCTGAAAGCGAGAAGCGTGCCGCGAGGCCCAAGGGTCCTGTCTATAACACTCCGTACACCGGACTTGTCCAATGTTTTGAAAATTGGAAATAAACCACCGAAAGGGTTGATGTTGTCGGATTTTGTCTGTAATTTCGCTATGTCAGTGATAACGCTTATTGTTTGAATGCAATCACTAAATTAGGTGAAATTTCTGACATTGCCAAGGCCTGATAAGCTTTTGTTTATCAGGCCGTTCGGCAATACTAAAAAAAATGTTGCGGAATTAAGGTTAAATCGAATTCTGTTATCTTTGCATCCAATGACCATGAACGGGATGAATATCAAAAGAGCAAGGACGGGAAACGTTGTAATACGTTCATTGGTTTCGACACAAATCGCTTGCGTGCTCACTACCATTGCACCGCAACTGTGCAACACTTTGAACGGTCTGATAGTATCAACGTTTCTCGGAGTGGACTGTTTCAAGGCTATAAGTGCATTCAATCCCATTACAGGTATGATACTTCTGATGATAAGCACCGCTTGTCTTGGGCCGAGCATCCAGGCAGGAAAAACTTATGGGGAATTGAACCAGCGGACGGCAAACAGGCTGTTTACACTGGCCGGCATCATATCAGCAGCAATAAGTATCATCTCTGCACTCGTCATATTTATTTTCAGGCGCGAAATATCAGGAGTCATATCCCCGGACCCATCAATATCGGACAATCTTTCTTCCTTCATCAAGTTTATCCCTCTGTATCTGATTCTTAGCGCCGTTGCATCTCTGCTGAATGCATTTGTCACCGCAGCGGGGGAAGTGAAAAAGGTGTCGGAGGCTGTAATCGTATCGGGAATTGTGAATGTGCTTTCAATTTTCGGCCTGATAAAAATCTTTCATATTGGGGCTGAAGCTGCCGGTATCGCGTTATGCCTTTCCGCAGCAACTAATATCCTTTTCCTTATTCCTACTATATCGGGCGGACATTTTCCTTTTCACTTTGTCAGCTTCCATTCCGAATTTCTAAAAATACTCAAACAGAATATACTTGTCTGGATCGGTGTCAACTCCAACACTCTGGCGACATCTTTCATCCAGTTTTCTTTAAATATCATCATTCTTCACTTCCTCCCTTCCGACGGTCTGTTTGCCTGGGGCATCTGCCAGATAGCATTAAGTTTGACATTCTCTTCAGCGGGGCTCAGTGATGCTTATCTGTATGTAGATTCCTATCTGACAGGTGAAGGTGACAGCATAGGACGTCTGAAAATAGCTAAAAGCTTCCTGCTGGAGACATTTATCCTAACGTCATTGATTGCCATTATATTTACAATTTTCACAGATGGCTTAGCGATGGCATTCGGAGCGGACTCTCCCGAATTGGCCGCTTCTGTCAGAATCCCACTGATTTGCGTTGTCTGGTATTCCGCTTCCAGTGAGATTTTATGCACATTCGGCATCTTTTCAATTCAGCGCAGGCCAATGATAAAGGTGGGTTACGACCTCGTACTGGGCATTACTGTACCGGTTTTGGCGTTTGTTTTCGCACTCTTGTCGGGAGGCAACAATTTATGGTTCGGCCTTCCCTCCACAGCCATCGTTCTGGCAGCCTATGTTGCAATCGTGAGCGGTATTTGCTGCCACCGGGACAGAAACCTGATACCGTTTTTTCTTTTCAACAGGATGGGAGATGTGGTAAATCTTGATATATCCGTCAATTACTCTCTGGACAACTTCCAAGAGGATATGACACGCATACACAAATTTCTGACAATTTGTGAGGTTGGTGACATCCTTGCAGGAAAGATAGAACTCTGCTGCGAGGAGTTAATACAAAATATGTCGGCAAAGGAAGCGAAGGGAAGCACTTTTGATTTAAGGCTGAGCGATTTGGAAGACTCAGTGAACATAATCGTCAAAAATGTCGGGGCTCCCTTGTCGCCTGTAATCAACAAAGATATCGTCAATGACTTCAGGGAAAAAGGCCTGATTCCAGACGAGAAAGAAATCAGCCTTCTCTGTATCAGGCAATGCAGCAGCAAAGTCGTTTACCGCTATGTCTATGGGATGAACGTGGCATACCTGCAGTTTGACAAATACCCGACATAGCCGCGACAGTCGTGTTAAACGTAAAAATTTAGCAATAATTCGATATTGATTGCTAACTTTGTGAGTTGATACCACTTACTAAAGATAAATTATGAGATTTCGAATAAATAATTCATTGCCGGTCGTGTTCGTTTGCCTGGTAGCATTCGGATGCGAGCCCTTTGACAGGCCGGAGAGACACCTTATCTATGGCTACCCGCAGGCCGAATATCACAGGGCGGGCTCTATTCTGATGTACACTCCCGGTGCGGAACTCTTTGACGGAGTCATCCATCCGGACGCCGGGCTGTATGAGAAATATTTTGACATCGACAAGGCCGCTGACGAACATAGGAATTACATTTCCATGCTTGAAAAAGAAGGATGTTCCGTGCATACTGTGACGAACACTCTGCTTTCAATGCCTCACGATCGGCTCATTGCTCTTGCCGAACCGTCTCTCACATACGATGTAAGCAATCTTGAAATCAGTGAGCAGGAGGCTCAGGCCCAATACAAGCGTGAGGTCCTCGCCGCGATGAGCAATTCTGACCTTGTCCGCATCATTATCAACAGGCCGACCGTGATTCTCAAAAAGTCCGGCATCAACACAGGGTTCGAGGCCCAGTATGTGCACAGTCCACTGATGAATATGTATTTCCTCAGGGATCAGAGCATTACTACACCCAAGGGGCACATAATGTGCAGGATGAACTCGTCTCAAAGGGCACCTGAGGTTGACATAATCGAAGCCTGCTATGAGCAGCTTGGAGAACCAGCCAGCTACCGGATAAAAGGAGAGGACAGCCATCTCGAAGGCGGCGATTACATTCCGTTCGGGACAATCAGCCTTATCGGCCAGGGTCTCAGGACCAATCAGAAGGCCATAGACGAACTGCTTGAAAACGATTGCTTCGGCCACGACACGGTAGTGGTAGTGCGTGAGCGGTGGAAAGATCAGTACCAGATGCATCTTGACACGTATTTCAACGTGATTGACAAGGATTTGTGCACAATGTGCTTCAACCGCTTCGATGCCAAGGATGTAAGCGATATAAACTATCTGACAATGGATATGTATGTCCGTAAGCCTGGTCAGACAGCCTATCATCTGAACGAGGAATACTCAGGAAAGGGTTTCCGTGAGTTTCTGGAGTCGAGAGGGGTGAAAATAATCCGCGTAAGCAAGGAGGATGCAGACCACTACGTCAACAACTTCCTCACAATAGATGCCCGCCACATTATGTCCGTGGCCGGTCAAAGCAAGGCTCTCGAGGCGGAGTATGCTAAAAATGGTGTGCGCGTAGAATGGGTTCCTCTTGACAATCTCATCGGAGGATACGGTGCCGCCCACTGTATGACTCAGGTGCTGAACCGAGGCAAATAAGTAATCCCTGACATTGCTAAGGCCTGATAAGCTTTTGTTTATCAGGCCGTTCAGCAATACTTAAATAAATGTTGCGGAATTAAGGCTATAACTATCGTGCAGAAAAGACAAGAAACACATTGGCGAACAGCAGAATGGGTGGTTCGGGCTTTTTTTATGGAAAAATTTGTTCGTTTGAATTCAGAGGGATTTCACAGGCGGAAAGAAGGCGCTGGAGGCAGACGTTCCCGGGCCTGTTCATTCGCCCCTGTGGGCGGCGACTCCGCTGAACTCCTCCTTTTACCCGCCCTGAAAGGCGTGTAACGTCGTCAGACAGACGCTGCGTCACCGTCCACATGCGCAGTTCGCGACGGCCCTCCACTGACAGCCTCCAGCACCTTCTTTCCGCCTGTGAATTGTACCTGCTGATTGATTTGTTTGCCATAAGTGATTGATTTTAGGCGTTAATCCCAGTACTTACGGTCAGTACGTGCGAACCGTTCCCTTAAGCCTTGCCGGCTGAAAAAACAGAAGTATCAGAGAGAAACGTTTCCGCTCTTTCTTCAGCAGACAGTGAGAACAGGAATTCAAGTCTCAAGGACGAAGACATCCGCTTCATTGACCTGCGTGTCGATTTCGCCTTCAAGCGCGTGTTTGCCACCCCCGGCAACGAGGAACTGC
>JAKSIR010000058.1 GCA_024398695.1 Bacteroidaceae bacterium | reverse complement strand
AGACCCACAGCTTAGAAGGCTGTTGCTCTATCCAGCTGAGCTACGGAACCGACCTTAAGTGGGCGCAAAATTAGCCTTTTGTTTTGACTTTTCAAATGTTGGACTGCGTTTTTTGATTTCTGCGCATTATTATTGGAAGAGGAAGCCAATACAGTATAAAGGCTATTATTTTCATTGTCTGCTGGCCCAATCCGAGGAAACGGTCCAGACGGGAATACGAAAATGCGTCAAGCAACTGGCTGGCAATGAGCATGCATATCAGGAAATGAGCCATTGGGCGTATCATGCAGGCGAATGCTTCGACACAGTCCTGAACTGACTGGAATGCGCCGCATGCAAGTCCGTATGCCACCGATGGAACCGAGGCCGTAATCATGAGCATGAATATGAAACCGCGCACCAGGGGACTGTCGGAAAAGCCGGCCGCAAGACCGGTTGCAAGACGGCTGCCGGATACGGCGCTCATAAAGAAAAGCAGCGCCAGCAGGAGCAGCGAAACCAGAGCGACCACCAGCGACGCGTTCTCTTTGGGCGCCAGTCTTCTGATTCTTGAAAAAGCGTTCCAAAGGCCGCTGGCCTTGAGCACGCCGGCTGTCATGAACAGCATGACTGCATTCCCTATTGGAGCGTGCTGAAGGCTGACAGGCGCATTGGACACCATCCAGCGCATTCCTCCTGCACTGAGTATGCTGCGTATGATGAGCGAAGAATACGAATCGGCATTGCGTATTTCTATGATACTGCCTGCCCATGACACCAGAATGACAGCCAGAAGCAGTATCAGATAGACAGCGGCCGGGTGTGGATACAGTCGTTTACGCATCGGGTTCAAGATTTTCCGGATCAATGATATGAAGTTCTATGGCTCGTACCACCAGCCTTGTCACGTTAATGCCACGCTGTTCGCCATCGGGAAACAGACGCGAGACAAGGTCAGTCTGACGTTTCTCAAGAGATTTGCTGCTGAAAGGCATGGTTGGAAGTTCGGAAATCATGTCTTTGGTGTAACCCAACGCCAGATGGCGGAGCAGACGCTCGTCGTATTCGTCTATTTCGTACGTCATGACGGATTCAGACTGGAGTCCGGATGACCTGACCGACTGGCAGAAACGCCTTGTCATGGTTTCCATCACCTGACGGCTGAATACAGAATTGCTGCCTGCCATAACAGACAGGACGTGTTCACGCGTAAGCATTTCGTCCGTCTTCAGAATGAGTCCATGAGCACCGGCGGCAATGACATCGGCCCACAGTCTCTCATTGGACAGTTCGCCGGTAAACACAAGCACTTTGACGGCAGGATTGCGACTGCGCAACTTGCGGCAGATATCGACCCCGACGGTAGTGGAGCCGCCAAGACCAAGGTCGAGCAGGACCAGATCCGGCTCGGGACCGTCTTCCATGAGGGTCCAGAAATCCCGTTCGTTCTGCGCCGTTCCTATGACCTCTATTTCGGGAATGTCGGTCCTGATGATTGACAGAGTCCCCTTCATTTCAAGGGCAACGTCTTCTACAACTGCAGTTTTAATCTTTTCCATTTTCTTTCTGTTTTCCGGCCGATGGCAATGTGAACCATATCAGCGTTCCACCCTGACGGTTCTCCGCATTGATTCTGCAGCCCACATGTCCAAAGCATTCGTCATGTTCGCGGATTATCTGGCTGCACAGCACGAATGCCATGCTTTCACGCCCTTCCAGTGCAGAGAACAGAGTGTCGGGATTCGGGCTGATGCCCGGGAAGAAGGTCTCCACCCTGACAAACTGGCCATCATTAAGGGCACTGACAGTGACAGGAGCACCGCAGCCCAGTTCGATGCCACGTTCCAGCAGGCTCTCCAGGAGGTAGCGTACAAGTATATCGTCGGCCAGCATGGTCAGTCCGGACGGTACTGTCTGTATTTCAAAGTTTCTTTTGCGGCCTGTTTCGGCCGACACTTCCGCAACGGTTCTGTCAACGTCAACATATCCGCGCCGTACAAGCTGCATGCCAGTCTGAGCCAGGGCCTGCTGGCTCAGTATTCCGAATATTTCACGGTAATAGCCGGCCAGTTCCGCCATACGGACCGTATCGCCGCCCCTGCCTGCCAGCTGCACGATACGGTTCGGATACCACACCGTTTCGTGCTTCAATGTTGACAGGCAATTGTCCAGAATCATGCTGTTGACATGGAGCTGTTCCTGCTCAAGCCTCATCCTGTCAGATTCGGCCTCCAGCTGGTTCAGGTCGTGGAATCCGGCCTCGAAACGAAGCAGCAGACTCTGCAGGGCGGTCGAAAGATAACCGGCTATCATCTGCAGTTCCATTACGGCATTGCCGTTCATGCGTCCTTTGGGCTGCAGGCTCATGCTGCCGACTTTTGTGCTTCCGCCGGTCAGCTCGACAAAGACAGGGGGTACATCGTCAACGTGTGCACCGGTTCTTTCCCTGCCCGAGCATCGGGCCGACACCCGACCTTCATCGGAATCGAGATTCAGTTCAAGATAACGGAGTCCGAACAGGCTGTCCATATCGGGGAAAATCCTGTTGCACAGCATCTGTATGGCATGATGCACATTGAAGCTGGCGGTATCGGTGTCATGAAGCGATTTGCGTATGCACCCGACAATGCGCATAATCTGCTTCAAATCGCTGCGATGACGTATCCAGTGCCTTGAATAGACTACAAAAATGACCAGCAGCGACACAAACAGAAGCATTATGAACAGCATCAACAATACCGACAGATTGCTGTTGGAACGCTGCAGATCATCGCAGTCCTGTTCAATCATGCTTTCGCTGAAATACAGTTTGAACAGCTTGAGATACGCCCTGTCGTTATATGCATAGAGCTCCCAGTCTTTCAGAGCCAGAGCCGATACGGCCACCTCGTTTCTGAGCCACAGCACCGTTTCGTAGTCCGTTGCAAACTGTTCGTCTATCCATGTGAGCTCGGCAGCGGCAGGAAGGCTGTCACACAATGACAGAAGCGGGCCGCGGCCGTCATGAAGCAGATAATCGGCATTCAGCATGTCCATTGCAAGGGCTGCTTCACCGATAGCCGCCTCATACTGCCCTTCAGTATTCAGTGTATACGCATTGTAGGCATGGTCATACGCCTCAAGAAGCAGGCTGTCCTCCTGAGCCGCCACATGTCCGGAAAGACAGAGCAGCGGGAGCAACAGGCACAATGCTCTCCTGATGCCTTTCGGCAGGCGGAACGAGAAACGGCTGCCCTTGCCGGGAGTGCTTTCAACCCAAAAACGGCACACGCTGAACATTTCATGCGATTTGACGTATTTGTCAATTATGCCCTTACAGTTCATTATGCCGAAACCGCTGCCATGGCCGTCGGCACCGTCGCCTATGCTTCCTGCATCAATGACCCTCTCGTTATTGATGCGGTTCACATCGTCTTCACTCAGGCCGATACCGGTATCGGAAATAGAAATCTCGACATAACCGTCGGCCACATCGGCCCTGACGGACACCTTGCCGCCCGATGGCGTGAACTTGCGCGCATTGTCGGCCAGAGTGTTGATCATGAACAGGGTGAGAACACGGTCCGCCTTGACGACGGCATCGGTCGGAACCACTTCAAGAAGCACATTCTTCATCAGGAAGCCCGAACTGCCGTGCGACACTATGTCGAACAGTTCCTGAAGGGCAAAACTGCTGACGTTCAGCGCGACAAGGCCCTGACGTATGCTTATCCATCCGGCCAGGACCTGATTGTATGTGTTTATGCAGTCAGCCAGTTCCCGTACATATTCCAGACCAGACTCATACTCCGGGCTGCCGGGTTCGTACTGCGACATCTTCTCTATCTGAGCCTTCATGCGGTCAATGTACGGCAGGCACTGGGCCACCGCCTGGCAGCAGGTCTTGCGCAGCATGTTTCCGCGTTTGCTCTCAGCCCTGTGAAGCAGATACAGCGCATGCTGTTTCGATGCCTGTTCAAGGCTCTCGGCCTGCCATGACAGGAGTCTGACACTGTCAAAGGCCTGTCTGATGAACGGCGATACAGCGTCGGTAACGATGCGCGAATCACGTGACGCCTTCCTCTTCCACTCCACGTGAAGCTCGCCGTCCGGGCCGATGTCCGCACTGTCAGCCTGTGCCAGTGTCACCAGACTGGGCACCACGACCGTCTTCATGTGCTGTTCCAACCTTTCAGGCGGAACCGGTTTGAGAATGCTGGCGCACAGCTCCACGGTTTCCTTCATGAGGCTGGCAAAGCTGACATTGGAACGTTTGACCTCGCGCAGGAAAAACACATATACGGCAATCAGAAGCATCAGGGCCGTAATTATGGCGTATGTCAGGACAGAAAGACGACGGTTTGACCTTTCCAGCAACAAGGTTCTTGCCTCGTACCTGCGGTCAAGCCTTATGTTCTTCTGTATTTCCAGATAGACGTTTCGGTTGTAGTCCGATTCCGCCTTGGCATCAAGTCCGGACCACGCAACGCTCATGAGGGCACGTACCGATGAAATGTACTCGGGCATTACCGAATGTGGAAGGACTTCCATCCAGTCCTCTTCGACAATGACCCCGTCATCACGGTACAGTTCCAGCGGCTGCGGCATAATGTCCGGATCAAGCCCCTGCAGGGCGGTCGAATTGACAAGTCCCATAGCCTTGTCCAGAGTTTCCAGAGCATCGGAATACTGCCCGTCAAAAAGCTGGCAGGCGGCATACTGGCGGTAAGCCAGCAGCATCTCATATCCGGCACCGTACCTGGCCGATACGCCCAGTGAATTCAGCGCAAGCATTACAGGCAGATTGTCCGCATTCCAGCCCGCAGTTTCCAATGGTCCGGAAAGCTGGCCCAGCACAAGTTCGCGGACATCATATCTGGAGGGGTTGTCAAGAAGCAGCCTGCTCAGTTCACAGCCCGCCATTGCCGTCATGCGCATGTTTCCACACCGTTCCGATGCCGTGACGCACTGTACCAGGCAGTGCGCACGTTCCCCGACTGCATATTCGCCTGTCAGTTCAAGGCCGATGCCAGTCCCCTGCAGATACAGATACATGAGCCACCGGTCCGTGTCTTCACGGAGTCCGTCATCCTGGGACACACGGCTGAACTCCTGCCCGGCCAGCCACGGCTGTTCGAGTTCCCGGTAGTACAGCGCCGATTCCATGCGGAACGAACGCTCCAGTGAATACAGCTTGTCACGGTCGTCACTGTCAAGCAGCGACTCTTCGTCATGCATGGTGCGCAGCAGCTTGAGAATACTGTTGCGATACTCGTAGAAAGACACGTTGTCGGACGTGCGCTGGCATATGCGCATCAGACCGACATTCGCGGCAAGACGCATGCACAGGCTGCCGCCACGCCACTCAAGAATACGGTTGTAGAAATCCCACGCACAGACATAGTCCATACGCATGAACGCCACACGCGCACGGGTATTCAGGGCCTGAGCCTTTTCCTGACGGCAGGCAAGCCCCGTGTTGAAGGCCATGGCAGCATACGCGTCTGCCGAATCAAGATCGCTCCAGATGTACTCCAGCGCCGTTTCATTCAGTTCATGTGCAAGCCTTGTTCCGCGGCCGCACGACGTAAGCAGCAGCACGCAGGAGAGCAGCATGAACGCTGCCGACGCATAATGTTTAGGCGTATCGGAGTTTCTGTGTGTCATTTGTTACAAAAGTAAGCCATTTTTGAGTATATTCGCCACAAGTTAATGCCAAAATGAAGGTAATCGCAACCATTCGGACGGGGTTCCGGTCAAAGTTCGGCGTTCCGCGCCAAAGCGGTCTTCTGGAGTCCGTCAAAGGAACGATAGTTTTCGAGCCCGGATACCGCGATCCTAGCGCCTTGCGCGGACTTGAAGAGTTTTCGCACATTTGGATTGTCTGGGAGTTCTCACAGGCCATACGCAGCGAATGGTCTCCCACGGTACGTCCGCCCCGTCTTGGAGGCAATGTGCGCATGGGAGTGTTTGCCACCCGCTCGCCTTTCCGGCCGAACCCCATAGGCCTTTCATGCGTCAGGCTTGAAGGCATTGACCTGAAAGGGCCCGACGGTCCTGTCATTCACGTGAGCGGCGCCGACCTGGTTGACGGGACGCCCATTTACGACATCAAGCCATACATCCCCTATACAGACTGCAGGACCGATGCTTCAGGCGGTTTTACCGACAGCGTGGACATGCATGCGCTCGATGTCACCGTGCCGCCGGACATTGCGGCAGGCATACCGGCCGGCACCCTTCAGGCCATACGCGACATACTGTCACAGGACCCCAGGCCAAGATACCAACAGGACCCGGAACGTACTTACAGCTTTGAATATGACAGATACAACATACGCTTCAAGGTCGTCGCAGACAAGCTGTCTGTCGAAGGAATCACCCAAACGCGACATGAAAACAGCACTCGTTAGAACAGTCATTCTGGCGGCATGCGTCCTGTCTTCGCCGGCAGCTACGGCTCACAGCTTCTGGAGTGCCGGACTGACGGCCGGATATGCCGTAAACAGCACATCCATGACAGCGCAGTACATCGAGAACTACAACATTCACCCGCACAACGGAGTTTCTGCCGGGCTCTATGTCCAGTACACCATGAAGGAATGGCTTGCCGTCAGACTGGAACCCATGTTCATTCAGAAAGGCTACAGGACCGACCGCAAGGGATACATTGCAATGCAGAGTCTCGATTCGTACATGGACTTGTCATACATGTATCACAATGTGCACAGCAATTATCTTCAGCTGCCTGTCATGGCGCGTTTCCAGACTCCGGTGCTGGACCTGCCTGTCAGAATATACTGCGAATGCGGCTACTATGCCGGATGGTGGGCGTCGGCCAGACAGGAGGGCGTCATTTACAACTCGTCCATCGATTTCATAACGGACTATAATGCTCCCGAGGAATACGTCCGGTACCATTACAACGAGAAGATGCCTTTCGTTTCCGAACGCGACAGACGCCTGGAACTGGGATATGTGCTTGGGGCAGGCGTGGAATGGGACATGTCTTAGCATCTGTCCATAGGACTCGGATGGCGTGAGTACCGCGCCGTCACCAGCTATTCCAAGATATACGACAGTACAGGACAGCCGTATTACAACAGCACGCAATCCCTGAATCTGTCCTTTGGTTTGAACTTCTGATTCGCAGAACATATGAAAAGTCCATTACATATTTCAGCAGCATTCATACTGGCGTCTGTTCTCATTTCCTGTAACGGTGACGAGACACTGCGTCCGGATCCGAACAGTCCGCAGGCCAACCTGGAGCTGAGCACCTTTACTGGACAGTTCAAATCCATCTGGAACGGCATCAACGAAGGATACACCTACTGGCCGTTGACCGATATCGACTGGGACAGGCGGTACAAGGAGTTCCTGCCGGTATTCGAACAGCTGGACAGTGACTATGAGGAATGGAAGGAAAACGGTACGGCCGCAGATTGCGACTTCATAACTCCCGATTCGCTGATCAGTCTGTACAAGTCCCTGACATACGGACTCATTGACGGGCACATGACCGTGAAATTCATAATTCTGAATGACCCGCAATATACCATTTCCATCAGTCCTGCCAGACAAATATGGAAGGAACGGAACGGCACTCCCAATGTAATTGGCCGGGACGATTTCCGCCCGTACACGGCACTAAGGAAGAATACCGGCATTGCCACCAGGATAGCAGTGTCAGGCGATGAAGGCGATTACAGCAGCTACAACGTCTGTTATGCGGTTGGCGGCAGGTACCTGTATTACCGCTACCCGGGGTTCGAATATGATGACTTCGAAGAGAGCGAAAGCGAACAGGTGCAGCAGCAGAGCGACTACCACAAGTGCCTGAAACATTTCAGGGAACTGCTGGCCGAAGGCCAGAAGAACAAATGGCTCAAAGGAGTCATCATCGACCTCAGGAGAAACGGAGGCGGGGCATGTGCGGCATTCCCCTACTCTCCCGTCGGGATGCTTCTTGACAGGAGCATGCTTACCATAGGCACTTATCAGGGAAAGAACGGTCTGGGGCATTATGACCTGACACCCCGCATTCCGTTCATCGTCACCGGAAGCGGCGACACGGAATATCCCGGACCGGTTGTCCTGCTGACCGACGGAAACACTGGCAGCATGGCTGAGATTGCGGTTCTTACGGCTCAGTCCAAACCTAACTGGACAGTCATCGGCACCACTACCGCCGGCGCGATAGGAGGCTGGTTCGGCAACAGCTATTTCACATATATGAACGGTGAAGTCGGCAACGGCTATTCACAGAACGCCTTTGTCAGATATGGAGCCAACTATGCAATCAGGATGTCGCACATGATACTCCGAGGTCCTGACGGTGTCTGCTCTGAAGGTATCGGGATAGATCCCGACATTGCCATTGAATTCGACTATGAGAAAAACAGGAAAACAGTCGGCAGACAGGACAGCCAGTTCAAAGCTGCCGTGTCATACCTTGACGGTACATTACCTGTCCGCTGATTCCTGATCGCCATCAGACTCCTTGAGACGTTCCTTGACAAGCTGCTCGACCAATTCGCCAGTAATGTACAGATAAGCGGTCTTCTCCTTTGTGTTGGAAGTTACGATAACCGTCTTGCGGATTACTCCCGGACGTATGCCGGCGCCGTTGAACGTGACCTTTATTGAATCGGTCTCACCCGGCATGACCGGGAACTTGGGAGCTTCGGCCTTGGTACAGCTGCATGTTCCGCTGGCCGATGTTATGACAAGCTCCGACTTGCCGGTATTTTTGAACTTGAACCAGTAGGTCTGAGTCTCATGTTCCCTGTCAAAAAGTCCGAAATTGTGGGTACTCTCCTCGAATGTTATTGCTGGGTATTCGTCATCCTTTGCCTGTGAGACCTGAAAGGCAAGCATAGCGGCAACGGCGAGTATGATTCCTGAGTGTTTCATTTAGCAGCAGTGTTGTTTCCGTTTACGGCGCTAAGTTATGTCTTTTTCTTTGCCAAATCAAAAAATGGAACTAACTTTGGGTATAATTAAGGTTAACGCAATATGAATTTCAGCCAGAAGGATATTGAGCAGTTTGAGAGTAAGGGAATTGGAGCCGATGATGTCATGGCCCAGCTAAACCTGATTGCCAAAGGTTTCCCATACCTGAAGCTGGATTCAGCCGCATCGGCCGGAAACGGCATCATGCAGGTTGACGACAGCAGTGTGGAGTCATATTCCAAAGTCTGGGACAACTATCTGAAAAGCGGCCGCAGCATAGCCAAATTCGTCCCGGCTTCAGGAGCTGCAAGCCGCATGTTCAAGGATCTCTTCGCGTTTCTTGACGGAGAATCGGACGTACCGTCATCGGCATTCGAAACCGGATTCTTTGAGGGGATACACAGATTCGCGTTTTTTCCGGAACTCGACGAATGCTGCAAGTCCAGCGAAGGCATTGGAGCCGACGGGCTCATTGCCCTTGGCAGGTACAAGGATGTCGTATCCAATCTGCTCAAGCCGGAAGGTTTAGGCTACGGCCAGCTTCCAAAAGGTCTGCTGAAGTTCCATTCATACAGGGACTGCACCCGTACGCCCATGGAGGAACACATGGCCGAAGGAGCACTGTACGCAGCCGGATCCGATGCTACGGTGAAGCTCCACTTCACAGTTTCGCCCGAACACCGCAGGATGTTCGAAGAACTGGCGGCAAAGACCAGCCGTAACATGGCGAAGAAGTACGGAACGTCATACGAAATAAGTTTTTCGGAACAGAAATCCAGTACCGACACCGTTGCGGCCGATGCCGACAACCGTCCGTTCCGCAATCCTGACGGCAGCATACTGTTCCGTCCGGGAGGCCACGGCGCGCTGATAGAGAATCTGAACGAACTGGATGCAGACATTGTATTCATCAAGAATATAGACAATGTGGTCCCGGACCATCTTAAAGGAGCTACAGTCACCTTCAAGAAAGTGCTGGCAGGCATTCTGGTATCAGTCCAGGAACGTATTTTCGGATACCTGCGTCTGCTTGACTCCGGCACGTACAGCGACAGTCAGATTGGAACTGTCAGCGATTTTGTCCGCAACACGCTGTTCTGCAGAAAGAAGGACATGAACAGCCTTTCAAGAGAGGAACAGGTCAGATGGCTGTATTCAAAGCTGAACCGTCCGGTCAGAGTGTGCGGCATGGTTCAGAACGAAGGCGAGCCCGGAGGCGGTCCGTTCCTGGCATACAATGCAGACGGCACCGTTTCGCTCCAGATTCTTGAAAGTTCCCAGATTGACATGAACGACAGCGCCGCGAAGAAGATGTTCGCAAACGGCACCCATTTCAACCCGGTTGACCTTGTTTGCGCTCTGAAAGACTACAAGGGACAGAAGTTCAATCTTCCGTCGTTCGTCGACAAGGCCACAGGATTCATTTCCTCCAAATCAAAGAACGGCCGCGAATTGAAGGCATTGGAACTTCCCGGTCTGTGGAATGGTGCCATGAGCGACTGGAACACCATATTCGTCGAGGTTCCCATTGAAACCTTCAATCCGGTCAAGACAGTCAACGACCTTTTGCGACCGCAACATCAGCCTGCCTGATTTTTGTGCCGCCAAACATTGTCAGGTCCACGACTTTGTAATATCTTTGCGCCGTTGTTTTTGCGATAGTAGCTCAGTTGGTAGAGCGTTGGCTTCCCAAGCCGAAGGTCGCGGGATCGTGCCCCGTCTATCGCTCCTGGCCCCGG
>JAKSIR010000057.1 GCA_024398695.1 Bacteroidaceae bacterium | reverse complement strand
GGTTGGCGGCAGCTGATGGTTGCGGGCATCGGTTGCCACTGCCACAGACTGGGCAAGTTCACGGAAAGCCTGACCGACTATCGTATCGGGGTCAAGCGCGACAGGCTCGCCATTGTCACCGCCTTCGCAGATGCTCTGGACAATTGGAATCTGCCCGAGCAGCGGCACGTGCATCTCCATGGCCAGACGGGCGCATCCGCCCTTTCCGAACAGATAATACCTGTTCTCGGGAAGCTCGGCCGGGGTGAACCATGCCATGTTCTCCACAAGTCCCAGTACCGGAACGTTCACCTTCTCATTCTTGAACATGTCAATGCCCTTGCGTGCATCGGCCAAAGCGACCTCCTGGGGCGTGCTGACAACCACCGCACCCGTTATGCCAAGAGTCTGCACAAGAGTCAGGTGAATGTCGCTGGTTCCAGGCGGCATATCTATCACAAAATAGTCAAGTTCGCCCCAATTGGCATCGGCAATGAGCTGCTTCAGGGCATTGCTTGCCATGGCTCCGCGCCACAGGACAGCCTGCTCCGGATCGACGAAGAAACCTATTGAAAGCAGCTTTATCCCATACTGTTCGACCGGCACTATGAGGTCACGGCCGCCAATGCTTTCGGCAACCGGACGCGCGTCCTCGACCTTGAACATCTTCGGCATTGAAGGACCGAAGATATCGGCGTCAAGAAGACCCACCTTATAGCCAAGGCCGGCAAGGGCCACAGCCAGATTGGCTGCAACGGTCGACTTGCCCACTCCGCCCTTTCCGCTTGCCACGGCAATTATGTTCTTGACGCCCGGAAGCAGTTCGGGGTCTGCCGGACGCGGCGCCTGACGTGTCTTGACCTTGATGTCAACTTTCACATCCTTACCGGCCTTGAGCTGTATTGCCGTTTCAGCCGATTTCAGAATGGACTTCATGAACGGGTCTGTGGGTTTCTCGAATATCAGTGAGAACGAAACGCTGTTTCCGTCAATGCGTATGTCATCCTCAAGCATGTCCATTGCAAGAATGTCCTTGCCCGTTCCGGGATAGCGCACCGTCTGCAGCGCCTCCTTTATAAGATTCGGATATAGTGTCATAACAGCCGCAAAATTAGCCCATACCTGTCGTATCGCCAAACTTACCGGACATTGTTTTGGTTACCATTATCATACGCCATATTCTACAGCATCTTCTGCGACCATGGTTGACCCTGTTCCAGTCATTTCATTACAGGAAGAAGTTGCCACATTGATAATAGGCTCACCAAAAACCGATGATATTTTCCCAATTGTGGAAAATGTAAAGTTATGAGTACCGCTGAGCCATTTACACACGGCCGCCTCGGAAGTGTGAGTCAATTGCGCCAGTTCTTTCTGGGTCATACCGTTTCTCTTGAGCAGAGCATCAATCCTGTCGGCCACAGCAAAAGAAAGATCAAGTTCCCTCTTCAGAGATTCAGGAGTTTCGTCAACGACCCGATGAAACAATTGTGATGCCTTATTCGTCATAACTCAAATGTATTTTCAATACCAGTAATGTTTGTTCCCTCAATGCTCACAATGCCTTTCCTGATAACATCCTTCAAGAGTACATCCAGCTTCTGCAGCGTAATCACATATCCACACAAATCGGTATCATCATCATACGTTTTTGTGGCTTTAATACCACCATTGCCAACAATCAGTATGCTATCTGACATACGCAGGCAATACAGCCTCAGTTTACCACGTTCAATGGGCAATGCCACAACATGGTCATTCATTTTTCCCTCAGGTCGAAAAAAACGCTCTAAAAAACCACTTGCAGAAAGCATCTTTCGGATAACATTCAAGATTACCTGAAGATCTTGTTTCCTTTCGGCATCATCCTTGAATTTCAGGATAAACTTCTCGAATTCCGTTTCGTCATTACCTTCAAAACAGATGGAGAACAAACCGGCATTCTCTGTCTGTTCTATTTCCCGAATTTTAATCTTGTTCATAATATTAGGATTTAATGCTGCAAACCTAATGAAAAAAATCGAGAAAATTATCTTTTAAGGTAATTTTATGTATACTGAGTAATCCGCGAACAGGAAACTATTTTATTTGCTTGTTTTTGAACCGCTGCGGCTGTAGCGGCCGTAACTGCGGTAATCATCCATCTCTATTTCAACATCGGGCTCAGTCAGTTCACCGTCCTGCGGCAGATTGAACACAATGTACTTTATTGTCTTGCCGCGGTCAAGCCACTGCTGTTCATAATGGGTGCGTATGGACAGTATGTGGCCGGCATCACCGCTGGCATACAGGTCATCGGTCTGGAATTCGACCGGCAGGCCGTTGTGTTCAACATTGGCACAGGTGTAGTTGTACATGAAACCGCTGTCGGTCTTAAGGTGTATTCTACCCCCGGGCTTTAGTATCTTGCGGTAACGCTCCAGGAAGAAGGTCGATGTAAGGCGCTTGGTAGCCTTTTTCATTTGCGGATCGGGGAACGTGAGCCATATCTCGCTGACCTCGCCGGGCGCAAAGAAACGTTCAATAAGACCTATGTCGATTCTCAGGAACGCGACATTCTTCATGCCAGCTTCAAGAGACATCTTTGCACCGGTCCACATGCGTGCGCCCTTTATGTCGATGCCAATGAAATTGCGGTCGGGATACAGACCGGCCAGACCGACAGTATATTCGCCATGGCCGCACCCCAGTTCAAGCACTATAGGCCCGTCATTATGAAAGAAGGAGCTGTTCCAGCAGCCCCTCATTTCAAAAGGAATCACTTCCCTATATGAACAGACCGGCTCGAAGACATGCGGAAATGCCGCCATGTCAGCGAACTTGGCCAGTTTTCCCTTCCCCATCTATCAGTCAACGTCAATTATTTCGGTCCACTGGTGCAGATCGGGCTCAACGCCATACTGTATTCCGCGCAGCTTTGTATAAAGCTTGGTGAGAACAGGACCCGGCTGGCCATCCTTGGAAATCACGTACGATTTGCCAAGTTCAATATCATCTATTCGCTGGATTGGAGCAATGACGGCAGCAGTACCGCAGGCACCGGCCTCGTCAAGTTCAAGCAGTTCTTCAACCGGAACAGGACGCTGTTCGACCTGCATGCCCAGATCGGCTGCAAGCTGCATAAGACTCTTGTTGGTGATTGAAGGCAGGATTGACTCTGACTTCGGGGTGATGTATGTGTTGCCCTTTATTCCAATGAAGTTGGCTGCACCGCACTCGTCAATGTACTTCTTTTCCTTTGCGTCAAGATAGAACTCGCTGGCATAGCCTCTGTCATGTGCAATATGATGGGCATACAGGCTTGCAGCATAGTTGCCGCCTACCTTGTACTTACCCATGCCAAGGGGTGCCGAACGGTCATACGAACGGACCAGAGCGTAAGCCTGGGCACCGTTTGCAGCGAAACCGCCCTTGAAATACGGGCCTACAGGCATTACGAACATAATGCACAGATATTCCTTTGCCGGCTTGACACCGATTTCGGCACCGGTACCAATCAGCAACGGACGTATGTACAGTGAAGCACCGCTTGAATAAGGAGGAATATAATCCTTGTTGAGTCTGACAACGCGCCTTACCATTTCACAGAACGTCTCGGTAGGCAGTTCCGGCATCATGGTAGCACGACAGGTGCTCTGCATACGCTTTGCATTCTCATCCATGCGGAATACGCGAACCTGGTCATCGGCACCCTTGAAAGCCTTGATGCCCTCAAAGCACTCCTGGCCGTAGTGCAGACATGTTGCACCAATGTGGATTGGAATATATTCGGAGTCGGTTTCCTCAATTTCGCCCCATTTGCCATCCTTGTAAGCTATTCTTACGTTCCAGTCGGTCTTCATGTAACCGAAGGGCAGATTCGCCCAGTCAAGTTCTTTCATAACAGTATTTCCAATATTTTTCCGCGAATTTACAAAAAACGCCCGAACCATGTCATCGCACGCCCCAAAAACTTTAACTTTGCACTCGATATGGAAGCCGGCACAACTCACCAGTCCCCAAGAAACAGGGACGACAGAAACCTTGACAGAAAAATAAGAACCGTCAGAATTGTCATCCTTGCCGTTGTCCTTTTCGTATGGACCGATGCAGCAGGCAAGTGGTTCATTCCGGCAGGCCAGTCCGTTCCCGGACTTTTTCTCGCATTGGAATGGGTGTTGTGCCTTGGCAGTGCCGCCATTCTGTTTTTCCTGACACACAAGCCTGAAAGAAACGCCTTCAAATGGACATTCTCCATTCTGTACTTCCTGGCATTCATTGTCCTGCTCATCATATGCGGGTTCTACCGGTATCAGGCAGACGGAGCCATAGGTTACAAGATCTCGACCAGCTTTATGCCGCTGGCAGGCATACTGATTGAGATATACCACCCGCGCTTCATCAAATGGTACGGGAACACGCTCCAGAAAGTCTTCAAGCTGGATGGAATAAGGAATGTAACATTCTTCATTGGAATGCTGGCATTCTATGCGGCAGTCATACTGTTGGGAATTGGCATGTACCGTATTCCCGGATGCATGAAGGAGTACAGCCGTGACATTGTGCAATTTGTGACCGAAGGCAAAATAAACCACAACACCGACCATGCCGAGCCAAGGCGCCAGTACAACCGCATTTTCAACGACATGAACGATGTCCAGCTGGCATCGGCACGCAAGAACGGGGTAAGCGGCATGGAAAGCCGTGAAGACATGGAATCGTGCCGGCGCCTCAGGGAAATTGAAAGCTGCGAATTCTATAACATACAGCCACTGACCCATTCATCGCCATACCTGGTACCGAAAGCGGCCCGGCTGCTCGAGGACATGGGACGCGCCTTTCAGGACTCGCTTTTCAACCGCGGGTACAACCGCAACCACCGCTTCACCGTAACAAGTGTTTTGCGGACCGCACAGGATATCAAAAAACTTCAAAAGACAAACGTGAATTCAAGCACGAACTCCTGCCACTGCTACGGCACGACATTCGACATATCATACCGTACTTTCCAGACCCCGCAAAGAGGAAGAAAAGCATCGGTCGACAAGATGAGCCAGATTCTCATGGAAGTGGTATACGATATGCGCAAGCAGGACCGCTGTTATGTAAAATTCGAAAAGCAGCAGACCTGCCTGCACATTACAGTCCGATAATTCCTACGTCAGTCAGAACGTATAATCATTTGTTCCGGCCCATTCTCCGTTCAGTGTCACGCTGAATGCCGATGTCAGGATTTCATTGGCGAACATTTTTCCCGTATAGCGCGTAATGTAGTTGCAGGTTATCGGCACGTCCTGCAATTCCATTTCCTTGAGCACAGCACCGGAACCGTCAAGCGCACTGACCTTAACCTTCAGTGTGTTGCTGTCACTGCGTATGAATGTATAAACGCCGTATTCCATAGTGCCCGGCTGGCAATCGAGCGTCTCGGACTGTTTGCTGTTCACGCAGCCCAGCCCGGTCATGCCGTCAATGGTGCTGCTGCCACCAGTATAGTCAAAACGCAGCTGTTTCACCCCCTCCGGCAGGTCCTCATCGTCAAGCCTTATCTGGAACATGGCGACAACCCGTTTCAAATCCAGATTCAGTTCGCGTGTATCCTTTGTTATGTCAACATCGGCACTGTACAAAAACGTGTCGGTAGTTTTCAGGCCGTCCTTGTTGCTGAAGGTTATCTTTGACGGATTTGTCATGGTAGGATTGCTGTCGCCGCCATGAGCTATGACAATCACCCTGTAGGTTCCTTCCTCAAGATTGAATGTCGCGCAGCCAAATCCTTCGCTGCCGAAATCCTGGTTTTCCTGTTTTTTTGTCAAAGCATCGCCTTCGTACGAATAGACGGCAAAACTGATTTTGGAACAGATTCCCACCGGCGACGTTATACCTTTGGTCATGCAATTCACAACTTTAGTAAAAGGCATCTGTTCAATGGAGGCCAGCTTAAGTGTCAGCGTCACGCCGCCATCGGTCACTTCACGGTCAATCAGAGTTTCAGAACATGACTGCATGGCCAGAAAGCCCAGCAGTCCCATCAATGCGATTTTTGTTTTCATAGGTTTTGTTTTTCGGTTAATAGATAAATGTTTTTCGGATGCAATATTACACAATTAAGAAACTCATCACTAATGAATTTCACAAAACTTCCGGGAATGTCATAAAAAAGGAGAAGGGATCCTTGCGGGTCCCTTCTTCAGTTATGATGCAATCAGTTCAATCAATACTGGTTGAAACGCCACTTGCAGTCATCGCTTTCCATATTGAACTTGCCGAGCGATGCATTCGAGTCACCTGCCGAGATAAGGCATACAGGCTCGCTGCAACCGGGAGCAGCCTTAGGCATGATACGGTATGTACCGTCGGTCAGCTGGTCGATAGACCACATCTGCTCGGGAGCGCCTGTAAATTCAGGAGTTGAGATGACAGTCTTGTTAGGACCTGCTGTCAGGGCGCGGTTTGTACCTGAAATGACAATCTTGTAGTAAGGAGTGCCAAGTGTACCTTCTTCAAGAGCTACGAGTTCCCACTTCTGGTTGGGACGGAACTGATAGTCGCAGATGCGTACGTCAATGTTGCCTGCAGGCCAGTTGCCGATAACGTCTTCCAGCTTCTGGAAAGGAACGACAGTATTGTCGGCCGACTGTGCACCACCGCCGAACATACCGCCCATGCCGCGGCCGGCATTCAGACGAACGTATTCGGTAGCAAGTTCAAGAGCGTAGCCACGACGTTCCGACTCAATTGAATAAACACCGTCCTTGATGTTGAAGCCTGCCTCGGGCCAACCGTTCTTCCATACTATAGGAAGGATAGCCAGTGTGCTGCGGCCGCCCTGATAGTAGTCGGCTTCCCAGTGCAGTGAAACCTTTTCAACACCCGGCTCAATGATGTAACGGCCAAAGTGACCGGCACCGGTATAACCGTCTCTTGCGCCGAGGAACATACGTCCGCCGCCTTCTACCATGTCACGGCCAACCTTGTCAATGAAAGGACCGGTAGGACTCTGTGAACGGCCGCATACCAGGTTATAGGTTGAGTTCACGCCGTCACAGCATGTTCCGTGAGTACCGAACAGATAGTACCATCCATCATTATAGATGATGTCCGATGCCTCGCAGTCAACGGCAATGTTGATATCGGGAGCCAGAGAGTCGAGACGTTCACCGGTTTCAGGATTCAGCTCACACATACGGATGAAGCCGAAATATGTACCGAATGAAACGAACAGACGGCCGTCGGGAGTCATAAGCAGACCGGCATCGATGGCATCGCAGTCCTCATCGTTTTCCGAGTAAGCCACTGTAATGGGTTCTGACCACTTGTAGTCAGGTGATGTCGGGTCAAGGGTATTGTTCCACATGGTAACGATCTTACCTGCGTGACCGCCGCCAAGACCGCCGCCGGTGGTGCTGTATGCGCAAAGATAACGGTCGCCTATCTGCATCATGTCAGGTGCGGCACCTACAGAAATACGTGCACCGCTTGTCCATACCCAACCGTCATTTGAAACGAGGGCAGAACCGCCTGTACCCCAAGTATAGTACTTTCCGTCGCACTTGGTGATTGTGGCAGGATCGTGAATGTATGGTACTCCGATCTGAGCCATAGCAGTTTCAGTCACCATGACTGAAGCAAGGGCCATAAGGCCAATCTTGAATATTGATTTCATATTGCTTTCCGATTTAAAAATTACTTGGTGGTAATGGTAATGTTCTTCACAATTGAGCCGTCTTCGTTATAGAAGCGCATGCACATGTCGCTCATGCCGGGACCGTTGATGACAGCGGCGCGGACAATGTTCTTGCCCTTCTTGAGGGTGAGGAGCTGTGACATGCCGTCATCGGCAACCATACGGCGGTCAGCCTGCAGAGAAAGAACCTGCTCGCCGTTGACCCACCAGATTGATGCTGAGTTTGAACCGGCGGCAAGACGTACGTTAGGCATATCCTCTTCGCAGTTGATGACTGTAACCGCATTGAAAATAAGGCCATAGCCGTTCTTGTCCTCACGAACGCCCTTGGCGAAACGGATAAGCTTGATATTGAAGAGCTTGCTGTCAATGGCATGCCACTTCAAGGTCTGCTTGACTGTTGCAGGAGCAGCCTGCTGAGCCTGCTGGCCACCGCCGAATCCGCCGAATCCGCCACGGCCGCCTGCGCGGGGTGCCTCTGATTCAACTTCGACTGTTGAACCGGCAACAGGTGCTGCGTTTGCAAACTGTCCGGCAAAATATTCCTTGTTCAGTTCCTTCTGGATGTAACTGTCTGTGAAAACAGTGTTGCCACCATTCGGCTTGTTGATAGGCTCAAGAAGAAGCCAGCGACGTATGAAGCCCTTTTCATCGGGAGTGGCAGGAGCCGCATTTTCGTCAAGCTCTACAAAATACTGGTCATACTCAACGTTTCTGTTGGCGATACGGTCAGGAGCGACGTCATACTGAACGCCTGCCTGAGCAGCGTTTTCTTCGACTGCGGCCTTCTTCGATGCGCAGCTGCAAAGAACTGCAAGCACTCCGAATGCCAGAATTGATTTGAAGTTTCTGTTCATAGTGAACTTTAATTAGGTTTATAAATGATTGAATTAGTTATTCTTTTCCCAACGGCGGGCTAAATTACAAAAAAAAGCGGCCGACCAAAGGCCGACCGCTCTAAAATTTGTAAAATCATCACTTTGCAGGCCAGAAGAACTGGAGCATCTGGTAAAGTGAACGGCGCCATGTCAGGAACTCATGGGCAGTGTTAGGTGATACATAACCCATAGTTTCGTAACCGGCCTCCTTCATTGCATCGGCAGCCTTCATGATTGCATCGGGGCTTTCCTTCTCGCCGCAGCTCATGAAGATTTTCTTGACCTGCTTCTTGTCCTGGATTTCTGACGGAGCATACTGGCCGCCTGACAGCAGACCGTAGTAGCCGAACATTTCGGGACGGGCAAGAGTGATTGAGTGAGTCTCCATACCGCCCATTGACAGACCGGCCATGGCACGGTTGTCCTTGTTGGCGATGGTGCGGAAGTGTGCGTCAACATAAGGAACGAGTTCGTCGCACAGGAATGTCTGGAAGCCTTCGTTGCTGCCAAAACCGCCAAAACCGCCTGCCGGACGTGCCGGACGCTGTGCGGGAGCTGCACCTGCTGCGGGAGCTGCACCTGCTGCAGGAGCTGCAGGACGTGCTGCGGGACGTGCGCCACCGAAACCGCCCATACCCGGGCCGAATCCGCCGTTGGTCATGCCGTATGTGCATACAACGATGACGGGCTTGATCTTGCCGTCGGCAATCAGGTTGTCAAGGATAAGGTTTGCGTGACCCTGGGTCATCCATGCGGTCTCGTCCTCACCCCAGCCGTGCTGCAGATACAGAACCGGATACTTGACATTGTCCTTGTCAGCGTGGTATGTAGGAGGAGTATAGACAAATGCGCGGGCCAGTTCGTTACGGCTCTTTGACCATACAAGAATCTGCTGTACGAATCCGTGCGGAACGTCACGCTCGGCATAGATGTCCTTGTCGGCATTGGTCGGGATTTCAATACCGCTTTCCCAACGGGTTGAACCGTAGTAGTTGTTTGTACCGGGGTCATTGAATGTACCGCCGTCAATTGTAATGTGATAGTAGTGGAAACCTTCTACCAGAGGTTCGCTTGTAGTACCTGTCCAGTATCCGTCCTCACCCTTTACAAGGTCGGTGCCGCCGCGTGTGCCGCCAAGACCCAGACCTACGGAAACTGCCTGTGCGTTAGGAGCCTGGATGCGGAAACGTGCGTAACCCTGTGAGTTGACCATCGGATACTGCTGTCCCGGCTGGTTCATTGATGAAGGAACGAAATCCTCCTTGATCTCCTGTGCTGAGCATACGCCTACGGCCATTACCGCAGCACTGAAAAGTGCAATAAACTTCTTCATTTTGTGTATGTAATTAGGTTATTTGAAAATAAGCTGAACAAACTGATACAGGCTGCGGCGCCATGTGTGCCACTCGTGTGCTGTACCTTCAGAGATGTAGCCGTATGCGTTGACGCCGATCTTCTTCAGATTCTCGGCAGCCTCCATAACGCCCATGTTCTCCTTACCGCCGCAGCTCATGAACAGTACCTTGTTGGTCTTCTTGAAATCATCGTTGTCCTCCAGTTCGCCGGTATTGAATGTGCCGCCGCTGAACATGCCAACGTATGCGAATGTGGTAGGATTGGCAAGTGTAACCGAATGGGTGGTCATGCCGCCCATTGACAGACCTGCCATGGCACGGTGCTGTGTATCAGGAATTACGCGATAGTTCTTTTCAACCATCGGAATGATATCCTTGAGCAGAACATCCTGGAATGCGCCGCCCATGCCGAATCCGCCAAAGCCGCCAAAACCGCCCTGCGGACGCTGGCCGCCCTGACCCTGTGCGGGAGCCTGTGCACGCTGTGCGGGCTGAGCATCCAGACAGTCAATGACAATGATGAACGGAACGGCCTTCTTTTCAGCAATCAGATTATCCATTATCTGAGCCGTGTGGCCCTGCTCTGCCCAACCGTGTTCGTTCTCACCCATGCCGTGCATCAGGTACAGAACCGGGAACTTCTTGGTGGTGTTGGTGTAATACTCGTTCGGGAAATAAATGTAGCAGTGACGCATCTTTTCCGTTACTGTTGACCAGTAATAGACTTCGTTCATTGAACCCTGCGGAACGTTCTTGACTGCCCAGAAGTCCTGATCACCTGACGGAACCTCGATTCCGCTGCCCCAACGGCTTGCTCCATAGTAGTACAGGCTGCCCGGATC
>JAKSIR010000056.1 GCA_024398695.1 Bacteroidaceae bacterium | reverse complement strand
AGAGCGGGAATATTGATTGAACCGAAGCAATTGTTTTGCAACATAATTTCTTTATTCTATTTTTGTACGAAGAAAATAATATACATTCGATTATGAGCGAAAAATACAATTGGAAGTTTTCAACTATTGGCGGTGCAACGCGTGTCAATATTTCCAGTGGAGAAGATATCAGGCATCTTGATGAGCTTGACCAGAAATTGTGGACTGTGCTGAGCTGTCCCGTCAGTAATCTTGAGCTCGATGCAAAGTCTCTCAAATATATTGATGTTGATGGCGACGGCAAGATACATGTGAATGATATTGTCAAAACTTCCAAGTGGCTGACTTCTGTCATCAATAATGCGGACCTGCTTCTTGAAAAGAGCAGTGAACTTAAATTGTCATCGTTCAACTCGGAAAACCCGGAGGGTGCGGCACTGTTGGCATCGGCCAAACAGATTCTTGCAAACCTGGGATTGGAGAAGGACAGCATTTCCGTGGCCGATACGGAAGACAGCGTAGCAATTTTCGCCAAAACGGCATTGAACGGTGACGGCATCATTACAGAACAGTCAACTGCTGACGAAGGTTTGAAGCAGATAATTGCACAGGCTGTCCAGACAATGGGTTCAAAGACTGACCGCAGTGGACTTGAAGGCGTTGATACAGATCTGGTCAACGCATTCTACGATGAACTTGTCAAGTATTCACAGTGGAAGCAGCAGGCCGATGCCAACAACGACAGCATGTTTCCATATGGAGAAAAGACGGCTCGTGCCTACGAATTGTTTACAAGCCTGCAGGCGAAAGTCGAGGATTTCTTCATGCGCTGCAAACTGTCGGCCTTTGACGAGGACAGTCAGACTGTACTTGATGTATCGGCCAGCAAGATTGAAACGGTCAGCGGGAAGGATCTTTCGGCCTGCCGTGATGAAATTGCGCAGTATCCGTTGGCAAGACTTAACAAGGAGGCTGTTCTGCCGTTGGATTCCAGAATCAATCCTGTATGGCTGTCCAGCATTTCAGAATTGAAGGCCATTGTTTTTGATGTTGAGTATCCGGGGGCAAAGCAGTTGACCGAGTCGGAATGGAATTCCGCTATGGCAAAACTTGACGGATACGCAAAGTGGCTGGCAGACAAGTCCGGCTGTGCAGTGGAAACTCTTGGAATAGAACGTATAAATGAGCTGATCGGGTCTGACAGAAAGCAGGAACTGCTTGACCTGATTGCCGCAGACAAGGCTCTGGAAAGCGAGTCAACATCAATTGACGCTGTGAACAAGCTGCTGCATCTTTATCGTGATTTCTATACGATGCTGTGCAATTTCGTTTCATTCAAGGATTTCTATAGCCCCACGGAGAAGGCCATATTCCAGGCCGGTTCACTGTACATTGACGAGCGCTGCTGTGAACTGTGCATAAAGGTGCCTGATATGGGGCCGCACAATGCAAGTACGTCTTTGAGCGGAATGTTCATTCTATATTGCAATTGCGTTGAAAAGAACAGTGGAGCAACCATGACAATAGCTGCGGTATTGACCGATGGCGACATAAGCGATTTGCGCGAAGGCAAGCACGGCGTGTTCTACGACCGTTCAGGAAATGACTGGGATGCTACGGTCATCAAGATTGTAGACAATCCTATCAGTATAAGACAGGCATTCTGGTCTCCCTACCGTAAACTTGGAAAGTTCATAGAAGACACTATCAACAAGTTCGCAGCCGACAAGGATGCAAAAGTTACAGGGGATATGCAGTCTTCGCTGACGACTCCAAGTGAGGTAAGAAAACAACAGGCTTTTGATATTGCAAAGTTTACCGGTATTTTTGCTGCAATCAGTCTTGCATTCGCAGGTTTGGCAAATGCTTTTAAGAGTATTGTTTCTGCGTTGGTTGCTTTGCCGGCATGGGGGTGGCTCGGACTGATTGTCGGAATTATTCTTGTCATTTCCGGACCGGCAATGCTGAAGGCATGGCTGATGCTCAGAAAGCGCAATATGTCTCCGCTGCTCAATGCCAACGGCTGGGCAATCAATGCCTCTGTAAAAGTGAACATTTCATTCGGCAGTACGTTGACAAAGATTTCAAAGACTCCAAAGGTCATTGTAGGCCGTGACCCATACGCAGACAAGACCCCTGTCTGGAGGACAATTGCCGTATGGCTGGTAATTCTGGCGGCTGTGTTTGCCGCACTGCTTTTCAATGGCAAACTGGAGCGTTTCGGCCTGCCGGATCCCCGTGATCGTAAGGCCAAGGTGGAAAATGTCGAGGCTGCCGTCAGCGCTGTGCCAGCCGATTCACCGGCTACAGCCGATTCATCGGCTGTGGCTGATTCATTGGCCGTGGCTGATTGACAGGTCGTCTCCGGTTTTAAGGTTTGCAGAAAAGCTCTGCCAGAGAGAGTCGTCCGGCAGTGGCGCATATATGTCAATCGTCCGGTGAGATACCGGATGCTCGAATGTGACATGCCAGGCATGAAGCGATATGCTGCCGTCAGGGTTTGAGCGTTCTGCTCCGTATTTCAAGTCTCCTTTTATGGGACAGCCCATTTTCGAGAGCTGGCAGCGTATCTGGTGGTGGCGTCCGGTGAGCAGTTCTATTTCAAGAAGATGATAATTGACTGAACTGGCAATGAGCCTGTATTTCAGTATGGCCTTCTTGCTGCCCGGCACTTCACGGTCATATGCGAACGAACGGTTCTGCTTCTCGTTTCTTGCAAGCCAGTTTTCCAACTGCCCTTCGTCCTTGGGCGGACGGTTCTTGACTATGGCCAGATAACGTTTGTCAACGCTGCCATTGCGGAACATGTCATTCAATCTGGACAAAGCCTTGCTTGTCTTGGCAAGTACGACGATTCCGCTGACAGGACGGTCCAGGCGATGTGGCACGCCAACGAATACGTTGCCGGGCTTGGCGTATTTCTCCTTCAGATATCCGGCTACAGTCTCGGACAGTGGCGTGTCGCCGGTCTTGTCACCCTGGACAATCTCGCCGGGCTGTTTGGAGACTATGATGATATGGTTGTCTTCGTAAAGTACCTTCATGTGGAATTACATGCCCAGTCCGCCGTCGACTGCCAATACTTGTCCTGTGATGTATGATGAGCAGTCCGATGCAAGGAATACTACGGCTTGAGCTATTTCCTGCGTTGTCGCTCCACGTCCCAACGGTATGGATTTGCACCATCCGTCAATGGTCTCCTGCGGAAGCGTCTCCGTCATTTCGGTGAGGACAAATCCTGGCGCTACAACATTTGCACGCACGCCTCTGGACGCCAGTTCTTTTGCCACTGACTTTGAAAGACCTACCAAGCCGGCTTTTGAGGCTGCGTAGTTGGACTGTCCGGCATTGCCGTGCAATCCGGTGACCGACGATATCGATATGATGCTTCCGCTGCGTTGCTTCATCATGGGCATTGAACAGGCTTTTATGCAGTTGAAGGCCGATTTCAGGTTCGTGTCGATGACCTGATCCCATTGAGCCTCGTCCAGTCTCATTATGAGCCCGTCGCGGGTGATGCCTGCGTTGTTGACCAGAATGTCAATGCGGCCGAATTCATTTATAGTGTCAGCGACCATGGCAGTGACGGCGGCCATGTCGGATACATCGGCCTTGAATCCTTTGGCCCTGATTCCTGATGCTTCAAGTTCTTTGGTCAGGACTGCAGCCCTTTCATCACTGCTGACATATGCAAAAGCTATATTGGCTCCTTCACTTGCCATCAGTCGGGCAATTGCAAGTCCAATACCTCGGGTGGCGCCGGTTATGAGCGCAGTTTTTCCTGTGAGTTGTCCCATATTTCATTTGTTTTCTTTGTATCCCAACATGCTGAAAAGTATGTTCGCGGCAATTTGTCTTACGTCTTCGTGACTTGCCGTCTTCCAGATGATTCCACGTATGAATGTGTATTCGAACCCACGCATCCCGTCCTGAATCATTTCCACTATGAGGTTGACATTCGGTACGTCGAACATGCCCTGTGTCACGCCTTCAACGACTATGTCAATCAGAATCTGCTTTTCCTGACGGTCAAGTTCCTTGCGGAAGTGTTCCAGATTCCAGTTGTTCCTGAAAAAGAATGATCTTAGAGTTCCGTTCCTGTCCACCATCTCCTTGATGATGTGGAAACGGCCATATACGTAGTCCGTGATTTTCTTTGATGCAGGTGTGCCCGGTATGACCAGACCATGCAGTTTCGTTACGACGAGGTCGGTTTCACGCTTTACTGCCGCATTGTAAATGTCACCCTTGCTTTCGAAGTATGAATACAAGGTACGGCGGCTCATGCCTGATTCGCGGGCAATGTCCATCATGGAAACGCCGTCAAAACCGTTTCTGATGAACTGTCTCTTGGCCGCGTCCAGCAGCAAGTCGCGGGTACTTTCCTTATTCATACTGATGAATGATGCACAAAAGTAGGAATTTTGTAAAACCGGCGTCTTCGCGAAAGTGCAAAAAATGCAAATTGTCCGGCTTTTTCACAGGAAAGGCTTGGATAATCCAACATTACGGGGTATCTTTGCAATATCAAAAATCGCGGAGTGGAGCAGAGGTAGCTCGTTAGGCTCATAACCTAAAGGTCGGGGGTTCGAATCCTTCCTCCGCAACTCAAACGGAAAACGGCTGTACGGCCGTTTTTTTATTGCACCGGCTCGTCTTCAATGACGTAGGCGCGGATGATCTTTACATCCGGGTCGGGCCTGAAATGGCGGTCGGTATGTGAGCCGCAGATTTTTTCAATCACTTCGTATCCTTCGGTGACTTCGCCGAAGACGGTATATTGGCCGTCCAGACCGGGAGTTCCACCATTGTTGAGATAGTCGTCAGTCTGGGCTTTGCTGTATTTGAATGTGGGGCGCGTGGCCATTATGGCATCGGTCTCCTTGTTCAACTGGTTGTTCAGTTTTGAAATCTTTTTGCTGTCCTTGTATTTCTGCCATTCGCGAAGCTGGTCGGCATAAGGCTGTGTGAGCGAATCCTTGACAGCCTGACGGTAACGCTTGTTGATGGCTTTTTCCTGCTTGGCCAGGTCGGCTTCCTTGGCTTTTGTGCCGGTGACTATGTAGAACTGCTGGCTGGTCGAGAAGTGGAATTGGGTCAGGCTGGCCTGTCCGACAGCACCTTTCTTATGATAGAAGCGTGAGGGCTGGATCTCGGAAGCAATTGTATCAGGCTTGTCGGTAATGCCAAGTTCAACGCCTTTTGCGGCGCCGACCGAGTTTATGTCTCCGCACTGGATTTTGTATCCTTTCTGAACGCCGAAGAACAGCTGGCCGTCATATTTGCCGTGTCGTGCGTATCGGACCATGTTGTGTCTGTGAAGCGGGGTCTCGCGGTAGAGCTTGATTGTGAAATTTCCGGCTGTGGTTTCAAAACGGACGAACTGGTCCCGGTCAATTATGACTGTGTCGGCGTCAAAGGCACTCATTCCGGCGTCTGCCGTTTTGTTGCCGCAATTCACAGAGAACATAAATGCCAGCATAAGCGGCATGATTGCAAAGTATTTCTTCATAACGTGTCCATTTTTTCTTTTGACAAAGGTATACAATTCCTTAACTTTGCGCAATAATATAAATTCATGGAAATATGAAACCTACACTCGTTGTTCTTGCTGCCGGAATGGGCAGCCGGTATGGAGGTCTGAAACAGCTTGACGGACTTGGTCCGAATGGCGAAACTATAATGGATTATTCCGTATTTGACGCTATAAGGGGCGGTTTCGGTAAGGTGGTCTTCATTATCCGCAAGGATTTCGAGGCCGATTTCCGAAAACTTGTTCTTGCCAAGTATGAAGGTCATGTCCCTGTGGAAGTCGTATTCCAGAGCATTGACAATCTGCCCGAAGGCTTTGCATGCCCTGCAGACAGGACAAAGCCATGGGGTACCAATCACGCCGTGCTGATGGCCAAGGATGTTGTCAATGAACCTTTCTGTGTAATCAATGCCGATGACTTTTATGGCCGTGACTGTTTTGCGGTAATGGGCAAGTTCCTTCAGAATCTGTCTTCGGCTGCAGAAGGCACTTACGCCATGGTCGGCTTCAGGGTGGCCAACACATTGAGCGAGAACGGTAAGGTGTCGCGCGGGGTATGTGCAGTCGATGGCAAAAACCATTTGACTACAGTCGTGGAACGTACTGAAATCCTGCGCCGGGAGAACGGGGTGTGCTACAAGGACGGTGAGGACTGGGTCCAAATTGCCGACAGCACTCCGGTTTCAATGAATGTATGGGGTTTTACTCCTGAATATTTCAAGTATTCGGAGGATTATTTCAAGACATGGCTCAAGGCCAATATCGACACTCCTAAGTCCGAATACTATATCCCGCTTATGGTGAATGAACTCATCAACAGCGGAAAGGCAACCTGTGAGGTACTTGACACCACGTCAAAGTGGTTTGGGGTTACCTACGCGGAAGACCGTCAGGGTACAGTCGACAGAATTGCACAGTTGGTCAAGGACGGCGAATACCCATCGCCTCTGTTTGACTGAGAATCAATATGAATCTGCCTGATGGTATCGGTTGACAACCTGTCTGTCGAGTTCGGAGCAAGACCCCTTTTCACCGGAGTCAGTTATGTCGTGGGTGACAAGGACCGTATAGCCCTGGTGGGCAAGAACGGTGCCGGTAAATCGACCATGCTCAAGATACTGGCCGGACAGCAGAAGCCATCGGCCGGCAGTGTCTCCATTTCAAAGGAAAGCAGCATAGGATATTTGCCGCAGGTCATGAAACTGGCCGATTCACGTACGGTACGCGAAGAAGCGGAACAGGCTTTCAAGGGAATACGTGAACTGGAGGCCGAGATTGCCGGGCTGAACGGTCAGCTTGCCGAGAGGACTGACTACGAGAGCGAGGAATACCGTGCCCTGATAGAGCGCTTCAGCCATCAGAGCGAGCGTTTCCAGATGATGGGAGGCAGCAATTATCAGGCAGAACTTGAAAGGACTCTGCTTGGATTGGGCTTCCGCCGTGAAGACTTTGACCGTCCGACGAGCGAGTTCAGCGGAGGCTGGCGGATGCGCATAGAGTTGGCAAAACTGCTGCTCATGCACCCCGATGTGCTGTTGCTTGACGAGCCTACGAACCATCTGGACATTGAGAGTATCCAGTGGCTTGAGGATTTTCTGGCTCACCGCTGCAGTGCGGTTATGCTGGTCAGCCATGACCGGGCCTTTCTGAATAATGTCACCACGCGTACCATAGAAATTACCTGCGGTACCATACACGACTACAAGGTCAAGTATGACCAGTATGTGAAACTGCGTGCTGAACGTCGTGAGCAGCAGATACGCGCATACGAGAACCAACAGAAGGAAATAGCCGACATCAAGGATTTCATAGAACGTTTCCGGTACAAACCTACCAAATCGAATCAGGTACAGAGCCGTATCAAGGCTTTGGAGAAGATTGTACCGATTGAGATTGATGAAGTTGACAACAGACATCTGCGACTGAAATTTCCACCGGCCCAGCGCAGCGGTGACTATCCGGTCATTTGTGAGGGCGTTGCCAAGACGTACGGCAGCCACACGGTGTTCAGCGGTGTCGATCTGACAATAAAGCGCGGGGAGAAAGTCGCCTTTGTGGGACGTAACGGAGAGGGTAAATCGACTCTGGTCAAGTGCATTATGGGTGAGATACCCTTTGACGGCGTCCTGAAAATAGGCCACAATATAAAAATCGGTTATTACGCACAGAATCAGGCTCAGCTGCTTGATGACGGGCTGACGGTTTATGATACGATTGACAGCGTCGCCGTTGGTGACATACGTACCAGGATCAATGACATACTCGGTGCCTTCATGTTCGGCGGCGAGGAGAACCAGAAGAAAGTCAAGGTCCTTTCGGGCGGTGAACGCAGCCGTCTGGCCATGATAAGACTGCTTCTGACCCCGAATAACCTGCTTATTCTTGACGAGCCTACGAACCATTTGGATATGGTGACCAAGGATGTGCTGAAAGAGGCTATCCTGGCATTTGACGGCACTGTGATCGTGGTAAGCCATGACCGTGAGTTCCTGGACGGACTTGTCAGCAAGGTGTATGAATTCGGTGACGGCAAAGTGCGCGAACATCTTGGCGGAATATATGATTTCCTGCAGCGCAAGAATATTGACTCGCTCTCTGACATAGGCCGCATGAAGGGAACACCGGATCAGAAGACAGCCGGGCTGAAGACCGATGCAAGGCCTGCGGTTGGCGGAAAGGAAGATTTCGAGGCTCGCAAGGAGCAGGAACGCCGTCGTAAGAAGATTGAAAAGAAGGTTGCCGACTGTGAGAAGGAGGTTTCACGCATCGAGAACGAGATAAAGGAACTTGAAGGCTGGATGGCGACCCCCGAGGGCGCTGCTAATCCCGCCATGTTCGAAGCATACGGCAAGCTCAGGAATGACCTTGCTGCAGCCGAATCCAGTTGGGAGGAGGCCATGACTGAATTGGATAACTTAAACTGATTTCTGATATGAAGAAGGCGTTGGCTATGCTGGTGGTGGCCATGCTGCTTGGAAACGTGGCGGCATCGGGCCAGGAGAGACTTTACGGTCATGCGTTCAGTCTGGGCGATGTGGAGTTGCTGGACGGACCGTTCAAGCATGCGCAGGATCTGAACGTCAAGGTTCTGCTTGAATATGATGTGGACCGCCTGCTGGCTCCGTTCCTGATTCAGGCAGGGCTGGAGCCCAAGGGTGAACTGTTCCCTAACTGGGAGGGCTTGGACGGTCATGTGGGCGGACATTATCTTTCGGCACTGGCTATCCATTACGCATCGACAGGCAATGAAGAGTGTCTGAAGCGCATGAACTACATGCTTGACGAACTGGACAAGTGCCAGAAACAGTCGGAACATGGCTATGTGGGCGGCGTGCCTGACAGTGACATAATCTGGGATGAGATTCATGACGGAAACACGGGAATAATCGGCAAGTATTGGGTGCCGTGGTACAATATCCACAAGACATTGGCCGGCTTGCGCGACACATGGCTGTATGCCGGCAGCGAAAAGGGACGTGAAATGTTCCTGAAACTATGCGACTGGGGCTGCTGGGTAACCGAGAATCTGACTCAGGAACAGATGGAGAGCATGATGAATACCGAGTTCGGCGGCATGAACGAGGTCTTTGCCGATGCATACCAGATGACAATGAACCCCAAGTACCTGACTGAAGCAAAGAAATGGACACACCACCAGCTGTTTGACAGCATGGTCAGCGGCGTTGACAATTTGGACAACAGGCATGCCAACACTCAGGTACCTAAAGTTGTGGGATTTGCCAGATATTATACGGTTTCCGATGACCCGGATTATCTGATTGCCAGCGATTTTTTCTGGGATAGGGTGGCAAACCACCGTTCCGTGGCATTCGGCGGAAACAGCCGTCGCGAGCATTTCCCGCAGGCAAGCGATTATCGGAGTTATGTAGAGGAACGTGAGGGGCCTGAATCGTGCAACACCAACAACATGCTCAAGCTGACCGAAGACCTGTTCTTTGAGAATCCGCGTCCCGGATATGCCGATTTCTATGAGAATGCGCTTTATAACCATATACTGTCAACCCAGCATCCGGAACATGGCGGATATGTTTATTTCACTCCGGCGCGTCCGGCCCATTACCGCGTTTATTCACAGCCGAACGAGGGAATGTGGTGCTGCGTAGGCACAGGCATGGAGAATCACGGCAAGTATGGTGAATTCATATATGCACATTGGGACAACAGCTTGTATGTCAATCTTTTCATTGCATCAAAACTGACATGGAAGGAATACGGAGTCGAACTGGTCCAGGAAACACGCTTCCCCGACGAGGACAGGACTGTCATTACGGTCAACCCGAAGAGACCTGTCAAGTTCAATCTTAACCTGCGTTATCCGGGCTGGGTCCGTGAAGGCGAATTCAAAGTGACTGTGAACGGTAAACCGGTTCAAATAACCGAAGGACCGCAGTCTTATGTGGGCATACTGAGAAAATGGAAGAAAGGTGACAAGGTCGAAATCGTGATGCCCATGCACTACAGCACCGAACAGATAGAGGGTGTCGATGACTATATTGCCATAAAGTACGGTCCCGTCCTTATGGGTGTGAAGACCGGTACCGAGGATATGGTGGGACTGGTGGCCGGTGACGGTCGCTGGGAACACATTGCAGGCGGCAGACTCATGTCGGCCCTGGATGCACCGTACATAATCGGCGATAAGGAAAGCGTGGAATCCAAACTGGCATCCTTGGAGCAGCTGTCCGGTGCAGACCGTTTCAAGATGTTTCCGGCCAAACTGTTTGATGGCAAGTATGCTGATGCCGAGCTTGTTCCTTTCTACAGGATTCATGACAGCCGTTATTCCATCTATTATCTGATGCTGACTCAGGAACAGTATCAGAAGCATCTGGACGAACTTGCTGCCGTTGAAGCTGCACGTCTGGAACTTGATGCCCGTACCGTCGACAGGGTCGAGACAGGCGAGCAGCAGCCCGAGGTCGACCATCAGATGAAAGCGGAAAATTCAGACAAGGGCAATTACGAGGGCGAAGCCTGGCGCGATGCCCGCAACGGCGGCTTCTTTGAATATACTATGGCTACCGGTGGCAGTACAGACCTCTCGCTCATGGTACGCTACTGGGGAAACGAGAGCGATTTCAACCGCCGTTTCGACATTATGATTGACGGTCAGAAGGTTGCCGGCGAGTCGCTGTTCCGCAAGTGGAACAAGGCGGAATTCCAGAACGTGACCTATGACATTCCGGACGAACTGCTGAAGGGAAAGCAAAGCGTCACCGTGCGCTTTCAGAGCAGCGAACGCACCGTCGCAGGCGGCGTGTTCCAGATCCGTCTGGT
>JAKSIR010000055.1 GCA_024398695.1 Bacteroidaceae bacterium | reverse complement strand
ATTCGGAGCGAAGCGACCAAGCCCCCGCTGGCGGGGGTTTGGGGGTGGAATAAAAAGGAAGGCGTTCCTCAGAACTCCGCGGTTCGCGGAGTTCTGGGGAACGCAATGACGTCGCGAATGTTCTGCATTCCAGTAACGAACAGCATAAGCCGCTCGAATCCCAGTCCGAATCCTGCGTGCGGGCACGAGCCGAAACGACGCGTATCAAGATACCACCACATATCCTTCATCGGGATACCACGGCTCTCAATTTCGCTCATCAGCTTGTCATAGTTCTCTTCACGTACCGAGCCGCCAATAATCTCGCCAATCTGCGGGAACAGTACATCGGTACCCTGAACGGTCTCTTCCTGCTGTTTGCCCATGCACATGGGCTTTTCAGCATCTATCTTCATGTAGAAAGCCTTTATCGCCTTCGGGTAGTTGGTCATGATGACAGGCTTCTTGAAATACTCCTCGACAAGATAGCGCTCATGTTCGCTGGCCAGGTCGTCGCCCCAGTTGCAGGGGAACTCGAACTTGCGGCCTTTGGCTATGGCATCCTGAAGAATCTCAATGCCCTTGCTGTACGGCAGACGTACGAATTCGGTATTGACAACGCTCTTCAGACGCTCTATCAGGCCCTTGTCAACCATATTGTTCAGGAATTCCAGATCGTCCTGGCAGTGTTCCAATGCCCAGTTGATGCAGAACTTCAGGAAGTCCTCCTCAAGGTCCATGAGTTCAACCAGATCCATGAAGGCAATTTCAGGTTCAATCATCCAGAACTCGGCCAGATGTCGCGGAGTGTTGGAATTCTCGGCACGGAACGTAGGGCCGAAGGTATAAATGGCACCAAGTGCTGTAGCTCCAAGCTCGCCTTCCAACTGGCCCGATACGGTCAGGCTTGCCGGTTTGCCGAAGAAATCCTGATCATATTCCACCTTCCCGGTCTTGGCAATGCGCTGCAGGTCCAGTGTCGTTACCTGGAACATCTGTCCGGCGCCTTCACAGTCAGAGGCGGTAATAAGCGGAGTATGGAAATAGAAGAAGCCGTGGTCATGGAAATACTGGTGTATCGCAAAAGCCATGTTGTGGCGGATGCGCATAACAGCTCCGAACGTGTTGGTACGCAGACGCATGTGTGCGTGCTGGCGCATATATTCGAAGCTCTGGCCCTTTTTCTGCATGGGATAATCGTCCCCGCATGTACCCAGGACTTCAATTTCCGAAGCCTGTATTTCAACGGCCTGACCGGATCCTATGCTTTCCACCATTGTACCGGTTACGCTGAGGCATGCGCCCGTGGTAATCTGCTTCATCAGTTCATCGCTGAACTTGTCAAGATCAGCCACCACCTGAACATTCTTTATGGTCGAACCGTCGTTCAACGCAATGAAGCTTACTGCTTTGCTGCCACGACGGGTACGGACCCAACCCTTGACCAGAACCTGCTGTCCGAAATCGGTACGCTTGAGCAGGTCGGCTATTCTTGTTCTCTTGATATCCATTATTTCAGTTGATTATCGGATTTATTCGTATGCACCCATACGGAGCATGTTCACTTCCTTTTCGGTAAGGAAACGCCAGTCACCGCGACGCAGGCGCTTCTTTGTCAGACCGGCAAACTGCACACGGTCAAGTTTGGCAACATGGTAGCCCAGAGCGTCGAACATGCGGCGTACAACACGGTTGCGGCCAGAATGTATCTCAATGCCCACCTGGGTCTTGTCCTCGTTGACATAGCTGACCTCATCGGCTCTTACAATATCGTTTTCATCTTCGCCTATGCATACGCCGTCAAGCAGTTTCTGCATGTCCTGTTCGCTTACATTGCGGTCAAGACGCACGTGGTAGATCTTCTTCTTCAGGAACTTGGGGTGAGTGAGACGTGTAGCCATTTCACCGTCGTTGGTAAGAAGCAGCACGCCGGTAGTGTTGCGGTCAAGACGTCCTACCGGATAGACACGTTCCTTGCAGGCACCCTTGATATAGTCCATGACCGTCTTGCGCTCCTGCGGATCGTCAACGGTTGTAACGCAGTCCTTAGGCTTGTTGAGAAGAATGTATATCTTGCGCTCGATGCTTACCAGCTGGTCATGGAACAGCACGTTGTCACCGCGCTTGACCTTGGTACCCATTTCGGTGGCAGTGACTCCATTTACCTTGACGACACCTGCCTTAATGAAGTCATCGGCTTCACGGCGCGAGCAGACACCTGCGTTTGCAAGATATTTGTTCAGACGTATTTCCTCATCGGGATTGTGGATGACATCGGAAAACGATATGCGCTTGCGGCTGTCCTGTTTGCGTACTGGCTTCCTGCCACCTCCGCGCTGCTGGTAGCCGCCGTCACGACCGTAGCCGCCCTGACGCTGGTAGCCACCCTGACGCTGGTAACCGCCCTGACGCTGATAGCCGCCTTCACGACCATAGCCGCCTTCACGGGAATACCCTTCCTGAGTCTGATAGCCGCCTTCGCGGTTATAGCTGTTCTGACGCTGGTAGCCGTCGTTCTGGCCTTCCATGCGCTCGCGATAGAAGCGCGGCTGGCTGTCCTGACTGTAACGCGGACGGCTGTACGAACCCTCACGCTGCTGGTAACCGCCCTGACGCTGGTAACCGCCTTCACGACCATAGCCGCCCTCGCGGTTGTAGCTGTTCTGGCGCTGGTAGCCGCCTTCACGCTGGTAACCGTCTTCACGGCGCACCGGACGTTCCACTCTGGAATACTGCGGACGGCTCTGTCCTTCGGTTCTTACAAAACGCGGACGTCCTTCACGACGGTTCCCGTTCTGTCCTTCACTGCGGCTTGAACGGCCGTAGCCGTCATCATTGCCGTCAAAGTAAAACTCATTGCCTTTTTCTGTTTCCATAATCTGATTCTGGCCTCACGGCCTTTTTGTTAGGTTAAAAGAATGTATAGTTGCTTGAATTCAAATTCCGGTATAGTTGCCAGGAGCTATGGCACGCAGTTCAGCCTTCACGGCGTCATTTACGTTCAGGGTGTCAATGAAGCCCATAATCGAGTCGCGGGTAATGGCACTGTTGGTACGGGTAAGTTCCTTCAGAGCTTCGTACGGATGAGGATAGCCCTCGCGGCGCAGTATGGTCTGGATAGCCTCGGCCACAACGCTCCAGCATCCGTCAAGATCCTGTGCAATCTTCGTTTCGTTTATAAGCAGTTTGCCAAGTCCCTTCATTGAACTTGCAACGGCTATCATCTGATGGCCGAACGGAACGCCTACGTTGCGGATTACGGTCGAATCCGTGAGGTCACGCTGCAGACGCGATACCGGCAGCTTGCGTGAAAGCTGTTCCAGAATGGCGTTTGCCATGCCCAGATTGCCCTCGGCATTTTCAAAGTCAATGGGATTGACCTTATGGGGCATTGCGCTGGAGCCGACTTCGCCGGCCTTGATCTGCTGCTTGAAGTACTCCATTGAAATGTACTGCCAGAAATCGCGGTTCATGTCAATCTGGATTGTGTTCATGCGCTTCATTGCATCGAACAGGGCAGCCAGGTTATCGTAGTTTGAAATCTGCGTGGTGTATTCCTCGCGTTCCAGGCCAAGCTTCTCTGCAAGGAACTTCTCTGCAAAGCTCTTCCAGTCAATTTCGGGGAATGCAACGTGGTGTGCATTGAAGTTTCCGGTCGCACCGCCGAACTTGGCGCTCATTGGAACAGCCTTGAGCTGTCTGAGCTGCTGGCGCAGACGGTATGCGAACACCTCGATTTCCTTGCCCAGGCGTGTGGGTGATGCCGGCTGTCCGTGTGTGCGGGCAAGCATAGGCACATCCTTCCAGCGCTGTGCATATTCCTCAAGCTTGTCAATGAGGCTCTGAATTGCAGGATAGTACTCGTTTTCAAGCGCCTCCTTTATTGACAGCGGAACCGATGTGTTGTTTATATCCTGTGAAGTCAGGCCAAAGTGTATGAATTCCTTGTACGGAACCAGTTCCGGAATCAGATCGAACTTTTCCTTTATGAAATACTCGACAGCCTTTACATCGTGATTGGTAACTTTCTCGATTTCCTTGATGTGAAGGGCATCGGACTCCTGAAAATCGGTCCACACGCTCTGGAGCCCGTCCAAAGCCGATGCCGGAATTGCCTTCAACTGGGGCAGCCCCGACTGGCACAATGCGGTAAAATACTGGATTTCGACCCTTACCCTATACTTGATCAGGGCGAATTCTGAAAAATAACTGGCCAGATTCTGAGTCTTGCCACGGTAGCGGCCGTCAATGGGTGAAACCGCCGTCAGTTCATTAAGTGTCATGTTATTAACCGGTAAATCATTTCTGCTTCGCAGCAGCGCTGCAAAGTTAGTGTTTTTTTCATAATTTTGCGCGTCTTCAGATTAAAGAAACGGAATATGGCCGGAAAACTGCAGAAAAGGATAAGCGAAAGCCAGAGCGCACGCTGGGCAGTCCTGATAATCGTGTCATTCACCATGATGTGGGGATACTTTCTTACCGATGTGCTCTCCCCGCTCATGACCATGCTTGAAGACCAGATGCATTGGTCAAGTTCCGAATTCGGTCTGTTCAATTCAGCATACAGCTGGTTCAATGTCTACCTGTTCATGCTGGTGTTTGGCGGCATTGTTCTGGACAAGATGGGCATAAGGTTCACCGGAATAGTGACATGCCTGCTCATGCTGGCCGGTTCTCTGGCAAAATACTATGCGATTGCATTCATTCCGCCCCAAGAAGGCGAAGTTTTCGGCATACGCACGCAGGTGCTGGTAGCCTGCATAGGCCACGCCGTATTTGCCGTGGGAGTCGAGAACTGCTGCACGACGGTCTCGAAAGTCATAGCGAAATGGTTCCAGGGCAGGGAAATGGCCACAGCACTGGGCGTACAGGTAGCGCTTGCACGCATCGGAACCGCCGCAGCACTGGTAGTAAGCCCGATTGTAGCCAGCCGCATTTCCTTATCGGCCCCCATTCTGCTGTCATCGCTGCTGCTGACAATAGGATTTCTGGCATACCTTGTGTTCTGCGTCCTTGACAGGAAATTCGATGCCGAAACCGCACCGGCACAGACCGATGACGACAGTTTCAAGGTAAAGGACCTGAAACAGATTGTAACCAACCGCGGATTCTGGCTCATCGCCTTCCTGTGTCTCATGTTCTATTCGGCAGTCTTCCCGTTCCTGAAGTTCGCCACATCGCTCATGGAGAACAAATACGGCGTTGAAAGCTGGCTGGCAGGTCTGATACCAAGCCTGATTCCTTTCGGCAACCTTATCATGACACCGCTGTTCGGCGGCATCTACGACAGGAAAGGAAAGGGAGCCACAATCATGATAATAGGTTCGGTTCTGCTGATTCTGGTCCATGTGCTGTTCGCCCTGCCGGTTCTGAATTACTGGTGGTTCGCCGCGGCTGTCATGATACTTCTCGGAGTGGCATTCTCGCTGGTGCCGTCGGCCATGTGGCCAAGCGTTCCGAAAATCATTCCGCTGAAACTGTTGGGCTCGGCCTACGCGCTGATATTCTACGTACAGAACATAGGCCTGGGACTTGTCCCGCTGCTCATAGGCAAGGTTCTTGACAACTACTGCAAGGTGGGCACACGCCTTGTTGACGGAGCGCAGGTAACACAGTATGACTACACACTTCCAATGTGCATTTTCGCACTGTTCGGCGTTGCCGCCCTGCTTCTCGCCCTGCGTCTGAAGGCAGTCGACAGGAAGGAAGGCTACGGTCTTGAAAAACCGAACATCGGATAACACGCCATGATAAAGGCAGCATTCTTCGACATTGACGGAACCCTGGTAAGCCTTGAGACCCACCGTATCCCGGCATCGGCCCACATGGCGCTTGAAAAGCTCAGACAGAAAGGCATCAAGCTGTTCATCTGCAGCGGACGTCCCTACTGCGCCATTGACAATCTGGAGGGCGAGCAGTTCGACGGCTTCATTACGGTAAACGGCGGGATATGCAACATTGGCGGACAGACCATACTGAAACATCCCATTCCCATGGCCGATGTGACCGCATGGAACAGCTGTATCAAGAAAGACCCCATTGACTGCTTCTTCATAACCGAGAATCAGGTATTCATGAGCCGCAAGTGCAGTGAGACTGACCGTTTCATAGAACTGCTGAACTTCATAACCCCGTCAGTCGCCACACTGGACGAACTGTCCGGCACGCCGATATTCCAGATAGTGGGGCTGTTTGGAGGCGACAGGGATGCGGCAGTCCGCAAGGCGCTCCCCAACTGCCGTCTGACCCGCTGGCACCCCACCTTCTCGGACATGGTGCCCGCCGACAGCGACAAGAGTCACGGAATGCGCGCCGCCCTGGACTTCCTGGGGCTGCAGCCCGCCGAATGCATGGCATTCGGTGACGGAGCCAATGACATTGAGATGCTGCGTTTTGCCGGACTGAGCATAGCCATGGCCGGATGTCCGCCGCAGGTTGAGGCCGCCGCCACATACAGGACGGACTCGCCCGATGATGACGGCATATACAATGCACTGAAACACTTTTCCGTAATATGACACAGGAAACCGTTTTCGCACGTATGAAACGGGTGGCCGCTGAAGCTACTCCCAAAGCATTCAAAACCATATTGTGGATTTTCAGAATCACCGCAATCGTTTCGTTCGTCATGTTCGTGCTGCGCGCCTTGGGAATCCTGAACTGGATTTCCGTAGCCGTCAGCCCGGTATTCCTGTATTTCGGACTGCCCGGCGAAGCCTCACTCGCATACGTGAGCGGATATTTCATCAACGTGTATTCCTGCGTGGCGGCCCTGTCGACGCTGGAGCTGTCTGTACGCGAAGTGACTATACTGGGCACTATGACACTGGCAGCCCACGCCATGATTCTGGAAAGCGCAGTCCAGCATAAGACCGGCACTTCAAGAGCATACTGCTACATAATCCGCACTCTGGCATCGCTGGCTCTCGGTATCCTTCTGAACCTGATATTACCCGGAAGGCCACACTATGTCGCCAACCTCACCCCGTTGGCCGATGTCCCGTTCTTCCAGCTGCAGCCCGACATTCAGGGCCTGTTCGTGAGCTGGCTGCTCAGTCTTTTGAAACTGGGGGCATGGATGCTCTGTATCATCTGGCTGCTCAACATAGTCCAGAGGGAACTGTATGAATTCGGTCTGATGGAGAAAATTTCAAAAGTGTTCCGACCGCTTCTGGCAGTATTCGGCCTGCCGGCAAGCACATCGTTCCTGTGGATTGTGGCAAATCTGGTAGGACTGTCATACGGATCGGCCGCCATCATGGACGAGATGGAGCGCAACACCATCAACCGCCGTGACATTGATCTGCTGAATACACACATAGGCATATCACACAGCAACCTTGAGGACCTGTCAATACTTGCAGCCTGCGGCGGCATATGGTACATAATCCTTCTGTCACGCTGGGCCATGGTCACAGTCCTTGTCTGGTGTCTCAAACTGTATTACAGGATAAGGGCTTCAAGATAATGGCAGACAGCCACAGCCTGAACTTAACTTTAATTAATACACACTAATTGAACTTTTTATATAAAAATAATACATTTATGACACATTGTCACTTGACAACGATTGTCCAACTTTTCAAAAGGGTGAATATGATTAAGTTAAGAACCATCATTCTGGGATTGTCATTCTCTTCAGTTGCCCTATTGTGCGGTTGCAGCAAGGATTCAAGTTTCACAGAGGTTATTACTGAAGCAAGCAGTGGAAGTACGGAGGAAGGCGATGTACTGGTCTCCGCCGCGCTCAAATCTGTAATACCTGCATCGGAGGTTGCAGACATACTCGGTCAGTTCGATGAGATACCGGCTCCGATGTTTATGGACATTGATTTGAGCGAGTTCGGTCTGGAACTGAGAACGTATCGCATCGTATATAAGACAAAGGACAACAGGGGACAGCAGATACAGCTTTCGGGCGATGTTTCGTATCTGGCCAATCCTATTCTTCCGCGAGCACGCATTCTTGAGAGCGTTTCCCTTTTCCATCCCGCCTTCTTCACCGACGAAAGCAAGTCAACCGAATACGAGCAATATGCATTCCCCGGAAGAAGCATACACAATGCACTGGTCGTGCATCCGCATTATCAGGGCGTTTACGAGGGAAGAAAGCCTGAATATGTAGAAGGGCATCCTGTCACGGTTGCGGAATTGCTCCTAAAGGCACGTCAGGGCATAGATTGTGAACTTGCCGCCATTGAGCTGATAAACGGACTTGAAGGGGTGGCGCTTATGCCTGGCTACTACACGGAGAACATAGGTCTCAGCTGTGGAGCCGGGGTAGCTCTTGCGACCCAGTACCTCCTTGAAAATGACCCGCAGCTGAAATACGTCAACAGAAAATCCATCAGGCTTACGGGCACTTATTGCTGCGAAGGCTGCTATTCATACAGCGGCCTGCTTTCAAAGCTGATGGAGGTCGTGCCTTACGATGAAAGTCTTGAAGAGTTTACATCGATGGAGGACTTCAAGCCTGCGTGTCTGATAGCCGTCATTGTCGGTGCCTATGACACCTGGAAGGGACTGAAGGATCAGGACGGCAATGAATTCTTTGCCGGAGTGGACGATGTCAGGGAATATTTCTCTCCGGAATTCCTGAACAGCGACAACCTGTTCGAGGATGACGGCCGACAGATAACCGACATAATAGGCTATTTCAGGTCAGGCATGCTCAATGCCCATTCCAGAATATTCAAGCGTGCCGGATTCCTTTCATCAACGATGATCAACCCTGAACTTTTGGATTCGGATAACGAGATAGACACCGACAATCCCAAGATGAAAGCCTTGCTGGATGCCCTTGCGCAGAATGACAGGATACTGTCCGGCTGGAATCCGACAGCACGTCTTTGCATCTCCCATTCAATGGATGATGAATTCGTGCCTTATTCGCAGGCGTTCGGTATATACAAGTCACTGAGCAAAAACGGCACCAACAGGAACGTCATCCTGCAGACCGTACCCGGTCTCAATCACACGGAAGGCAACCAGTATTACGGGATCAAGGATATTATCATCAAGAAACATCCTTGCCTGCTGTGGTAACAGACAGCCTTACATAAGTGAATCAAACGGCATGGCATCGGCCTTGCGGTACCCGAGCGATGTGCCCGATGCAACGAGTGTTCCATCGGCATTAGTGATTTCCACACGGCAGAAAGGTATCTTGCGGTGGTCACAGGTCACAAAAGCCTTGGCTGTCAGCCTGTCGCCCAGACGGGCCGGATGATGGAATGTCATGGCATTTTCAAGACCCAGGGTAACATTGCCGCAGGCATTCATGGCAGCTGCGATTGCAAGATCTGCAAAGGTGAACAGCGCGCCGCCCTGACAGACACCGGCACCGTTCAGGTGGTGTTCATCGACCGTCATCACGGCAATTGAAAATTCGGGTGTAACCTGTGTCAGCTGCATGCCGTTGTCGGCTGCAAAGCGGTCGTTAGTATTGAGAAATTCCTTCAGTGTCATACTGTTTTTCCTGTGGATAATTCGAATTGCAAAGATAAGGAAATTCCAATACCTTTGCCGCAAGCAGCAGCCATTCACAGACGTGACAGAAGAAAACGGAAAAACATACATTGCCATTGACCTGAAGTCGTTCTTCGCATCGGTCGAGTGTGTTGAGCGCGGACTGGACCCGCTCACCACAAATCTCGTCGTGGCCGATGTCAGCCGCACAGAGAAGACCATCTGCCTGGCGGTATCGCCGTCGCTCAAGGCTTACGGCATTGGCGGCCGTGCGCGTCTGTTCGAGGTGACGGAACGTCTGCGTCAGGTGAACAGCGACCGTCTGTACAAGACACCGCAGCACCGGTTTACCGGCAAATCCACATCGGACACCGACCTTAAAGCCCACCCTGACTGGGAGGTCGATTTCATTGCGGCGCCTCCACGCATGTCGTACTACCTGAAATACAGCAACCGCATATACGAGACCTATCTGAAATACGTTTCGGCCGATGACATACACGTGTATTCCATTGACGAGGTGTTCATTGACGCGACCGGCTATCTGAAAAGTTACAGGATGACAGCACGCGAACTGGCCATGACCATGATACGCGACGTGCTGCACCGGACCGGCATAACCGCCACGGCAGGCATAGGCACCAACCTGTACCTGTGCAAGGTGGCAATGGACATTGTGGCCAAGCACATACCGGCCGACAGGGACGGAGTGCGCATAGCCCAGCTTGACGAAATGAGCTACCGCCGGCAGTTGTGGAACCACCGGCCTCTTACCGCTTTCTGGAGGGTTGGCAAAGGTACTGCACAGAAGCTGGCATTCTACGGCATTGACACCATGGGCAAGCTGGCACGCTGCTCCATTGAACATGAGGAAATGCTGTACAACCTGTTCGGAGTGAATGCCGAACTGCTCATTGACCATGCCTGGGGCTGGGAGCCGTGTACCATAGAGCAAATCAAGGCATACCGCCCGGAAACGAATTCACTCAGCAGCGGGCAGGTGCTTACCAGCCCGTACACATTCAAAAAGGCCCGGGTTGTGATACACGAAATGGCCGATGCCGCAGCCCTGCGTCTGGTCAGCAAGCACCTCGCGACTGACCGTCTGACGCTGACCATAGGCTATGATGTGGAAAGCCTGACTACCCCCGGTATAAGCTATGACGGCAAGGTCAAAACCGATTACTACGGCCGCAAAGTGCCCGCCCACACACACGGCACCACAAAGCTGGAGCGTCACACATCATCGGCCACGGTCATTGCCGATGCCATTGTGGCACTGTATGACCGTATTGTGAACCCAGACCTGCTTATCCGCCGCATGAACATCTGCACCGACAACGTGATGGACGAAAGCCAGGCCGCAGTACGCGAGCCCGAACAGCTTGACCTGTTCACTGACTACGAGGCGCTG
>JAKSIR010000054.1 GCA_024398695.1 Bacteroidaceae bacterium | reverse complement strand
ACATTATCACCACTTTTTTATGAGAAAAATGTGTTAACAAATATACCTTATTGATTGATATACGAATAGCCGAAGGCCCGTTTCAAAGCATCGTTCAAGACAGGAGATACATCTATATACTATAAGGTAAAAAGCCGGTCCCGGCAGGATTTACTGACCGTCAATCCGGGTGAAAGAGAATTCCTCTCCAACGCGTTTGACTTCAAACTTGTTTGTCTTGGAGTTCCTCTTGAGAAGATGCTTCAGATACCTGGCGGGTTCCTTTTCCCTTTCGGAAAAATGCAGGTATGTCATCATGGTTTCATCGTTTCCGCCGGACACGAATGCCGAGAACTGGTTCTCGTACGCCTGTCTGTGAATCAGGAACAAGCGGTTGTTGACCGTTTCATCCTCCATCTTCCTGACATCAGAGACGTACATGACGGAATCGACTATCGAATACGATACCGCAACGATGTAGATGTCGGCCTTTCTGGACTTCTTGTCCTGGCTGTTGTTTCTCATTTCCTCCAGATCTCCGCGGTTCATCTTCAAACCCTGACCTGCCTCAAGGACAGGACTCTTGGCTCCGCCCGACTGCCGTGCCGATGCACAGGCGGGAAGCAAAAGCAACAGAAGAGCTGCGAAGCGCAGGAAACGACGGGACATGTCAGCCGAGATATGATTTGAGCAGTTTGCTGCGTGAGTTCTGACGGAGACGGCGTATTGCCTTTTCCTTAATCTGACGGACGCGTTCGCGTGTCAGGCCGAATTTGTCGCCTATTTCCTCAAGAGTCATTTCACGGCATCCTATGCCGAAGAACATTCTGATGATGTCCTTCTCCCTGTCGGTCAGAGTAGAAAGTGCACGGTCGATTTCCTTTGACAGGGACTCGTTCACGAGAGTACGGTCCGCCATCGGGGAATCATCGTTCACAAGAACATCCAGCAGGCTGTTGTCTTCGCCGTCAACGAACGGTGCATCGACCGAGATGTGACGTCCCGAGACTTTGAGCGTATCGGCTATCTTGTCAACCGGAATGTCAAGCTCTTCGGCAAGTTCTTCAGGTGACGGACGGCGTTCGTTCTCCTGCTCGAACTTTGACAGAGCCTTGCTTATCTTGTTGAGCGAACCGACCTGGTTCAAAGGCAGCCTTACGATTCGGGCCTGTTCTGCAAGTGCCTGAAGGATTGACTGGCGGATCCACCATACGGCATAGCTGATGAACTTGAATCCACGGGTCTCGTCAAACTTTTCGGCAGCCTTTATCAATCCGAGATTTCCCTCGTTGATGAGATCAGGAAGGCTCAAGCCCTGATTCTGATACTGCTTGGACACCGACACCACGAAACGCAGATTTGCACGGGTCAGTTTTTCAAGAGCCGCACGGTCACCTTTACGTATGCGCTGGGCAAGTTCTACTTCCTCTTCGACTGTAATGAGTTCCTCACGGCCAATTTCCTGCAGATATTTATCAAGTGAAGCGCTCTCGCGGTTCGTGATACTTTTGGTGATCTTAAGCTGTCTCATCTAAAAACGGAATAAGCGAATTGGCCGCAAATTTAGCATTTTATTTTAATAATAATAAACATTGCAGGCAAAATATCGTTCATTCAAGACCGATGGCATAGTTCATCCTGCTGCCCGACGATGTCACTCCCGAAATGAACAGCACCTGGTCCTGCGATTTCTGCGCCTCAGCGTAGACAGTTTCGATATCCTGGAAAGAGCTTATCTGCCTGCCGTTGATCTTGAGTATTATGAAGCCGCGCTGGATTCCGGCATCCTTGAACAGTCCGCTGCCCACTTCACTGACCTGCATGCCATACGACAGCTGCATCCTGTTTCTGACGGTTGCAGGCACATCCTGGAACGACGCGCCCAGAATCTGCATGTCAGACTTGCTCACAATCTCCGTGTTGCCCTGCAGGTTCTTGAGTTCAGCCGTTACCGTCTTCTGCTTTCCGGACCTCAGCAGGGTGACTTCGACCTTGTCGCCCGGACGGTACTGGGCCAGCGTCTCCTGCAGTTCATTCATAGTCCTGAGGCTCCTGCCGTTGACCGATATTATGACATCGCCTTCCCTGATGCCTGCGGCCGATGCGCCTCCGCCTGCAAGAACCTGCACGACATAAGCGCCCTCGTTGGCACCGAAATCCTTGTCCCTGTTTTCAGGAAGCTGGCGGATTTCCGACAGGTCACGTCCCGAAATGCCCAGGATGGCGCGCTGTACCGAACCGAATTCTTTCAGATCGGAAACGACTTTTCTGACGATTGTCGAAGGAATGGCAAAACCGTAGCCGGCGTATGTTCCTGTCGGAGACTCCAAAGCCGCATTGATGCCGACAAGCTCGCCTTTCACATTCACAAGAGCGCCGCCGCTGTTTCCCATGTTTATGGCTGCATCGGTCTGGATGAACGACTCGATTCCGCCGTCTTCGTCGTACACGCCTATCTTACGGGACTTGGCGCTGACTACGCCCGCCGTCACGCTCGAAGTCAGATTGAACGGATTGCCGACTGCCAGTACCCACTCTCCCAATCTAAGCTGGCCGGAATCGCCGAACGGTATTGTGGGAAAATCCTTGCCGTCAATCTTCAGAAGAGCCAGATCGGTCTGCGGATCCGAGCCGATGACGGTGGCGGTGAACACGCGGCCGTCATTGAGCGTCGCTTCAATTTCGTCGGCAGTTTCAATGACATGATAGTTCGTCACTATGTATCCGTCCCGGGAAATGATCACACCCGAACCGTAACCGTACTGAGGCTGGCTGCGGTACTGGCGCTGTCGCGGACCGAAGAAGAAGTCATATTCCTGGACGGTGCGCGTACGGCTTTGCACCGTCGACTTTATGTGGACGACCGCATGCACGGTCTTTTCGGCAGCATCGGTCAAATCGACCGGCTGAATCTGTGACGATGTCAATGCAGCCAGATGGCCGCCGGGCAATGGGGTATTTGTTCCGGGAATGTACACAATGTCTTTCTGACTGTTTCCAATAACCTTCTTCACCACAATGGCGGAAACCGACGCACAGCAGGCAACGAGAATCAGAGAGCCTGCAAGAACTCCAAATGTCTTTCTCATAATCAGTTCAATAGGTTAAGCTTACTGTCAAATATATGCAAGAATCGGGCCAATGTTACGCCGACAAACTGAATTTTGCCATTATTTAACTGAATGCCTTGCCAAAATAACGTACTTTTGCAGCATCAAAGCTGGCCGGTCTGCCGCCGTCCCCCGCGGGCGGAGGAAAGTCCGGGCAACGCAGGGCAATCCACTTCCCATAAAGAAGCAGCCGGCAACGGTTGGGTAGTGCAGAAGAAAATAACCGCCGCTGCAAAGCGGCAAGGGTGAGAAGGCGGGGCAAGAGCCCACCAGGCCTGTGGTGACACAGGTGCTGTGCATCCTGGATGTTGCAAGTTCATGTATACCGGCGTCAGAGGGCTGCCCGCCCGAGCCGGAGGGTAGAACGAGGGCAGTCGTACAAGACTGCCGAGCCTGCCGGTGACGACAGGTCAAGATTAATGGCAGACACTGTCATTCTGTCCTATGGCAGTCTGACTGTACAGAACCCGGCTTACAGGCCAGCTTTTTTATTTGAAGTGAATCAGACCGCCATATGAAAAGAGTACGATGCCCCAAGTGCGACCACTACAACACTTTTGACGAAACGCTGTACGGCGAAGGCCAGTCGCTGGTATTCGAATGCGAAAACTGCCGCAAACAGTTCAAGATACGCATCGGGACAAGCAGTCTGCAGGCAACGCAGAAGGACGCCAACCGTAATCCCGAAACACAGGACAACGGATTCGGCTCCATCCAGGTCGTGGAAAACGTGTTCGGCTTCAGACAGAGTTTTGCCCTGAAGGAAGGCGACAACATAATAGGCCGATACAACCCCGGTGACAGCATCGACATTCCCATAGACACGACAGACCGGAGTATGGACCGCCGTCACTGCGTCATAACGGTGAAGAAGAACCCGGACGGAAGCCTGGGCTACACACTGCGTGACTGGCCCAGTCTGACCGGCACTTTCCTGTTCAACCGCATCCTGGGCGACCGTGAAAGGGCCACCATCGAAGACGGCGACATAATCACCTTGGGAGCCACCACCATCATACTCCAGACACATCAGAAATAAAAAAATCCCCACAGGCACTACGTCCCATGGGGAATTGTGGTTACTGCACGGAAATCAGTACTTGTCAACCGTAGTCACACGGAATGTATAAGGAAGAAGTGCGTTCGGATACACCTCGCCGTCTCCGTATTCGATGACAAGCGTCAGAAGGCCGCGGCTCACTTCATAACGGATTGTTTCAGTTACAGTGTATGGCTCAAGCCTGTCGCCGGCGATTACCGTGAATGTATAAGGCAGAGGATGCTGGACCTCACGACCGCCGTTGACGGCAATCAGGGATACCTCGACAAGTCCCTCTTCCATCATGTATGAATCGATTTCAGGGAATGACAGATCTGTGTACTGATACCGGACACCTCCTTCATTGTAGGTCAGCCAGTCTCTTGTTTCTACACCAATCTCGTAGGACTTCATTTCCGGTCCTTCAATCTCACAACTGGCAAACAGTGCGGTTGCTGCCAGGAAAAACAACGGTAAAAGTTTTTTCATTGCGTTATTATTGGTTATTGATTATAGTAGCGATATCATTCGTTACGGTAGCTGTCAATTGTCTGATTCGGACGTAGCCCCTTGTTCTTTGTGGCGTGGATGGTAAGCGGCATGGACACCTTATAGCGCACCGGATCACCGTTCTTGGTTGCCGGAGTCCAGCGCGGCATGGTCCTCATAAGGTCCAATATGACATTGTCAATTGAAAAGTCAATGCCTTCCAGCAGCAGCACATGAGTTATGTCGCCTGATTTTTCAACCACGAATTCAATTTCGGCGGTACCGCTGACGCTTCTTTTGGCCGATTCCTGAGGATACTGGAAGTTTGTGTAGAAAAAATCATAGAACTTTTCCATTCCACCCTTGAATTCAGGCGGTACAACGACGTCTTTCATGACAGTGTCGTTCTCCAGTTCAAGTGAATCAGCCTGCGCATTGACGGCAAGTGCGGTCCAAAGAAGAACGAACATCAGAATTGATTTTTTTGGCATAGTTTCAATGTTGGTTTACACCTTTATATGCGTCAGGTATTATTGTTAAGAGCATGGGACGTTCAATTATGACTTCTTAACGCTTTTCAAGAACCGTAACCACTTCGACATGCTGTGTATGGGGGAACATGTCAACCGGCTGGACTGCAGTCACCCTGTATGCGCTGTCCATCATGGCCAGGTCGCGTGCCTGTGTGGCCGGGTTGCAGCTCACATACACTATACGTTTCGGAGCGGCCGCCAGTATCACGTCAATGACATCCTTGTGCATGCCGACGCGCGGTGGGTCGGTGACTATGACATCGGGGGTACCGTGCGCGGCAATGAAATCGGCCGTGAGAACGTCCTTCATGTCGCCTGCAAAGAATTCCGCGTTTCCTATGCCGTTGAGCGAAGCGTTCACCCTGGCATCCTCGATGGCTTCGGGAACGTATTCTATTCCAATGACTTTCTTCACACCGCGTGCCAGGAACTGCGCAATGGTTCCGGTTCCGGTGTACAGGTCATATACGACATTGTCCTTTTCCAGACCGGCAAATTCACGGACAGTCGAATACAGGCGGTGAGCCTGACGGCTGTTCGTCTGGAAGAATGATTTCGGGCCTATTTTGAACTTCAGGTCCTCCATGGTTTCGTATATGCAGTCATCTCCGCGGAACACATGCACGTCAAGGTCGCCGAAAGTGTCGTTGCACTTGTTGTTTATTACATACAGGAGCGATGTGATTTCAGGGAATTTTTCTGACAGATACGACATGAGTCCCATGAATGTCTCCTTATCCTGCGGCGTCTCGGCCTTAGCCTGCAGAAGGACCATGATCTGACCGGTCGTGACTACACGGACCATCATGTCACGAAGTATTCCCTCCTGCGAGCGCAGGTTTATGAAGGGTATGTCATGTTCGACCGAATACTGGAATGCGGCATTCCTTATTTTGTCCGATATGCCGTCCTGAAGCCAGCATTCCTCGATATGAAGCACCTTGTCGAACGCGCCTGGAATATGGAATCCCAAACCGGGCTGCTTGCGGCGCACATCGGTCTTGGGGTCGTCCATTTCCTGAAGTTCCTCCTGAGTCAGCCAGCGCATGTTGCTGAATGAATACTCCAGCTTGTTGCGGTATCTCACAGTTTCCTGTGAACCGAGAACAGGATTTACATCGGGCAGCTCGACTTTGGCAATTCTGGTCAGGCAGTCAATGACCTGCTGACGCTTGTATTCAAGCTGCTTTTCATATGGCAGGTTCTGCCACTTGCAGCCACCGCAGATTCCGAAATGACGGCAGAACGGAACGGCACGTACCGGCGACGGCTGGACCATACGCACGACTACGGCTTCAGCATAACTGTGCTTCTTCTTCAGAATTTTCAGATCAACCACATCGCCGGGAACGGCGAATGGAACAAACACCACAAGGTCGTCAATGCGTACCAGCGATTTGCCTTCGGCGGCATAATCGGTAATTGTCACATTTTCAACAATCGGCTGCTGTCTGTTTCTCTTTGACATATCCCTGCTTTGAAATTCGCGGCAAAGATAGTTCATTTTAAGCAAAAATGAAGCGGATGAAGAAACGCATATTCAAGATTTTTAAGTACCTTTGCAACCGCTTCAACTTATGTACACGCGCGCGAGGTTTTCGACAGCGATAGAAAATTAACAATATATACTTTCACAACAGTTTATTTATGAGCGAAAAAAGAGTTTACAAGTTCGGAAACGGACAAGCTGAGGGAAATGCCCAAATGCGTAATCTGCTTGGCGGAAAGGGTGCCAACCTTGCCGAAATGAATCTGCTTGGTGTACCGGTGCCTCCCGGATTCACCATCACTACCGATGTTTGCAACGAATATTACCAGATTGGCCGCGACAAAGTTGTCGCTATCCTGAAGGACGATGTCGAAGAGGCCATCAGACATATTGAAAAGCTCATGAACTCCAAGTTCGGCGACGTGGAGAAGCCTCTTCTGGTTTCCGTACGTTCCGGTGCCCGCGCCTCAATGCCGGGCATGATGGACACCATCCTGAACCTTGGTCTGAACGACGAAGTTGTAGAAGGTCTGTCACGCAAGACAAACAACCCTCACTTCGCATGGGACAGCTACCGTCGTTTCGTACAGATGTACGGTGACGTGGTTCTGGGAATGAAGCCCATCAACAAGACCGATATCGACCCGTTTGAGGAAATCATTGAAAAGGTCAAGAAGGAAAGCGGCGTGGTTCTTGACAAGGACCTGAGCGTTGACGACCTGAAGAAACTTGTCGTTCTGTTCAAGGCTGCCGTAAAGCAGCGCACCGGTCAGGACTTCCCGACCAGCGCAATGGACCAGCTCTGGGGTGCCATCTGCGCCGTATTCGGCTCATGGAATAACGAACGCGCCATCCTGTACCGCAAGATGGAAGGAATTCCAGACGAATGGGGCACCGCCGTATCGGTCATGGCAATGGTATTCGGCAACATGGGTGACACATCGGCCACAGGCGTATGCTTCAGCCGTGATGCCGCCACCGGTGAAAACATATTCAATGGCGAGTATCTTGTAAACGCACAGGGTGAAGATGTTGTAGCAGGCATACGCACACCGCAGCAGATCACCAAGGAAGGTTCACAGCGCTGGGCAAAGCGCGCCGAGATTTCCGAAGAGGAACGTCTTGCCAAGTATCCTTCAATGGAAGAGGCAATGCCGGAAGTCTACAAGCAGCTCGATGACCTTCAGAACAAGCTCGAGAACCACTATCACGATATGCAGGATATGGAGTTCACCGTTCAGGAAGGCAAGCTCTGGTTCCTCCAGACCCGTAACGGAAAGCGCACAGGTACCGCAATGGTCAAGATTGCAATGGACCTGATGCACGAAGGTCTGATTGACGAAAAGACAGCCATCCAGCGCTGCGAACCGCAGAAGCTCGACGAGCTGCTCCACCCCGTATTTGACAAGAACGCCCTCAAGAAGGCCAAGGTTCTGACCACCGGACTTCCAGCTTCTCCGGGTGCCGCCTGCGGCCAGATAGTATTCAGCGCCGACGACGCCGAAGAATGGCACAAGAACGGTCACAAGGTTGTCATGGTACGTATGGAAACATCACCTGAAGACCTTGCCGGTATGGCTGCCGCCGAAGGTATCCTTACCTGCCGCGGCGGTATGACCAGCCACGCTGCAGTCGTTGCACGCGGCATGGGCAAGTGCTGCGTATCGGGAGCAGGTGCCCTGTCGGTTGACTACGTCAAGAAGACAGTCAAGATTGAGGACATAACACTTAAGGAAGGTGACTACATTTCAATAAACGGTTCTACAGGTCAGGTTCTGCTCGGTCAGGTTGAGACCAAGGCTGCCGAAATCAGCGGCGACTTTGCAGAACTGATGGACCTCTGCTCAAAGTACACCCGTCTGGTTGTCCGCACAAACGCCGACACCCCGCACGATGCACAGGTAGCACGCGAATTCGGAGCCGTAGGCATAGGTCTCTGCCGCACAGAGCACATGTTCTTTGATGGCGAAAAGATCAAGGCCATGCGCGAAATGATCCTTGCCAATGACAAGGCTGGACGCGAGAAGGCTCTTGAGAAACTGCTCCCCTATCAGATGAAGGACTTCTACGGAATCCTGAAGGCAATGAACGGACTGCCAGTCAACATCCGTCTGCTCGATCCTCCATTGCACGAATTCGTTCCCCACGATGTAAAGGGACAGCAGGAAATGGCCGATGCCATGGGTACCACACTCGAAGCCATCAAGGCACGCGTCGAGTCTCTGTCCGAGAACAACCCGATGCTCGGTCACCGTGGCTGCCGTCTTGGCAACACCTATCCCGAAATCACCGAAATGCAGACCAAGGCCATTATCGGCGCCGCCATCCAGCTCCGCAAGGAAGGCATGGATCCGAAGCCTGAAATCATGGTTCCTCTGGTAGGCAAGCACTACGAGTTTGAACAGCAGGAAGAGATTATCCGTGCTACAGCAGCCGCCCTCTTCAAGGCAGAAGGTGTCCAGCCGTTCGAATTCAAGGTCGGTACCATGATTGAAATTCCACGTGCCGCACTTACTGCCGATGCAGTTGCCGCCCGCGCAGAATACTTCTCATTCGGTACAAATGACCTTACCCAGATGACCTTCGGTTACTCACGCGACGATATCGCATCGTTCCTCCCGGTTTATCTGGAGAAGAAAATCCTCAAGGTTGACCCGTTCCAGGTTCTCGACCAGAAGGGTGTCGGCCAGCTCATCCAGATGGCTGTAGAAAAGGGCCGTTCGGTCCGTCCTGACCTGAAGTGCGGTATCTGCGGCGAACATGGCGGTGAACCTTCATCGGTCAAGTTCTGCGACAAGGTCGGTCTGAACTACGTAAGCTGCTCACCGTTCCGCGTTCCAATTGCACGTCTGGCTGCCGCACAGGGTGCTATAGAAAACGCCTGATAAGGACAGCATAATTGGAAAAGCGCCTCTGCAAACTGTTGCAGAGGCGCTTTCATTTTATGCCGTAGCTGAAAGGACTGCGGGAATGCGTCAGAGTTGTCCGAACCGGTAGTACCAGTAGTATGTACGGCGGAAATCCCAGTATGTCGCATTCCTGCGATAGATTGCAGGCTTGTTCCCAACCTCCTTCCATGTATTCTCAAAGGAATCGAACACCTGCTTCTCCTGCCTGTACTGGTCAGGAAAGTATGACTCCAGCGAATCGCAGCCTGCAATGATGAGAGCCTGCATGAAATATCGTGGAAGCACCTTATTATATTGTGCGAGGGCAATGCTGTCCTCAAGTCTCTGCAAGTCACGGTCCATAAGTGCAAGGACATTCTTCAGGTATGCCTGTGTCAGGCTGTCATCTGACGACGACACTGAATTGTTCAGAAACGTTTCAGCCGATTCGATATCGGAAACCGGATATTCGAACAGCCTTTCGGCAAGCCCGGTTCCCAATGAAATCGTATCAAGGGAGTACATGGCCTGAAGTCTCAGCCATTCGATCTTGGAATCTGTCTCGGCCTCGTTGTATCCTACCTCAAGCACCTTTTCAAACTGTTCCTTTCCGGTATACCTCTCCATAACGACCCTGCGATGCAGGTTTTCGTCCGTATTGCCCAGAGAAACGGCTATCAGCATTTCAAAAAGCAGAATAAGAAGGTTGGCTGCAACAATAATCATCCGGTTTTCCGGCTTGATGTTGTTCCTGTATCTTATTATTGCGGCAATCAGAAGAACCGAAAAAGCCAGGACAGCGGCCGCTATCCACTGGCGTGAAGTCTGCGGAAAGAAAAAATCCCGGTCGAAGCCTGTAAAGATGCCAAGTACGATTGACGGAACAAGATAATCCAGCGAATTGAAAAGGGCAGGACGTTTTGGAATGCGGTGTATCCCAAGTGCCATCAGGTCAAGAATGGCAGTAACGAAAGCTGCCATAACGAAACGGTTGCAGTTTCCCACTATTCCGCCGAGCGAACTGATTACCTTATCGTAGGCATAGCCTACCAGATAACCCTGAAAAGTGCACAGCCATACAAAGGAAAAGAGCGAAAAGACTACGAGGCAGAACAGCCTGCGCCGTCCGGTGTCAACATTATGATATCCGTTCATATCTTGATTTTTTCCATTACCAATGCAGTTCTCGACGGCAGATACAGCATCAGCCAGCCCTTCCTGCACTTCCTGTACTGAAGGTCAGCCAGAGTGCTGTGTTCAATACCGTCGTCAGGGCGGCCATAGCCGCCGTATTTGATGCTGTCGCTGTCCAGGACTGTCCTGTATCTGCCCTGCGGAACCAGAATGCCGTAATCGGAATATGACCTGTCAGGCGAGAAATTGAACACGAACACCTTGTCGCCGCGACCGAATGCGAGCACCTGGTCAGAATCGTTGTGCCAGTATTCCGTCACATCCGTCTTCAGGAAGCCGCGGGCCGATGACAACATCTCCAGCATGTCACGGTCAAACGTGCCGAGCCAGTCATACGCGAGCTGGCTGTTGTCAATAAGACTCCACTGACGGCGTGCATACTTGCAGCTCCAGCCGTTGCCTTCGCGCGGAAAGTCAATCCATTCCGGATGTCCGAACTCGTTGCCCATGAAGTTCAGGTACCCTCCGTTCATGGTCGATGCGGTCACAAGTCTTATCATCTTGTGCAGTGCTATTCCGCG
>JAKSIR010000053.1 GCA_024398695.1 Bacteroidaceae bacterium | reverse complement strand
CCCATATTCTTGAACTCAAGGTTTGGTTCGGCATACTGATTATAAACTGAACAGTACATAGGTGCATTACTGATGACATCCTCGCCTCTGTATGTCTGCACAGCAGGCCACTTCATGTCCTTCACAGCATAGAAAGCTTTTATTTCTTTGCAAATTGTCCAGTCGATGGCATCCGCTACTGGTTCAAACTTACCTTCGGTTGTACCGGCACCTTCCTTAAGAGCATATTCAACGGGAGGATACTCCGTGGGTGAATTACTTCCCTGCAGCGTAATCTTATCGCCTTCGCTCCACACCACATTGTAGCCATTTTCACCATCACTCTGCAGAGCAGTACGTGTAGTAGCAGAAGACTCGGTTGTTGCAACGATTGTTGTTGGTGCGTTAGGTGTGCCGCCCATGTTAAGACTGCCAAGCAGTTCGCCATCGTTATTGGAGCATGCTGCGATGCCCAGCAGTGCCACAGCACTGAAAATAGAATATAATATCTTCTTCATACTTGTTCTTGTGTGTCTAATGTGGTTTACTCAAAATCGTCATCACCAAAAGAGTAATCACATACTGAGTATTTCTCTGTTCCTGAATTACCGCTGCCGACAAGTATCCGCTGCGCTTCTACAATATTTACTACCTTCACTGAAGGTGTGAAATAATTTTTCTTTACCTTGTCCATTTTTGATTAAGTTATTTATAGTTATGGTCATCTGTTTTCAACAATTCTCCGCCGTTATTCCGTAGTTTCCAAATCGGGATACAGGAAGTCGTTATAGGGGTACTTTTGGACGTGGAGCTGCTTGACCCTTTCGTACAGGGTGCGTCTCATCTCCTCCAGTCCTGTCTTCTTTATGGCCGATACGAACAGACACTCGCCGTTCAGTTTGGCCATCCAGGTGCGCTGCAGCTCTTCCATGGTGATGTTCTCACGCGTCATGGGAGTCAGGTCATCGGGCTCCTTCTCGACCCAGGTGTAGGCATCGGTCTTGTTGAAGAGCACTATCATGGGCTTGTCGCCGGCCCCGAGGTCGGCCAGGGTCTTGTCAACGGTCTTCATCTGGTCCTCGAAGTCGGGGTGCGAAATGTCAACCACGTGAACCAGCAGGTCGGCCTCACGGACCTCGTCAAGGGTCGATTTGAACGATTCTATCAGGTCTGTAGGCAGCTTGCGTATGAATCCTACGGTGTCGGACAACAGGAACGGCAGATTGCCCACCACCACCTTGCGCACTGTTGTGTCAAGTGTTGCGAACAGCTTGTTTTCGGCAAACACATCGCTCTTTGAGAGCAGGTTCATGAGGGTCGATTTGCCCACGTTGGTGTAGCCTACCAGTGCAACGCGTATAAGACGGCCGCGGTTCTGGCGCATGGTGGCCTTCTGGCGGTCAATGTCGGCCAGCTGCTGCTTGAGCCAGCTTATGCGCTGGGTAATGATACGGCGGTCCATTTCCAGCTGTGTCTCACCCGGTCCGCGAAGACCTACAGAGCCCTTGCCGCCTCCGGCACCGCTGCCGCCTCCCTGACGTTCCAGGTGTGTCCACATGCGCTGCAGGCGGGGCAGCAGATAACGGTACTGCGCCAGTTCGACCTGCGTCTTGGCGTGGGCTGTCTGTGCGCGCATGGCAAAAATGTCAAGAATGAGCGATGTGCGGTCAAGCACCTTTACGCCCAGGGCCTGTTCAATGGCCGATATCTGCTTGGCGGTCAGTTCGTCATCGAAAATGGCCATGCCTACGGGATTCTCAAGGTCATCCATGCGGTCAATGTATTCACGCATTTCCTCAAGCTTGCCCTTGCCCACGTAGGTGGCGCTCAGTGCCTGCGGAATCTTCTGCGTGAAACGGCGCATGACGCTCACTCCGGCCGTCTGGGCCAGAAACTCAAGCTCGTCAAGATATTCCGTGGTCTTGCGCTCATCCTGGTTCTGGGTTATGATGCCCACCAGAATGGCGGTCTCGGCCTTGTTTTCGTGTATTACCTGAAATTCCTCCTTCATTGCTGACTCTTATTCGCCGTCTTCGTCCTTACGGCCTTTTCCGGGCGCTCCACCCACAACAATTACAATCTCTCCCTTGGGCTCCGTTTCATTGAAATGCTCCAGCACTTCGCCAAGCGTGCCGCGTACGCACTCCTCATGCACTTTCGATATCTCGCGGCATACGGCGCACGGCCTTTCGGAACCGAACACCTCAATGAACTGCTGCAGGGCCTTGACAAGCCTGTAGGGTGACTCATAGAATATCATTGTGCGCGGCTCGTCCTTCAGGGCGCCGATTCTGGTCAGGCGGCCTTTCTTCTGTGGAAGGAAACCTTCAAACAGGAATCTGTCGCATGGCAGTCCTGAATCTATCAGGGCGGGAACAAATGCCGTGGGACCGGGCAGACATTCGACTTCAATGCCCTGCGCCACGCATTCACGTACCAGCATGAATCCCGGGTCCGATATTCCCGGTGTGCCCGCATCGCTTATCAGCGCTACGGACTGGCCTGCTTCAATGCGTCTGGCCATGCCGGCCGATGTCTCGTGCTCGTTGAACTTGTGGTGTGACAGCAGTGGCTTCTTTATCTCAAAATGGTTCAGTAGTACAGAACTGGTCCTGGTGTCCTCACACAGAATCAGGTCCACTTCCCTGAGTATGCGCAGAGCTCTCAAGGTAATGTCCTCAAGATTGCCTACCGGCGTAGGAATGAGATAGAGTCTGCCTGCCATACCGCGCGTACATTATGAATGGCAAAAGTAAGCATTTTATGCCGAACACGCCCCATTTTTTTGTAAGTTTGCCCCATCAAGCTTGCACTATTAACATGAGGAAACAGAATATATTGCAGTCGCTGCTGCTGCCGGCGGTCTGTCTGGCGGCATTCATGCTCATACTGCTGTGCTGTTCAAGATACTGCATGGCATTCAAGGAGCAGATCAGCATTTTCTTTTTCGGTCCCGGCTGCCTGAGCCGGTATGCCGGCCGTCCCGCGCTGCTGGCATCGGCCATAGGTGACCTGCTGACGCGCTTCTTCATTGCGGAATGGGCTGCAGTTGCAATAAGTATGGCATTCGTGGTTCTGCTGTGGCTGGGCATATGCAGGTTCATGCATCTTGTCAGTGCCGGTAAATCCTGTCTGATATGCCTCGTTCCGGTTGCATTGGAGTGCGCTTTCATGACATTCCCGAATTATCCGCTTTCGGCCTCTGTGGGGCTTGTAACGGGTATGTGGGCCGCCGTGGCTGTTGCAGGCGTGAAGAATGGCGGACTGCGCTGTGCAGCGTACCTTGCAGGCGTTCCGCTGCTGTTTGTCCTTGCAGGCGGCCCTGCATCGGTGCTTTTTGCCCTGATTCTGGTTCCTGTCCTCGGAAAGTACGGAATACGGCACGTGGAGTTCGGATTGAGTAATTTCCTGTTGCTGGCGGTGTCCGTGGGACTGTTCTGCGTTGTGGAACATCTTTACGGAATGCATTCCGGCAGGGCGGTTATATATCCTGTAACAAGCGGGTACATCATTCCGGCACCTGCCCTCGTGGCTCTGAATCCTGTACTTCTGGCTCTGGCGGTATGGGTGTCCGCCCTCATTCCCGGCATGAAGACAATCGCCATTGTGCCGCCCATTGTTTCGCTGGCTGCGCTGTTTGCGCTCAAGTCCAGTGGAAATCTCGAGTCAAGCATAAGGATAGGTTCGCTTGCGTATCATGGCGAATGGGACAAGGTACGTGAAACTGCGCTCGGCGATGGCGGATCGCGCTATGGTCTGTATTTCTACAATCTTTCATACGCCAGGGAGGGCAAGCTGCCTGACGGCCTGCTGTCGGTGACCCAGTCAAGACTGTCCGACGGTCTGTTCCTGTCATCGGAAAGGGGCGAATCTTACCTGTCATCGTTCTACTGGTCCATGGGGCTTCTGGAGATGGGCGATTTCCCCCAGGCCAACGATGCGGCCCTGCTCGGACAGACCGTGATGCCGGGCGGCTACAGCAGCCGCATGATGCGCACCCTTGCGGAGATTGCAGTCGCATCGGGAGAATATGACGTTGCCTTGAAATATCTTGACATTCTTTCGCGCACTCCGGGACATGCCGGCTGGGCATCGGCTCTGAGGAAGAGCCTGCTTGAAGACAATCTGCCCGAAAGGTATGTCATATTGCAGAGACGCGCCTCACATAATACTGACGCCATGTTCGCCCAGGGCGACATACGTACATCGCTAAGGAATATAGCCGATGCGAATCCTGCCAACAAGGTGGCGGCAGACTATCTTATGTGCTCGGCTCTTCTGGAGAAAAAAATCAACTCCTTTATAGGAATGTATGAGCGCTGGTACAACACCAACCCGTACCGTTCCGCCGTCGTTCCGCCTTTGTACGAACAGGCTCTTCTTGTCAACGTGAATTCAAGGGAAAGCCTTATGGAGTGTGCCCGACGCTACAGGCTGTCGCAGGCTACCGTTGACCGCTATATGGAATTCCTCGGCGACCAGGCGGACGCGCAGGGCAATCTGGCCAAACTGAAAAAATACAGCGATACATACTGGTACTACATTATGTCAGTGAATCTTATTGGTAAAGAAGACCGATGAAACGCATTATATTTCTTTTCCTTGCGGCAATGGCCATGGCCGCGTGTTCAAATGGCGGCAAGGGTGAGACCGTGTCGCTCATGCCCGACTACGGTGACATTACCATACCTTGCAATATAGCCCCCTTGAACTTCCGTGTCACGGGTGTTTCGACTTTTGACGTGGAAATAAAGGGACAATGCGCCCGGTACGGTTTCAAAGGACACCGCGGACTGGTTTGCTTCGGTCTGAAAAAATGGCACAGGATGCTCGAGGCTGAAAAGGGCGGAACGCTCGAAGTCACCGTCAGCGCCAGGACCGCCACGGGCGAGCCTTTCGAGCGCAGTTTCACATGGACCGTATCGGCCGACAGCATCGACCCGTACCTGAGCTACCGCCTCATAGAACCTGCATACGAGGTCTGGAACGGGATACAGATTGAGGAACGCTGCATGGAGAACTTCTCGACCCGGCTTCTCGGCGACAACAGCCGTACGGACGGATGCTGCATGAACTGCCACACGTCGAACGGCGGCGGAACGTCGTTCATGCACCTGCGCGGAAGCAACGGCGGCACGGTGCTGAACCGTAACGGCAGAATAAGCAAGGTGAATACGAAGACCGAAATGAGCGGAGGCGGTGTATATGGCGACATTACGGCCGACGGACGGTATGGAGTGTTCACTACGGCCGACATCACTTTCGCAATGCACAGCCGGCCCGACATGCGCATGGAAGTGTATGACAAGCGCAGTGACCTTGTCGTGATAGACTTCGACAGTCTGACGGCCTCAGACAGCCCGGCTGTGTCGGGCGCTGACTTTCAGGAAACTTTTCCATGTTTCTCGGCAAGTGGCAGGACCATTTTCTTCTGCCGTGCAAGGCATCTGCCGCAACCGGACAGCACGTCCAGCATGCATTATGATATAGCTGCAGTTCAGTTTGACCCGGAAACCGGACGTGTGGGCAACGATGTAATCACCTTGATTGAAGCCGGGCAGCGGCTGTCATTCAGCCATCTCAAGGCATCGCCTGACGGACGATGGCTCATGGCTACGGCTGCCACGTACGGCACATTCCCTGTCTGGCACAAGGAAAGCGAGCTGTGGCTTATTGATTTGCGAAGCGGCGCTGTTGACATAATGAAAAACGCCAACGCGTACGGAGCCGACACGTATCACAGCTGGAGCTCGAACAGCCGCTGGGTTGTTTTCGCATCGAAGCGTGACGATATGGTCTATGGGCGTCCCTACATTACCCATATCGACGAGAACGGACAGTGCAGCAAGGCTTTCGTGCTTCCGCAGCGTGACCCCATGCTGTACACGAACACCATGAAGTCATTCAATATTCCGGAACTCTACAGCAGTCCTGAAGGCTACGGCGCAAATGAAGTGGAGCGCCTGTACAAGGACGCTCCACTGGAACAGGTGTCCTACCGGCGGTAGGAGACATATTATCTGAGCAGGCCGTTACGACGTTCTGTCATATCCCTGCCGTTCTCTACATGGAAACGTATGAAATCTTTGGCAGTCAGCCCGTGGCTGTGCTGTCCCGTGACGAGCGGGCCTGCTCCGCTGCTGCGGAAATCGTCCAGCACGCGCTGCATCTTCCTGTCATCGACGGCAATTCTCTCAAGGGCTTCCATCATGCCGTCGAATGCTGAGCTGTGCTTCATTACCTGCTCGTCGGTCAGACGTGTATAGTAGATGTCAGGATTGCTGGCAATAAGGTACGATACGTTTATCATGGCATCGGTCTGCACCTCCCAGAAGTACTGGACCTGATTCTTCTCCCTGCACATTTCATATACTCTGCGTGTGTTTTCTGAAATGCTGAGTTCCTTCATTACGTCAATGTCAAGCGGGTAGTTCAGGTCAGACAGCAACCTGGCTATGGCGCGGTCGGCTTCATCGACAGGCATTCCGTATGCAATTCTCATGGGTCTTTCCGTTATGAGGAATGCCAGTGCGGCAGTTTTCTGGTGCCTGGTGATGAGCCTGTCGGCATCGGCCGGGTTGAACAGGTACTTGGGTTTCCTGACTTTTTCCCTGTCGGTGAGAAGGCTTTCTATTGCCAGGGAACCGTCCTTGATGTCAGCGGCGTATTGCTGCGCCAGCGAATCGACAGCCTCAAGTATGCTGTCGGCTATCTGTGTCTTGTATTCGTCAGGCATTTCCTGCGAATCCTGCTTTGACTGCCCTGCTGCCTTGCCGTTTCTGCATGATGTCACGGCGAGAAGTACGCTCAGGGACAGTGCCATAATCAGAGTGACCTTTTTCGTGTTCATAGCTTTTCGCGTTTTTTTACTGCGTCATCTCAGGAAGATTGAGTATATGACGGCTGCTATGCTGGCTGCCGTGCTGCCCATACCCAACCAGACAGACGCGTTCTGAGGGTTGATCTGCGCCTTTTCGTACTTGGGAACAACAACATCGCACCCGGGAAGAACCTTGCCCTTCGATGCCTTGCTCTTGGTTCCGTTCGCATATATGATGTATGTCTGGTTCTTCCTTCCTGTCTTCTTGTTGACACCACCGGCCTGGTTGAGGTAATATTTCAGATTCTTGCCGCTGATGTAGCCTACGGTATTCGGCGACAGAACTTCACCGCGAATTGAAACGGTGTTGTTCAGACGTGGAATCGTAATGACATCGTTCATGGTAATGACCAGGTCACTTGAACTGCCCGGTTTGTCAAGGGCATCCTGGAGATTGACGCCGACGGAATATGTGTTGTCTTCGATTTCACGCAATATCTTGATTGAGTCATCTGCCGATGCTGCTGTCTCAAGGTCGCGTTCCAATTGTTCGATTTTTTCGGGCGAATACATTCTGGTTATCTGTGCTCCGCCGACGAAAGCGTCATTCTTCAGTCCCCCGGCACGCTTTATCAGGTCAGACAGATGTTCGCTTGTGTTTGAAAGGACGTATGTCCCTTCCTTTGTGATTTCTCCCGTAATTCTTACAGTCTGCTGCTCCTTGTAGTGGGGCGACTTCATTATTGTGACAATGTCAAAAGGCTCCAGCTTCATGTCGGAAGCTTCGGCTGTCAGGCCGTTCTCAAGCGAAACGGTCTTGATGATTGCCATTGATGTTCCGTCGGGATCGTCCTCTTCCCTGACAATTCTTCTGGCGACTTCAATCTCAAGCAGGAACGCCGATTCCTTGAGACCTCCCGCCCTTGTAATGAGGGTGGCAACCGTCTCGTTTTCGCTGTACGGGTATTTGCCGGGATTGAACACTTCGCCTTCTATGTCAAGACTGCGCAGCTCGTCACGTTCGCTTGTCGAGGAAATTATCAGTTCGTCTTCGTTCTTAAGCGTGATGTCGGGAGCGGCCCCGTTCAGAATGTCACCGAGAGCAACAGGTACCGATTCGTATGTGCGGTTGTCCTTGAGACGCAGAATAACCGCCAGTTCCGTGATGGCCTTTTCGTCAAGCCCGCCGGCCAGTTCCACAAGGGCCGATACGGTATTCATGTTTTCGTCAATCTTGTATTTGCCGGGGCGGAACACGGCACCCGACACCTTGACCGTCTGTTTCATCCTGTCCACAATAGGAGCGACCCAGACAACGTCGCAGTCTTCGTTTTCGAATGAATGGAATTCGCTTTCGCGGACATTGTGGACGGTAATGCCGTCGTTGCTGCGGCGTTCTATGCGGATATTGTCCTTGAAGGCATCGCCCGTGAAGCCTCCTGCGTAATCCAGCAGGTCGCTCAGGTGCTCGCCCTTCTTCATTTCATAGTACATGGGTCGCTTTACGTTGCCTTCAATCTTGACCAGCCTGTCATAGGTGCCGACCTTTATGACATCGTCATCCTGAAGTGTCAGCTTGCCGTTCAGCTTGCCGTTCTTTATGAAATCGTAAATGTCAACGTTTGAAATGACCTTGCCGTCACGTATCACCTGTATGTCACGCAGCGTACCGTATTCGGTCACGCCTCCTGAAAGGTAAAGCACATTGAATACGTTGGTGAAGGCTGAAACGGTGTATGAGCCGGGGGTGACCACTTCGCCAAGTACATGGACGATGATGGTCCTGGTCTGACCGACGGCAACGCGCACCTGGGAATCCTCATAATGGGCACCAATCATCTGGCTGACATATTCCTGAGCCTTTCTGCATGACAGACCGCTCACATACAGTATGCCTTCGTCGGGAATTTCAATTGCACCGTCCGGAGAAACCACGCATGTGGAGCTTATGTTCGAGGAACCGAATATGTTGATTACCAGTTCGTCGCCGGGGCCAAGCACGTAGTCGGCGGGAGTGGGCGCGTTCATGTTCGGTGTGAATGACAGATTCTCGGAACGGAATATGTCATGACCGAATATCTGCTTGGCAGTCGTCCTGCTGTCTGTCTGGTCTCCTTCCAGGTCTGTGCCTTCGTTCCGGTTCATGTCCGTCTGTGGTTCCGTCTCTCCGTTGAGGACGCGAAGGCCGTTCTGGCTACCGGTGCCGTTTTCCTTCCTGCTCGAAGTGAAGGCTTCGCTCCGGCTGTATTTTTCCTTGAGCTGCTGGAGCTTCTCGACGCTGACGCCTTTGGACACCAGATCCATAGCAATCTGTTTTTCGCTGACTCCGGCCTCGGTCTTTGTCTGTATGTAGTCGATTATCTGGCTTTCGGTCATCTGGGCCGATGCATTGATGCCCGTGAACAGAAATGCTGCCAGAACAAGTGTCTTGAGAGATTTCATTATGCTGTGGTAGTTTTATTTTTCTAATTAGAACGCGAAAATAGGCAAATTATTGCGTCTTTCTCACATCAGAGTGGCAATGAGAGCCTCGCAGGCGCAGAGAACATCCTGAAAGGTGGTCTCGAAATCATCGGTGTACCAGGGATCGGCTACGTCGCGCTGCTTGCCGCAGAAGGACATCATGAGGCGCACTTTGCTTCGGCATTCATCCTTCTGCGTCTGTGTCAGGCCGCTGCGGTCTATTATGCTGTCCAGCCAGCGCATGTTGCTCCGGTCCATGCAGATTATCATGTCAAAGCGCAGGCAGTCCTGCCCCGTGACCTGCCGGGCCGTGCGGTCAGGGTCGAACCATACGCCATGCTGTCTGAGACACTGGCGGGCTGGCGGGTATATGCGGTTGCCTATTTCCTCGGTCGAAACAGCCATGGATTCCACGTGAACCTTGTCGGCCAGACCTTTTGCCCTGGCAAGTGCCAGAAATATGAATTCGGCCATAGGACTGCGGCAGATGTTGCCGTGGCACAGGAACAGTACGCTTGTCATGCTTTGTCGGGATTCGGAATAATGTTGCTGCCAGTGCCGCAAAGTTAGAACCTGTTTTGAAATGTTCCAATTAATCTTTTATAAAATCTTTCCGGCTGAAAAATCCGTTTCTTTTCAGTCATGATGGAGCCCCATCACTCCTTCAAACAAGCGAATTTTCATCTCGAAAATCTTTCATGAAATTTTTAATCGAACATTCCAAAACAGGTTCTTAGAACCTTTTTGTATTATTGCAATGGAAAAACATGCTGGTAACATCGGTCATAGAGAATACAAGTGTAAAGGGACTGCAGGTGGAGCACGGGCTCAGCCTTTACATTAGGAAGAATGACGGGCAGAATGTGCTGTTCGACATGGGACAGGGCAGTCTGTTTGCACGCAATGCGGAGGCTTTGAACCTGAACGTGGCCGATGTCCATGTCGCGGTGGTGTCACACGGCCATTACGACCACGGAGGCGGGCTGGGGACTTTCCTGGCCGATAATTCCGCAGCAAAGGTCTATATCCATAGAGACGCGTTCCAGCCCCACTATTCGCTGCGTGACACCGGGCTTGTGTACATAGGCCTTGACAATGCATTGAAGGACAGCGGCCGTCTGGTGCTGTGCTCGGATGTTACAGCCGTAGGCGGCGGCATGACCCTTTTTGCCGATGTCAGCGGTGACTGCTGCTATCCGCCCGGCAATCGCCGTCTGTACGGCCCGTCAGAAAATGTGAACGATTCGTTCAGCCACGAACAGAGTCTTGTCATTGAAGAAGGAAGCAATACCGTCCTGTTTGCCGGGTGTGCCCACAAGGGCATTGTGAACATTCTGCAACGTGCCTGTCAGGTTACCGGCAAGACCCCGACCCATGTCTTCGCGGGAATGCATCTTGTAAAAAGTGGCTTGGACGGACCCGGTGAGGATGCCTTCATAAGAGCACTTGCCGCAGAGCTGCGAAAGTACAGCGGTACCATGTTCTACACCATGCACTGCACCGGCACCGAGCAGTTCTGCAAACTGAAACAGCTCATGGGTGAGCAGATTGCCTACCTGTCCTGCGGCGATAGTGCAGATCTCTGCCTGATGTTTTGAGCTATACTGTCTGTGAGCCTATACATGCATGGTGGCAACAATGGGCGTATTAGGGGAGGAGTACTCTCGCGGGCAAGCGTATTATGTTTCGGCCGATGCAAAGATACGGCCATTCACTCGATTGGGCCACCTGTGATATAGCAAGTGCCGGTAAGATCTTCCTGTTTCAGAATGCGGATATCCGAGCCTGACCGTCGGTCCTTTATGCCTTCGGGTGTCATTTTCAATGACAAATGCGTCACATATTGGCTTATTGGAGGACGCATCAACAATCTTCCCGCTGATAACAGTACCTGGTTTCAGTTCGTCCTGTATAGAACTGTTGTCTTGAGCTGAAACCACTAGAGTAAGGCTTGAGAAAAATACAAGGAACAAAACTCTAATATCCATTACGATAAAATTTTAATTTGCGTAAAGTGTACCGTATGCTGAATTACAAAGTTAAAACAGGTTTCTG
>JAKSIR010000052.1 GCA_024398695.1 Bacteroidaceae bacterium | reverse complement strand
ACGGATATGACCGCCCGCAGCCGCTTACGCATACATAATACGGTCCCCCTTCGGGTACGCCTGAAAGGTCAATGCGGTAAACGAAATCGCCCGATGACCGGTCCTCGCCTATTTCCTTCAGAATCCCGCTGCAAATCTTGCGGCCGCCCTTCTCCCTATACACCGTGTAAGCCGGCAGTCCGCCTTCAATACGTTTTGCACCGCCGTCGCCAAGATGAATGTCAAAGTTGGCAAACCTCTTCGTTGACAATGCGCTGTATGCCACTTGATTGGTCTTGATGGCCTCACAGAACACCTTGCGGTCATCAAACTTGAACTTCCAGCTGCCATACGGAGTCTCAATGCTGTACTTTTGCCCGTTCTTCAGGGTTGGAACTGTCAGATAAACGGTATGGTCACACATATCGGCAGCCGCTCCGGTACGGTTTATGGCCAGCACCTGCTGTCCGTTGACCTTCCACTGTGACGCATCCGAAATGTCCACCTCGTTGACGTCAAGCGTGTCACTTGTGAAATACAGTTCTATGACGTTGTCCGATGCCGTCCTTATTTCCTGAAAGGTAAGTTTTGCCTGCGCCAATGCAGAAGCCAGCACCATGGCTGCAAATACTATAAGTTTTCTCATAATCTTGTTGGAATTTTATGATACACAAATCTATGTTTTATTTGTCAAATTGCAAAAAGAAGTATATTTGTTGATGGAACAATCTAAATAATATACGATATGAGAAAATCATCCCTGATCCTTGCGCTTGCCGCAACCGTTCTGTGCTGCATTCCTGTCAGTGCCAAGAAAGGTCCGGCTTTTCCATTGATGGACAGTGCTCCTTTTGACACCGTCATTGACGGACAGGCTGTGACCCTTTACACAATTAAAAAAGGAAATGTAGCAGCACAAATCACCAACTACGGCGGTTTTGTAGTGGGACTATATTCGCCTGACAAGAACGGTCAGTACACAAATCTGGTGAACCACTACGACAACATACACCAGTACATGCGCTACAACATGGGCATCATTGGGCCGGCTCTTGGACGCTACGCCAACCGCATTGCCAACGGAAAGTTCACACTTGACGGAAAGGAATACAACGTGACTAAGAACAGCGGCCAGCACACCCTTCACGGCGGAGCCAAAGGCTTTGACCATACCGCATGGAAGGTTGTCAAGGCAAAGAAGGACAAACTGATACTGAGTTGTGTCCTGCCCGACGGTCTGGACGGATTCCCCGGCACTCTGACCACGACCCTGACCTACTCCATAACCAAGGACGGCGGTCTGTCAATAAGCTATGAGGCCACGACTGACAAGGCAACTGTAGTCAACCTGTCAAACCACACATATTTCAATCTGAACGGTACAGGTAACGGTGACATTCTGGGCCACTACCTGACCATCAACGCCGCATTCATAACCGATGTTGACCGCGCCAACATACCTACCGGAGACTACGGCATGGTTGAAGGATCTCCTTATGATTTCCAAAAGGCCACAAAGATCGGTGACCGCCAGTACGCACCTCAGGGAGGCGCAGGCCGCGGCGGCTTTGGCGGATTCGGAGGCCAGGTTCCGGAAGGTATGGTACGCAGCTTTGACAACAACTACTGCCTGATACATCAGAATCCCGCCAAGATTGAGAAGGTGGCAACTCTGTATTCGCCCGAATCCGGCCGTCAGATGGAAGTCTGGAACGACCAGCCCGGCATGCAGGTTTTCACCGGTGCACGCACTGCCATAGCACTTGAATCACAGAAATACCCCGACTCACCGAACCACCCCGAATTCCCAAGCACGACACTGCGTCCGGGTGAGACCTATCATCATACTGTGATTTACAAACTCTCAGTCAAGTAATACAGAAGGACGGTCAGCGCGGCCGTCCTTTTTTCGTATTTTTGCATTACTATGAAAGAAGAGAAGAGAATGACAAAACGTGAGGCCCTGAAAAAGATGGGTGTCATGGCAGCAGCCACTGCAGCCGCAACCAGCGGAATTGAGGCTTTGGCCGCATGCAGTCCGGATAACACATTCAGTTTCAGAAAGATGAAAGTACTATTGGTAAACGGCAGCCCACGCCCAAGCGGCAACACCGCCACCCTGTTGCATGAAGCTGCAGCACAGCTTGAAAAGAACGGGATAGAAAGTGAGATTGTAAACATTGGCGGAACCGCCATACACGGTTGCACAGCCTGTGCCGCATGCCGTTCAAACGCGCAGCACCACTGCATTTTCAAGGATGACATATGCAACCGTCTCATCGACCTTATGGCAAAGTCCGATGCTGTCATAGTCGGTTCACCCGTCTATTACGGCCAGCCCAACGGAGCCGTCCTTGCCATTCTGCAGCGCATGGCCTATGCCGGTGGCACCTATATGCAAGGCAAGCCTGCTGCCGCAGTCACCGTATGCCGACGTGGAGGAGCCAGTGCAGCCTTCCAGACCCTGCAGATGCCGTTCCAGATGCTCAACATGCCCATTGTGACATCACAGTACTGGAACATAGCATACGGCAGTGCCCCCGGCCAGGTGTCACAGGACGAAGAAGGAATGCAGACAATGCGCACCCTTGCCGACAACATGGCCTACATGCTCAAGCAGTTTGATAGCGGCAAAGCCAGGAAGCCCGAGCGTGAACCCGGCACCTTCACCAACTTCATAAGGTAACCCGCGCACATACTTCCTGTTTCTTTGCCATTCATGAAGCGCCTCATCAGCATATTTCTTCTTGTTTTCTGCACGTTTGCCTGCGCACAGAAATCCGGCTGGATGGCGTCTCTTGATGACACCATGCCGGCATGGCGCGTGTCCATTCCAGGCACACATGACAGCGGAACTGCAGGTGTGCGGTTTCCGGCCAGACACTATGCCAGGACGCAGGCCATGACACTGTCGGAGCAGTGGGAGGCCGGAATCCGCTTCTTTGATCTCAGGCCGAAGCCCGACGGGCAGGCACTTGGCATATACCACGGACCGGCAGACTGTCACATTACATTCATTGAATCCCTGCAGGTGCTGACTGCAAAATTGCAGCAGAACCCGACAGAATTCTGCATCGTAATGACCAACCTGGCCGGCGGCGGACAGGAAGCAATGGAGATGGTGGACAGGGAAATACGTAAGACCGTGCCGGAGCGGATGACTGCAGCATTCACATCGGACCTGAAGGTTAAGGACCTGCGCGGCAAGATACTGTTCATACATCGCAGCGGCAAGGCAGCCGGCGCATACAGACGCGGTGACAACCTGTATGCATCGGACTCAAATGAACACATGCCGCTTTGCTGGCAAGATTATTTCTGCGGCAACGGAGATTATCTGGAATACAAGTGGTACCTGCTGGAGAACATGCTGGATTTCTTTGAGACGGTCAGTTATGATGCCTGGTGCATAAACCACGCATCGGGCTACACCGGCCGTGGAATTTCAACTAACATACGCCGTAACGCCAACGTCACCAACCCCAGGCTGCTGGAGCGTCTGCTGCGCCACCCCGTCCCGACCGGCATCATCCCCATGGATTTTCCCAGTCAGGAACTGATTGACGCAATCATTTCGTGCAACAGGGACAGTCCCTGTTGTGCAAATCAGTAGAACAGCATGCCGCTGACCGTAATGGACCGATCATCGGACATTTCAATTTCACCCACACTTGAACGGTCTTCATACTGTACGAGCGTATTCATCCCCAAAGGAACCGGCAGTTCTACGTTTTCAAGGTTCATGCGCAATGCTTTCCCTGATTCCAGCCGCCAGTTTTGCGGCTTTTTCCGTTATGTTCATTTCTTTGAAGGTTTACAGAACAGACAAATGAATACGAACCCCACAATTGCAGTCACGGCGTATGTCACCGCCTGCCATACGACAGGCACCGAAGGCTGCATGGCCGACATGTTTGCCAGCCCTGAATCCAAGAATACATAGGCCGATGCCAGGCACAGGACGGACGGCAGGATCAGCCACCACGGACAGATTCCCGCATCCCTAAGGCGGCGTGAAGCAACTGCCAGAGACGGGCACAGCACCGCCAGCAGAAAACACATGAACAGTACCGCCAGCACCTGGCATGCCACCTCATATGCCGGGCTGGCCGGGATCCGGTTGCCCCAGACGGCAAACATTACTGCCATGATTACGGCCATGACCAGTGAAACACCCAGCACGAAAAAGCACCACTTCCAGAACTCCTTCACTCCGGCCTTGCCGGTGAACCCGAAATAACAACTCCAGCAGATTTTCATTTCATTCATCAGTCACACCAACTGTCCATTGTCCATTCCAGCGAATCGCGGGGAATGACAATCTCATAATATTCCCCTACTGAGGGCACCAGATCTTCCGGTAATCCCAGCATAATCATATGTTCATTGTATACACTGTCATGCTCCGGATAAAAATATCTCCATTTACCATCTCTGAACCTCCACGGCGAAACATTGCATAGCGAATCAAGCCTGGAACAGAATGTGCTGTCCGGCACTTCATTGAAACGGAACGTTGTCCTGTTGTGATAATCAGGGAACTGCGGTCCTATCCACTCATAACTGACAAACTCATACGGAGGGAAGTCCACCCCTTCTGCAAATTCCTCAAGATATCCTGCCCAGCGGGGTGCATGCCTCGTTGCACGATAATCCATAATCTTAGCGAAAAGGAAAAATCCCAGAACAAGGGCCACTAACGCCCCAATAATTACCAGACACCCTTTGAAACAGCCTTTCATACCTTCAACAGTTTTGAGAGTGCGCCTATATGGGCAGCAAAGGCGCTGCGCCCCTGCTCTGTAATGGAGTATGACGTATTGGGCTTGCGGCCTATGAACTGCTTGATGGAACTGATGAAGCCGGCCGTCTCAAGCGCCTTAAGGTGGGTGGTCAGGTTGCCGTCAGTCACGCCCAGCATCTGTCTCAAGCTGACAAAGTCATAGCTGTCATTGGCGGCAAGCACCGACATGACACCCAGGCGGACACGGTTCTCGAACAGCTTGTCGTAACCGTCCAGCAATATGGGATTCCCTTCAGCCACGGCCTTTGAATATCAGACAGACTCCGTAAACGACATGTACCGCACCGAATCCAAGAATCCAGAGTTCGAGCGCATACCGGCGCAGGAAACAGGCCGTCAGCCCTATCAGAATAAGAAAAAGACCCGGCCATTCAAGGCTTGGCTCACTGCATTTTGACAGATTTGACACCGCCAGTCCGTAGAAACACAGCATTACAGCCGGAATCCACTCATACATGCCTGTCTTCGCAGAACACATTGCAATGCTCATCATCCCGCCAATGAAAACCGGCAGGAAAAGCGTGACAAACATTCTGCGGTTATTTGCATTGAAAGACAGTGCAATGCCTTTCTTTCCGGCGCGTATCAGTGAAAACACAAACGGCACCAGGATTCCAAGGACCAGAGTGATGACGGCAACAATGAAGACAGGTGCAATAGGGAAACCGGAATCTCCGGCATGAGCACCGGCAGAGCCAATCAGTCCCCTTGCCACAAGACCGCCTGCCAGCGCAACAAGTCCGCACAGCAGCGGTGACCATCTGCAAAGGTATGTGCGGGTGGAACGGTTCATCAAATCCCGGATTTCCTCCAGAGCCTGTCCTGGAGCAATGCCTTCTTCGTTTTCTTTCATATTAAAAGTACTTTGCGCCACAAAGTTAACGCATTTATTCAAACATCAGCTGCAATCTGTCATTTTTTTTAAAGCCGGCCTTGTCCCAAACCACCAATATCATTATAGTTTGTAAACTTCCTCCCGTACCCATCCGGCCCATTCTGAGAGGGTTCTGGATTTATCGAATACGGTGTACGGGACAGGAGCGCCGAACACAGCCCTGAAAGTCTTGTTTCTTTTCCTGTAAGTTTCCCTTGGCAGAAAAGCCATTGCAATATTGAACTTGAAATGCAGCGAACTGCATATTTTGGATATGAATGTCAGTCTTGTCAACATAAACCAATCCCCGTTCCCTTATACTCTGGAACTGGTCAGTATCTACCGGGTATTGAATCTGCTTCTATCCGTCACAAATCAATATTCAGTAACAGCCCTGACCGCCTGTCCGAAATGACGCTGGAAGTAATTGCTGCCTTTTACCCATTCGCCATAGGCAAAACCGAATGCATAATTAGGCTCTGCTTCAAGAACGGTAGATGCCCAATAATAGCAATAATCGGTATACTTGAGTTCAGCACCACTGCGAAATCCTGTCATAGGCAGAAAAATGGAATTGCCAGTCTTTATTCCCTTTACCACATAACCATTTCTGTCAGTATCAAAGGTCCATTCACACTTTGTGTCATCGAAAAGCTGCTGTACTTCTTCAAGAGTTGGTATGCGCCATTTTGTGCCCCAGACCTTCGTTGCAGCATCATCTTCTTTCTGAAGGACGAACAAACCGTCACCGACAACCTCAGCTTTGTTGTTTTTGACATTGCCTGAATACTTGGTCATGCCGCACAATGGATACTCGCCGGCCGTTTCGGGATCGAACCATTTGTAATCTCCCTGCTTCGAGCATGCATAGTTATCCTTTTCTCCGGTCTCTCCCCAAGCAAAGAATGAACCAGGTTCCACTTCCGTTTTTGCCCCAACATTAAATGCAGCCCACTTGAGAGGCTTTCCGTCTTCCGTTGTGAGACCAAGGTCAACAGCCTCGCAGCCGCCGGAAAAATCGGTCGGGCCTTCCGGGGTATCCTTATCCTTACTGCATGCTATACACAAACTTACAACGGCCGTAGCCAAAACGAATTGGGAAACGTGTTTCATACTCTTATAATATTTTTATACCGGCAAATATAATCAAACCCTGACAAAAAAAACTTTATATTTGCATAGTATTTCATGAAAAAAGGACAGCCAAATGACTGGAAGAAGGATTCGACTCGCAATAATCTGCATTGGAGTGGCAGCATTGATTCTTGGATGCGACAGAATAAACGACGTCCCCACTTCTATTTCCACTTCCGATGCTGTCCCTGAAGAACCCGACATTCCTTTCGTAGATTTGGGCTTGCCGTCAGAAGTGAAATGGGCCGCCTGGAACGTAGGGGCGAATGCACCTGAAGAACAAGGCGCATCCCTATCAGGTTATGAGGCGAGAGAGATCGACGCCAAATACCTTAAATCGCGATGTCCAACGGTTGCAGAGCTTGAAGAACTCCTGGACAAAGCAAACTGCAAGTGGACATACGTAAAGAATTATAACGGCTCGGGAGTTGACGGATATCAGGTGGCAGGCAAAAGGAAAGGCTATACCGACCGTTCCATATTCATTCCCGGAGTCAAGCAGGAAGACTACACGGTTGAGGAAGACTACACGGTTGCACAGATATATGCTACCACCCCTTACGGGTCTGAGGAGAAGTCTGATGCACGCCTCGGGATGCTCGAGTTCCAATGGGACAACAATGATGACAGCAAAATCTCCTTGAAGGTAATTCGAAACGTTCATCCGAATTCGCTACTTTCCGTGCGGCTTGTCTCAAAAGATATTGACCAAAAATACTTGTTAAAGGATTATTTGAATCTCGGTGTGTCCTCAGGGGTGAAATGGGGCAGGAGGAATATTGGTGCGAACTCTGTCCAAAGTTACGGAGATTACTTTGCCTGGGGTGAAACCGATATTCACTACACTTCTGACTGGAAAGGAGATACCGACAAAACGCCAGCACCAGAGCAATGGAAGAAAGGGTACGGTCGCGGATATACCTGGATAACATATAAATTCACTCCGGGATATGATGGCTATGAAAATCTTCCAGGACCGGAAAATATCACAAAATACACCGACGGCACGTTAAAAAACCTCCAGCCCGAAGATGATGTGGCAACTGCGTTGATGGGCAAACCCTGGCGCATGCCGACAAATACAGAAATAGAAGAACTTTACGATGAGTGCTATTGGGAATGGACAGAGAATTACAACAACACTGGCACAGCAGGCTATATAGTTTTCAAATCCAACGACAAGAACAGTGACCACGGTCTCCAACGACAAACCTGCCACCACTATGCAATCAACAAGGATATTCATATTTTCCTTCCCGCTGCCGGTGTCCTGTCAGATACCGAATTTCAAGATTCCGGACGTGAAGGTTATTATTGGTCATCTTCATTGGATCTGGATAATATTAGCGGAGCTCACTATCTGGACTTCGACTATTTTGAAGTGTTTGGCAGACAGGATGTAAACATCGGGTACCGGTTTTACGGCCAATCGGTGCGGCCCGTGTATAACGATTGGAACAAATAACACAGGGTGTTAAAACAACAGATATGGCAGAAATAAGGTCAATCGGTGTGCTGACATCGGGCGGAGATGCCCCGGGTATGAATGCGGCTGTACGTGCGGTGACACGCTCGGCCATTTATGCGGGATGGAAGGTTTTCGGAATATACCGCGGCTATGACGGACTCATAAGCGGCGACATAAAGGAGTTCACCACCGAAAGCGTATCGGGCATAATCTTTGAAGGAGGGACCGTGTTGCGCACGGCACGCAGCAAGGAGTTCATGACCCCGGAAGGACGCAGAAAGGCGTATGACAACTGTGTACGATACGGTATTGACGCCCTAATAGTAATAGGTGGCAACGGTTCGCTTGCCGGTGCACAGGAACTGGCACGCGAATATGGCATACCTGTCATAGGACTTCCCGGAACCATTGACAATGACCTGTACGGCACCGACAACACCATAGGCTATGACACTGCGCTGAACACTATTGTGGAGTGCGTTGACAAGATTCATGACACAGCCAATTCACACAACCGCATTTTCTTCGTTGAGGTTATGGGACGCGATGCCGGTTTTCTGGCCCAGAACAGTGCCATAGCAGCCGGAGCCGAGGCCGCCATAATTCCCGAAAGCAGCACCGACATTGACCAGCTGGCCGCATACATTGAACGCGGAATCCGCAAGTCAAAGCGCAGTTCCATAGTAATTGTGTCCGAAAAGGACGGCGGCGCCATGCATTACGCCGAACGCATGCGCAAGGAATATCCCGAGTTCGATGTGCGCGTGTCAATTCTGGGCTATCTGCAGCGGGGCGGCCGTCCCAGTGCCCTGGACAGGATTCTTGCAAGCCGCATGGGAGTTGCCGCAATAGAAGCCCTGAAAGAAGGGCAGACCAACGTGATGATAGGAATAGACGACAACCGGATGGTCTATATCCCCTTTGCCAGGGCCATTAAGAAAGACAAGCCGATTGATGAGGAACTAATTAACGTCCTGTCCATTCTTTCCATCTGAATATCTTGACCACGCCATCAGGTATGGTCATGCCGGCGAGTACAGTGATTCAGAGAACTTTTCTAAAGCAGCTCACCTATAACCCACTCATATGATGATTTACCACATTTGGCCCTAAACTCTGCATTTTTTCGACGATAGTACGCTGGGACAGAGGCTATTTTCTCTACATACAATCCCGATATTTCGGGTGAGCCCGGATTTCACAAAACTGTTCAGGCGGGCTGTGTTTTTCTGGGGGTGATGGAAACGCCGTTCACCATTTTCAGCAGTTCACCAAGTACAACACTGCAGGTCTGTTCTGCAATCTCGGCCCGGCTGCCGTCCAGGTGCAGCAGTTCGGCCACCGTCTTCTGTTCCGATGCCACACCAATCCACACGGTACCGACAGGCTTTGCCGGAGTGCCGCCGCCGGGACCTGCAATGCCCGTAGTGGCCACCGCGTAATCGGCCCCGAGCCTTGAGCGCACGCCCTCGACCATTTCACGAACGGTCTCCTCGCTTACGGCTCCATGCGCCTCAAGGGTAGCATGACGCACGCCAAGCGCACATTCCTTGACTTCATTGCTGTACGCCACCACCCCTCCGCGGTAGTAGTCCGATGCGCCCGCCAGCGCTGTTATTCTGTGTGCAATCAGCCCGCCAGTGCAGCTCTCGGCCGTAGCCAGCGTCTTGCCGGCCCTGCGCATTGCCTCAGCCACCAGTTCCTGTATTTCCATATAATGTATCTGTCTTATGCCAGTGCAAACATATCAGTTTCTTCTGAATCATTTTGTTAATTAATCCCAATAACTAATCCAATAAGTTCAACTAATAATATAAGTTAATATATTTACCGCATCGAACATACAGAATTATGAAAAGACTGACAGAAATTGAGACTTTCATCATGGAGCAGTTCTGGAAGAACGGAGCTCTGACAGTGAGCGAGCTTAGGGAATTCTACCCCGATCCCAAGCCGCACGTGAACACCATTTCGACACGTGTGCGCATACTGGAAAGCGATGGAATGTTAGGACACTCAAAAGAGGGAACAGGTTTCCGCTACCATGCTGCAGTCAGCAGAGAAGAGTACGCAAGCGGCAACCTTGGCCGTCTGGTATCGAACTGCTTTGGCAATTCGTACATAAGTGCGGTATCGGCCCTTGTTGACGATGACAGGATATCGGTCGATGAACTTGAGGAACTGGTCCGCCGTATCAAGTCCAGAAAATAAAACTGAACAATATGGAAGCATTCCTGATATACCAACTGAAGGTGGCCATGCTGGTGACCGTACTGGTGCTGCTGTACAGGGTCTTCCTTGAAAAGCAGACATTCCACCGCTTCAACCGGTTCATGCTGCTTCTCATTGCCGTGCTGTCAGTCACCCTGCCGTTTGTGCAGATAAAAGCACTCAGCATGCACACTCCGCTAAGGCATACCGAAACGCATATTACCGCACCGGCACACGATGTCGCCAATACGGAAACTGCGACGGTATTGTCTGATTTTGCAAAGACCTGCTCAGAGACATCAGACGAGGCTCTGCACAGCCGGGCCGATGTATTTACAGCTCCAGACACGGGCAGCAGTTCCAGACAGCCTGCATGGGTTATAATACTTATTGTGGCTTACGCCATAGGACTTGTGATATTTGTTACAAGATACATCAGGTCACTCAGGTCCGTAGCACGCCTCATTGACCAGGGCAGTTATGCCGACCGCCGCGAAGGCTGCGATGTGATTGAATCCAGCCAGGTAAGCCAGCCCCTGAACTGGATGCAGTATATTGTAATGCCCCGTCAGTGGCTGGAATCGGATGACGAGTCAATGGCCTGGAAGCACGAGCATCTGCACGCAAGCCGCTTCCATTCGCTGGACCTGCTGCTGACTGATCTGCTGTGGGCAATGCAGTGGTTCAATCCGGCCATGAAACTGCTGCACAGCGAGATAGAGCTCATTCATGAATTTGAGGCGGACAGCGCCGTTCTGGAGAGCGGAACCGATGCCGTCAGTTATAAAATGATGCTTGTGGGTGCCGTAGCCCAGAAGAGCGGCATCAGTATGGGCAACTGGTTGAAAAAATCCAAACTTAAAAACCGTATAGATATGATGGAAAGAACAGAATCAAACAGATGGAATATGCTCA
>JAKSIR010000051.1 GCA_024398695.1 Bacteroidaceae bacterium | reverse complement strand
TCTTTTACTCCTTACCAGCAGCCAGACAAGCAGGAACAGCACGAAAGAGAACACGGCAAACACCAGCCAGACCGATGTCCAGTCACCGCATACATAGAACCTGTCGCCGAACGGCTGCGGTCCTGTATAGATGTTGACCACTTTCTGGACTCCAAGCATGCCTATCGACGCGCCCAGACCGTTGGTCATGACCACGAGCAGACCCTGTGCGAATGACCTCTGGCAGGGTGCTACGGTATTATCTATATGAATCGATGCCGATATATTGTAGAAGTCGAACGCTATGCCGTACAGCACCATGGCAAGCAGTATCATCCATGCTCTGTCGGCGGGATTGCCCATAGAAAGCAGCACATATCTTGCACACCAGGCCAGAGCCGCAATCATAAGGACGCCCCTTACCTTCAGCTTCTTAAGGAAGAACGGCAGGATGAGGACACACAGCGCTTCGCAGACCTGCGAAAGCGACATCACCATCATCGAGTTCTTCACGAAGGCCGAGCCCTCGTACTGTGGCATAGTGGCAAAGCTCTCCAGGAAAGGACCGGTATAGCCGTTTGACATGTGAAGGCAGACGGCGAACAGCATTATGAGCAGGTAGAATGCCAGAAGGCCTTTTCCACGCATGGACCTGATGCTGTCGGACAATGAGGATTTCGCGGCTTCAGCTTCACGGTGGACCTGACACTGCGGAAGCGAGAACGCATACAAGCCTAGTGCAGCTCCAAGAACGCCCCTCAGAACAAACTGGCCGGCACCTGCAGCAATGCCCATGAAATTGACGGCAAGCATGGCTACTATAAAACCGATTGTCCCCCACATTCTTATGAATGGGAACTCCTTTTCGGTATCTATGCCGTTTCCGACAAGCTGTTCAAGACAGATCGAGTTGCTCAGCGAAAGGGTCGGAACGAAAAAAAGTATGCCTATGCTGTACGGAATGAATACGGCCATGAACGACGGACTGTCGGCATCTCCAGCATAAGCCATCATGCAGAAGAATACGGCCGATACTATATGACATAAGGCAAACAGTTTCTGAGCGGGAACGGAACGGTCGGCAATTCGGCCAAGAAGAGCCGGCATGAACAGCGCGAATACTCCCTGGATGGCATAGAACCATGCAATGAGGTCGCCGTAGCCTATTCCCGACAGGTACATTCCAATTGAAATCTGGTATGCTCCCAATGCCGCAAACTGAAGGAACATCATGAGCGACAGTCTGAATTTCAAGCCCTTAACATCCATATTGGCAAAGATATATATAAAAAGCGAAGATGAGATGTCTCCCGACAGCTCATCTTCATGTTAAATCTAATACCATGAAAAACACACTACAAATATAGGGATGTTTTTCAATCTGCAAAAATTCCTGGCACATTTTTTGCATAATCTTATTCCACAGACAGAACAAGCCCCTTGAGATACTCTCCTTCCGGATGGAAAATGTTGATGGGATGGTCTGCCGGCTGATGCAGCTGGTGCAATATCTTCACACTGCGATGAGCCTGGGCGGCAGCAGTGAAGACCGCCATGCGGAACTGGTCCTTTGTAACCACCTGCGAACATGAGAATGTGAACAGTATCCCGCCGGGCTTGATTTTCTCCATAGCCTTCTGGTTCAGGCGGCGGTATCCTATCAGCGCATGCTTCAGCGCATCCTTATGCTTGGCAAATGCCGGAGGATCCAATATAATAAGGTCATATACGGGGTCCATCTCGTCAAGATACTTGAAAGCGTCCTGAACGAATGCCTTATGCCGTGTGTCGCCGGGGAAATTGTTCTCCACGCCACCCTGTGTAAGTTCTATTGCACGGGCCGATGCGTCCACCGAATGAACCAGTTCCGCCCCGCCCCTGAGTGCGGCAAGCGAAAAGCCGCCGGTATAGCAGAACATGTTCAGCACGCTGTGCTCCTTGGCGCAGCGTTCCAGAAGCGCCCGATTCTCGCGCTGGTCTATGAACAGTCCCGTCTTCTGTCCGCTTATCCAGTCCACCGGCATCTTCATGCCGTATTCCAGAGGGACATCGGCCGTTGAAGGACCACCCTTCAGATAACCGTTGCCACGGTCAATGTCGGCCTTGAACGGAAGCGTAGTCTCGGACTTGTAGTATATGCTGTCAATGCTGCCGGCAAGCACCTTTTCCAGAGCTGCTGCAACCTCCATGCGCTGGCAGTGCATACCCACCGAATGGGCCTGCATCACGGCAGTGCGGCCGTAAACGTCAATGACCAGTCCGGGCAGGTTGTCGCCCTCGCCGTGAACCAGACGGAAAATGTTGTGGTCACTGCGGCCCGTAAGACCGAGACCGGCCCTCAGGTTGAAGGCAATCTGAAGCTTCTCCTCCCAGAAAGCGGCGTCAATGGGACGTTTCACGAACGAAAGCACGCGCACTGCAATGCTGCCGACCTGGATATGCCCGACAGCAATCCACTGGCCGGAGCAGGTATAGACATCAACCACATCGCCTTCGTCGGGGTTGCCTTCAATGCCGGCAATGGCACCCGAAAAAATCCACGGATGGAAACGCAGCAGCGACTCCTCCTTACCTTTCTTGAGTATTACTTTCTTCAACATTTTTCCTGATAATGGTATATTCGCCTGTCCTTTTCAGTTCCATAAGACAGTTGTATATGCGCAGGCAGGCCCACGCGTCAATCGACGCATACTGGCGCTGGCTTTCAGTAAGCGAAGCTATTTCCCAGTTGCTCAACTGCTGGTTCTTTGAAATGCGCTGACCGAACAGAATGCCGTATATTTTCTGCAGCCCCTTTTCCTCGATACCCATCTCCGCGCACAGGTCCTGCAGTTCCACAAAACCCGCCGGTTTCAGGTTGCGGCGGCCGCCGAGTTGAGCCTTGTCATCCTTTACCGACACTCCAATCTTAAGAATGTCAGGATTTTCCAGGAGTTCAGCCACACAGTCGGGCATCCCTATCTGGTTAAGCCTGAACAGCCACGCATGGTCAAGAGTCGCCAGCTGCAGCAAAGCCACCTTATGCTGTACTCCGCGGGTGAACGACGGCCGCGTTTCCGTATCGAACCCTATAACCTTATAGGCCGATATGGCCTGCACAGCCGCCTGAGCCTTGTCAAGTGTGTCTATCTCGTCAATCAGGCCGTCAAACACGACTCTGGGTTTGCCGGCCAGTTCAGCTTTGTCAATTTTATTCAGAAGTTCAACCATACAGGGAATCCTCGTTTTCAAAAGAATCGTCATCACCGTAGTCACAGGGGTGGTGCTTTGCACTGTGCACCGCACGGAGCGTATTTGCCAAAGTCTGTCCCCAGTAGGTCCTGAAACCGTCAGAGACAACAGCGACTGCCTCTTCCATAACTTCCGACAGGCCGCTGCGGTATGAATTCACGAAGTTCTTCAATGCCTGCCAGATGTCGGCCAGGTCTTCTGAAATGCACCTGCGCACCGGAGTGTCGCTGTATTTCATTTCCTCGACGAACACCTCCAGATAATCGTCATTCTCACGGAGTACCGACTGCAGCGTGTCACGCAGCCCGTCGTATTCCGGTTCACTGACACACTCCTCAAGATACAGTCCCTGCACTGTCACCTCGTCAAGCATGGACGCTTTCAGATACAGTAGCGGAAGCAGTTTTGAAAGCACATCCAGCAAGTGTTTCGAATCATATTCGGAAGCTTTTTCAACGAACGAGCAGTATTCGGCCGCCACGGTCACGAATTCGACCGTATTCCTGTCAAACACCGGTGATTTGTCCATTTGTCCACTGTTTCTTTTGATTTGCAAAATTACTTCGTTTTTTCCATTTACTGACGTTGTTTTATTGTTTTGTTTCTGTCTATTATATTAACTTTGCACTTGACGCCCGCAATCAGGAAACGGGCATTTCAGAAAAATGGGCAAGACAACAGAAAAGACCGCAAAAAAGCAACGCGCCGGAATCCAGAAGCCGGAATTCCATTTCGATGTGAAGGACATACTGAAATCATTCCAGAATGAAAAATTCAAGTTCATTCTCGGCATATTCCTGGCCTTTCTGGGAATCTACGTCATACTGTCATACGTCTCGTTCATATTCAACGGCGGCATAGACCAGAGTGCCCTGGCCTCCGCATCGGCCGATGTAGCCAATTCGGGAGGCAGCGGCGGTGCACGGCTCACGCAGCTCATGGTCAACGGCTGGTTCGGTTTTCCATCGGTTCTCATGCCCGTCCTGCTGGTGATAATCGGACTTCGTCTGACTGGCATCATAAAGGTCAGGATGACCAGCTGGATCATATCATGCGTGTTTGTCATGATATGGGCATCGGTCTTCCTCCAGTTCACACTGTCCGGTCTGATGTCCGGATCGTTCATAGTCCCGGGAGGAGCTCATGGAAAGATGGCATGCGGATATCTGCAGCACACGGTGGGCATTCCCGGACTGCTGCTCATACTGGCATTCTCCATGCTCGTCTTCTGCATCTGGGCCACAGGAAGCACCATCTCATGGGTACGCAACCGTGCCGAGGACATAAAGGGAGGAATCAAGACAATTGAAAAAACCTTCATGGGCAGCCGGCAGACGGCGGGAACCGGTTCCGGCCTGCCGCTTGACCCTCAGGAGGACCCGTACAGGACAGACGACGACACCGACGACCTTGAAGATACATCGGAGCCCGTCAGCCCCATCGGAACGGATGAACCCGCCGAACCGGCCGTAACGGACGATGCCATCGGTCCGGTCGGGACGGCTGAGCCGGAAGAAGAACCGGAACTGCAGGACATTGAGGGGAAAGATGGAGGCACGACTGCCCCTGACGGAGGCCCCGAAGCCGGTGAGCTGGACCTGCAGCCGTACGACCCGCGTCTGGACCTGTCGCACTACAAGTTCCCCACCCTTGACCTGCTCAAGCACTACGGAAACGCGGGACCGGCCATTGACGAGACCGAACAGAAGGCAAACAAGGAACGCATCATAACCGTGCTGCGCAATTTCGGCATTGAAATAGACTCGATACAGGCAACAGTGGGCCCCACCATCACCCTTTATGAAATCACCCCTGCTGCAGGTGTCAGAATCAGCAAGATCAAGAACCTTGAAGCCGACATAGCTCTGAGTTTGGCCGCTTTGGGCATCCGCATCATAGCACCGATGCCGGGACAGGGAACCATAGGCATTGAAGTGCCTAACAAGAATCCCATGATGGTCTCCATGGAGTCAATTCTGAACACGAAGAAGTTCGCATCGGCCGATATGGAACTGCCCGTTGCCCTGGGACGCACCATCACCAACGACGTATATATGGTTGACCTGGCCAAGATGCCGCATCTGCTTGTCGCAGGCGCTACAGGACAGGGAAAGTCAGTGGGACTGAACTGCATAATCACTTCACTTCTCTACAAGAAGCACCCGGCCGAGCTCAAGCTGGTCATGGTTGACCCAAAAATGGTGGAATTCAGCGTCTACGCCCCGATAATCAGACATTTCCTTGCAAAGCTGCCCGACGAAGAGGACGCCATAATCACCGACACCACCAAGGTGGTACACACCCTCAAGTCCCTGTGCATTGAAATGGATAGCCGTTACGAGCTGCTCAAGCAGGCCAACGTACGTTCAATAAAGGAATACAACGAACTGTTCAAGTCAAGAAGGCTCAACCCAGAAAAGGGACACCGTTTCCTTCCCTACATTGTAGTCATAATCGACGAGTTCGGCGACCTTATAATGACAGCCGGCAAGGACATTGAAATGCCCATTGCCCGCATAGCCCAGAAGGCACGCGCCGTGGGCATGCACATGATAATTGCCACCCAGAGACCTACCACGAACATCATTACCGGCACAATCAAAGCCAACTTCCCGGCCCGCATGGCATTCCGCGTGACATCGATGATTGACTCGCGCACCATTCTGGACCGCCCCGGAGCCAACCAGCTCATAGGACGCGGCGACATGCTGTTCAGCAAGGGTGCGGAACCGGACCGTGTGCAATGCGCCTTTGTCGACACCCCCGAAGTCAACGCCATAGTCAGCTACATAAGCGGACAGCAGGGCTACACCGAGGCATATCCGCTGCCGGAATACATTGACGAGAACGAAGCGGGCAATGACAACAGCGGTGTGGAAATGGGCAAGTTCGACCCGCTCTTCGCCGAAGCCGCCCGTCTGGTTGTGATAAACCAGCTTGGCTCGACATCGCTCATACAGCGCAAGTTCGCCATAGGCTACAACCGCGCCGGCCGCATCATGGACCAGTTTGAAAAGACCGGTGTAGTGGGACGGCAGGACGGCAGCAAGCCGCGTCAGGTCCTGATAGCCGACGAGACTCAGCTTAACCGTGTTTTTGAAACCTATAACATACAATAATCAAAACAGCTGTAGCAAATGCACCGGACAAGTTGTCAAATGAATGCATGACTGCAGAAAAAAACGACAGGAAAGAAAATGGAATCCACAAAATGCCTTATCATCGGTTCCGGCCCCGCCGGCTTTACCGCAGCCATCTATGCTTCACGCGCAAACCTGAATCCGGTTCTTTATGAAGGACAGCAGTCCGGCGGCCAGCTCATAACCACCACGGTAGTGGAAAACTTCCCCGGCTACCCGCAGGGCGTAGGCGGCTATGACATGATGGAGGACATGCGCGCACAGGCCAGCCGTTTCGGTGCCGACATACGCATGGGCAGCATAACATCGGTGGATTTCAGCAAGCGTCCCTACACCGTCACCGTCGATGACGGCAGTACCATTCAGGCCGACACCATAATCATAGCCACCGGAGCAAGCGCAAAGTATCTCGGTCTTGAAGACGAGAAGAAATATGCCGGCCGCGGCGTCAGCGCCTGCGCCACATGTGACGGATTCTTTTTCCGCAAGAAGACCGTTGCCGTTGTCGGAGGCGGTGACACGGCTTGCGAGGAGGCCGGCTACCTGGCATCGCTCTGCGAGAAGGTATATCTCATTGTCCGCAAGGACTACCTGCGTGCCAGCGAGATAATGCAGAAGCGTGTCCTTGACAACCCCAAGATAGAAGTGCTGTTCAAGCACAACACCGAAGGACTGTTCGGCGAGCCCAAGCTGCAGGGCGCACATCTTGTAAAGAATCTGGGCGAAGCCGGCGAGCAGCGCTATGACCTTGCCATTGACGGATTCTTCCTTGCCATAGGCCACAAGCCCAACAGCGACCTTTTCAAGCCCTTGGTGGAGACCGATGCCGAAGGCTACATCAGGACCGACGGCGCCACCCCATGCACCAACGTACCGGGCGTCTTTGCCGCAGGCGACGTTGCCGACCCGCGTTACCGCCAGGCCATCTGCGCGGCAGCCAGCGGTTGCAAGGCAGCCATGGAAGCGGAGCGTTTCCTGAACCGTTGAACAACCGACAAAACACAACACGACACAACAATAAGAATAACCTGATTATGAAACGAAAAAACACAGTTATCAGCATGCTGATTCCGGCAATGGCGGTTCTGCTGGCCATTCAGCCGGTCCATGCCCAGACTCTTGACACCGACCCTCTGGTGGGTGCAATGCGTGAAGAGCTCAACTACAACATGGAACAGCTCAAGGCCAAGCCTGTGCCGGCCTATTTCATGTCACTGCGCATGAATGACACCTACAATGCAAGCGTGAGCAGCAATTTCGGCATTTCAATGACCGACGAGTCACGCAGCCGCTCCATCACCCCGCAAATCCGCGTGGGGTCACCTGAACTTGACAATTTCAAATTCGAATGCCAGACAGGTACCGCGAACCAGTACGGAGGCACCAGCAGCGGACAGGCAGTGGATGTCCCATATACCGACAATGCCATCATGGCGGTCCGTCAGGGAATATGGTCGGAAACCATGAAGCGCTACACGGCATCGGTCAACGCACTCAGCGCCGCGGCATCGAAGATGATGACCAACGCCGACAACGAGGACAAGTCGCCCTGTTTCTCGGATGCTCCTGCAGAACAGTACTACGAAGAACCGCTGCCGGCATCGGCCTACACATTCGATCTCAAGACATGGGAGGAACGCCTTGACAGGGTTTCAGCCATCTTCAAGGACTGCCCGGGAATAGAAGCCGGTGTAGCGTCCATTGACTACACCATTGAGAGAATATACATTGTGAACACCGACGGTTCGGCCGTTGTCCAGAACAGGCCGGCAATACGCCTTATGCTTCAGGGTGTCGTACGTGCCGTTGACGGCATGACCTGCCCTCTGTATGAAGACTGGTTCGCATACCGGCTTGACGGACTGCCTTCGGACGATGTCCTGACAGCAGCGGCAAAAGACCTTGTGGAACGTCTCGCAGCACTGCGCGAAGCTCCCATTGCAGACCCGTACGCAGGCCCGGCCATCATGTCAGGTTCGGCCAGCGGCGTGTTCTTCCACGAGATATTCGGTCACCGCCTTGAGGCTCACCGCATGAAGAGCGGCGGCCAGACATTCAAGAAGCTTGTAGGCGAACTTGTACTGCCGGCCGGTTTCCAGGTTTACGATGACCCCACCATTGACAGTTACGCCGGAACCCAGCTGTACGGCCACTATCTGTACGATGACGAAGCAGTGAAGGCACAGCGCGTAAACTGCGTTCAGGACGGCGTGCTCAAGGAATTTCTGGTTGACCGCACCCCGATTGACGGATTCCCTACCAGCAACGGACACGGCCGCGCCAGCAATGGATACGACCCCGTATCGCGCCAGTCCAACCTTGTAATTGAAACCACCACCCCATATACCGACGAGCAGCTGCGCGACATGCTCATCAAGGAAATCAAGCGTCTCGGCAAGGAATACGGATACTTTTTCCGCACTGCCACCAGCGGTCTGACATACCTTGGTGACGGCGGTTCCATAAACTCGTTCGGCGTCGATCCCGTTGAAGTGTATCAGGTTTATGCCGATGGCCGTCCGGACCGTCTGGTACGCGGCGTGACCCTCATCGGTACCCCGCTTGCCATGTTCTCAAGCATTGCCGCCGGCGGCTATGACCCCAAGGTGTTTACCGGACAGTGCGGTGCCGAATCGGGCTGGGTACCGGTTACAGCCATATCGCCGATGATCTACATCACCAAGATTGAGACCCAGCGTTCCGAAACCGGATACGAACTGCCACAGACACTGCCGCAGCCCGAATCCAAGGCTGTAAGCGGAACCGAAGAGCACATAATCTTCAGCGCAATGAAGGACGAACTGGACCGTTCCGTGGAACAGCTCAAGCTTGACGGCCAGCCCGCACCCTTCCAGATAGACTACCGCGTAAACAACTCGAAGGTTCTTAACGTAGGCGCCGCACTTGGAGGACTCTACTCCTCAAGCTACAAGGAAAGGAAACTGACCGGCTGCATCAACATTCATCTTGGCGACACCATGCTTACCAACACACCTCCTGGTGTTGCCGCCAACATGGGTGAGAAGGCCGACTACGGTATGATACGCCGCCTGCTCTGGCAGTTGGGCGACATGGTGTTCAAGAACTCCATAAACAGCTACAGCCAGAGGGCAAGCCAGCTTAAGGTGAAGCCCAAACCCGAAGACGAGGCCGCCCTGCCCGACTTCCTCCTTATGCCGGAGCGCGAGTACATTGGCGAAAGCGTGGTCGATACCGAATTGGACCGCAAGGCTCTTGAAGACCTTGCACTCAAGCTCTCAGCCATCTATCTGGAATTCCCCGAACAGTACAACACCTATCTGACAATCGATGTCGAGTATTCGGACATATACCGCATGAGTTCCGAAGGTCTGAAGCTGCGCATGCCGTTCAACCGATGCTCCATAGGCACGGGCACATCGGTCAGGAATGCAGGCGGTGCCGAGCTTACAGAAACCTACTCGATTCCGTTTGACCCCACTTCATACAACGCCGACGAGCTTGCCGGCCTGGTACGTGAATTCGCCCAGACAATGAAGGACAAGAGCCAGGCTGCCACAGGCAGTGACTTCTACATCGGCCCGATAATGCTCATTGACGACTGCGTCACGGAATCGTTCAACACCATCTTCAACGAAGTCGGCAAGGCCACTCTGACATGGTCGCCATATTCGTACTCGCAGAACACCGAGCTGACAGGCAGCAAGGTGCTCGGCAAGAAGTTCCTTGATTCAAAAATCAGCCTGCACCTTTACTCCGACATGGAGACATACAAGGGCCAGGCTCTTGCCGGATACCACGCCATTGACTTTGACGGTCTTACGCCTCCATCAGACTTCACCGTCATTGAAGACGGCATGCTCAAGAACATGATATGCGCACGTGTTCCGGCACCGGGCGCAACTCAGGCCACCGGACATGGCAGAATACCATCTTACTACCAGATACAGACATCGCCTGAATTCTCAATCATGCACATAAGCTCAAGCAAGACCGTACCGTATTCCAAGATGAAGGCCAAGCTCATTGCCGAAGCCAGGAAGAACGGTCTTGACCACGCGTATATACAGAGAAACATAACCTACAACTGCTACAAGCTTATAAGGGTCGATGTCAGGACCGGCAACGAGGAACTCATACTGCCGGGCAGCGATCCGGCATTCGGTCGTCAGGACTTCAAGCACATTCTTGCCGCATCGCACGAGGAGAAGGTGACCAACGCCGACTTCAACCGCACCACCGGCCAGCTGTCGACTGTCATCGCTCCAAAGGCCATGATTCTGGAAAGCATTGAAATGCAGTATTCCAAACCCAACCCGGCTGAGCCGTTCCAGCTTGCCAACCCCGCTATGAGATAACGACAAACAAAATTACATCAGAATGAAAACAACAGCCATCATCCGCAACACACTTGCAGCCACGCTTGTTACCGCAAGCCTTTGGTCATGCGCACAGCAGGACAGTTACCTGAATGCAGTGCCTGCCGACACCCAATGTGCCATAAAAATCAATCCGGGAGCTATCTTCGCCAAGACAGCCCTTACCGAAAACACCCAGTTCAAGTCACTCATGATGACCGCCAACGGTCTATTGGGAATGGCAATCAAGGACAAAGACCAGCTTGAAATAGTCCGGGCCGCAATGGAAAGGCCGTCGGCCGCTACAGGAATAGATTTCAGCAAGCCCATTGTACTGACAGCATCCGATTTCGGCAATGTCCAGAACGCATCGGACAGCGCGAAGGTTTTCATAATAGTACCGCTGGACAATGCGGAAAGACTTGGCAATGCACTTGCAGCCGCCCACGCCGAAGTCTATCCCGCAGAGAACGGCTATACCCTTGGCTGCTACAGCAACAGCGGAATGTCCTTCGCATTCGGTTTCAACGACAAGGCTCTGGTAATCAACCCCATTCCATTCCTGAAGCCTTCAAAAGAAACCGAAAACGATGCCATTCTGGCCGGACTTCTGTCACAGAAGAATGTCACGGTCGCCAACAGGTTCTTTGACGAATTCGCGAAATGCAGCAGCGATTTTGCCATGTGGATGGACTACGGAATATATTTCGATTTCCTGGCATCGGTTCCGAATGCCGACGATATTGCCGCCGATGCAGTCATGGAAGCAGTAGCCGACAGACTGGACGGTGCAGCAGTCATGATTTCGACCAATGCCGGACAGGGCAACATTACATTGCGTACCGATGCATTCACCAACGAGCCTACCCCGTCAGGAATTGAAAGCCCGGAACCGCTTTTCAAGTACCTTCCTTCCAACAGTACGTTTGCCACGGCATTCAAGTTCAACAAGGATGTCATGCTTGAGCAGTACAACACCTGGTTCGGCGATGAAAGCCGTGAAGAATATGAGAAACTTGTCGGCACCATGGGAATTACGACCGAACAGCTCTTTGACCTGATGGCCGCCGGATTTGCCGGTTCCGTCTCCATGTCGGAAAGCGGCAAGCCCGAATTCACCATTGTTGCTGCCGGTCTTACCGACTCGCTTTGCAACCAGTTCGCTTCAAGCCTGAACATTTCATGTGACAACATCGATGTCACCACCGACGGAGTCTATGGAATAATCAGTTCCAAGGGTATGGCCAACGACGGCAACTTTGGCAGCACTCGCCTTGCCGGCATGATAAAGGACGGCGGTCTGGCTGTCGATTTCAAGACACTTGACCTGTCAGAACTTGAAGAATCAGCTTCAAAGGGCAAGAACATTGCCGGCCAGCTGCTCTCCATTCTTGACTACGCCAAGACCTATGGAGAAAACAACGGCAACAGCATCATTTTTGAAATTGCATTTGACGACAAGCAGGCCAATGCCATCGAAACCATTGCCAATTTTGTGCTGAACATCAAGTAATGGACCGCATAACCCTGGCAGGAGTCATCCCTGCCGCACTTTCAGAAACCGTTCCCGGCTGTCAGTCCGACATCTGGGGACGGGTTCTTTCCTTTGACAAAGGCAGGAGCGTTCTGATACGTGCTGCATCGGGGCACGGCAAGACAACGCTTTGCTGTTTCCTGTCAGGACTGCGCAGCGATTACAGCGGCACGATATCATTTGACGGCAGGAACATAAGACTGCTTGATGACAACGGATGGTCAGACGTCAGATGCCGTCAGCTTGCCGTCATGTACCAGGATCTGAAACTCATGGACGAACTGTCGGCCGTTGACAACATTCTGCTTAAAACCGCACTGTTCCCGGGCTGCCGTCTGCAGGACATTACAGACATGCTGAAACGCCTTGGCATTGACGACGCCACAATGAAACGGCCGGTCAATACGCTGTCGCTGGGACAGCAGCAGAGGGTAGCCTTTGTGCGCATGCTTGTCCAGCCGGCACAGAT
>JAKSIR010000050.1 GCA_024398695.1 Bacteroidaceae bacterium | reverse complement strand
TATTTGATTGTTTAACTTTTTAAAAATGTTCCGGCATTTTTACCGGACACACATGTACTCATTGGTTTAATTTGCGCATTATCAGCGCCTTACACAACCGTTGAGGAGCCAGAGGAATGCTTTTCCGTAAATAATGACCTGTTTTGGAATGTTCGATTAAAAATTTCATGAAATATTTTCAGGTTCTAAATCAAAATAAAATATAAAGTAGATGAGAAGTATTACAAAGTACGTATCGGAGTATCTCAGTACAAAAGTGATATTTGCACTGGATATAGCCACATCGCTGGTGTCATCGGCAATAACACTGCTGGTACTGAACTTTCTTTCAGACACGAATTACTATTCCGGTGCCTTTGCACTGTGGTGGATAGGAGGCACAGCACTGTTCAACGCTCTGTCAATGTTCATGTTCAAGACTTCGAACGTAGTGGTGCGGCATGCCACGCTGAGCGACGTGCGCCGCTACGCCATGTCAATACTTTGCGCCAACATTCTGCTCGGGGTGCTCATTGGAACGGTATGCACAATGAACAAGTCGGTGCTCTTTACCATCATATCCAACCTGATGCTCACCATGGCTCTGGTCATGGCCATACGCTTCATCATGATTGACATGTATGGCTACTACCGGTCCAAGGTAAACGACCTCGCCCACAAGCCCCGAATACTTGTCTATGGCACGTCCGACAAGTCAGTAGCCGCCATATCACGCTTCAGCAACTCAAACCACTATCATCTGGTGGGATTCATCTCCAATAACTGCAACGACCGCGGACACAAGCTTGCAGGCTGTCCGGTATATACATACAGAACCGAGGCCGATTTCAAGGCCATAGCCGACAGACTCTTCCTGCACGCCGTACTCTTTGCCACCGACGCCGATGTCAGGTCCGAGGAGGAAAGTCTTGTAAAATACTGCACCGACAGCAACATAAAGACCCTCATCATTCCGTCGGTCAACGAGGTAATTGACGGAAAGATTATGAAGGGCAGCATGCGCCAGGTAAGAATTGAAGACCTTCTCAACCGTCCGGAAATCAGAATTTCCATTGATGAGATAAGACAGAACTTCCAGGGAAAGACAGTAATGGTAACCGGAGCGGCCGGAAGCATAGGCTCCGAGCTCTGCCGCCAGCTGGCCGTCTTGGGCGTGGGCAAGCTCGTACTGTTTGACAATGCCGAAACACCCATGCACAACCTCCGTCTTGAACTCCAGGCCCGTTTCCCGGAACTTGACTTTTCTCCGATAATAGGCAGCGTACGCCACCATGACCGCCTTGACTACGCCTTCCGCAACTGGAAGCCGCAGGTGGTGTTCCACGCAGCCGCCTACAAGCACGTGCCGCTCATGGAGGAGAACCCCTGCGAGGCAGTCTTTGCCAACGTACACGGCTCGCGCATGGTGGCCGACAAGTGCGTTGAGTACGGAACCGAGATGATGGTCATGATATCAACTGACAAGGCAGTGAACCCCACCAACATAATGGGCTGCAGCAAGCGCCTGGCCGAAATCTACGTGCAGAGCCTGGGCCTTGCCCTTGCAAAGGGCGAGATAAAGGGCCGCACCCGTTTTGTAACCACACGCTTCGGCAACGTGCTGGGCTCCAACGGTTCTGTAATACCGCGTTTCCGACAGCAGATTGAGAGCGGCGGCCCCGTTACCGTAACGCATCCGGACATAACACGCTTCTTCATGACCATACCGGAGGCCTGCCGTCTTGTCATGGAGGCCGCCACCATGAGCACCGGCAACCAGATATTCGTGTTTGACATGGGCAAGGCAGTCAAAATTGCCGACCTTGCAAAACGCATGATAGAACTTGCCGGATTCAAGGAAGGCCGCGACATACAGATTGAATACACCGGACTGCGTCCCGGTGAAAAGTTGTATGAGGAAGTGCTGGCCGACACCGAGAACACCGAGCCCACCCGGCATGACAGAATACGAATTGCCAAGGTGCGCGAATATGACTACCACGAGGCTGTTCAGGTCATTGACCAGCTTACCAAACTCTCCAAGGCAGTCAACATTATGGAAATGGTAAGGCTCATGAAACGCACGGTTCCCGAATTCAAGAGCCGCAACAGCCGCTTCGAGGCCCTTGACCATGAGAATGAAAACCCTGAAACAAACGAAAACAAAAACAAAAACTAAATACTACGTTATGAAACTCAGAATCGCACTCATGGCGGCCATTGCCGCGCTTGTGTCAGGCAGCTGTACCTCGTACAAGGACATTGTCTATTTCCAGGACATAGACAACGCCAATCTCAATCCGTTGAACTCAGAGTATGAGGCCGTAATCAAGAAGGACGACCGTCTTACCATTGTTGTGAGCGGTCCCGACAAGATCGTAACTGCGCCCTACAACCTTACGCTCAGTGAACTGTCGGGAACAGGCGGATACAGCTCAAATCCCGAGCAGGCCACCCTGTCCTATCTGGTCGATGTGAACGGAAACATTGAATTCCCCATACTTGGAAAGATTCACGTTGAGGGAATGACACGCAGCCAGCTTACAGACTATCTCACGGCCGAGATAGGCAAGGACGTGCAGAATCCAATAGTCCATGTATCGTTCAAGAACTACAAGATAACCGTACTGGGTGAGGTCCGCAATCCCGGCACCTTTACCTTTGACTCCGAGAAGATAAACATACTGCAGGCCCTGGGACAGGCCGGCGACCTCAGCCTTACCGCCGAACGTGACGGCATACTGCTCCTGCGCGAGGTTGACGGCGTGCAGACCCACAACCGCATAGACCTGCGTGACAGCCACCTGCTTGATTCGCCTTACTTCTACCTGCAGCAGAATGACGTTATTGTGGTGCCTCCAAGCCCCACCAGAGTCAAGACCGCCACAACGGCAACCGGAATATGGAGCATAATTCTCTCCTCAATAACCACCTCAATTGCAGTAATCTCACTGATAATCAAGTAAAAATATGGAAGATAATACAAACAGAACCAATTCCGCACAGCAGGATGACAGCAGCCTGCAGATTCGCGATATCCTTGACCTTGTATGGCGTCTGCGCTACTGGGTGGCCCTGTCTGCCTTTGTGGTACTCATACTGGGCTTTTTCTATGTGCGCATGCAGAACCCGGTGTATCTGCGCACAGCCACAGTAATGCTCAACAACGACAGCTCGTCTGGCGGTGAGATGTCGGCCATATCGGAACTCATGGGCGTTGGCTCCAAGAAGCGCATTGACAACGAGATGTTCATTCTAAAAAGCACCTCAATGATGCAGAAGGTTGTTGAGCAGCTTGACCTGAACACCCGCTACTACCACTACACCATGCCCGTGGCCGACCGTCTGACCGTGGGACGTGCCCTCTTTGCACGCAAGCTGGTTGAGTACTACAAGGACAGCCCCTACTCGCTTACGTTTGCCGTTGATTCGCTCTATCCGTCCGAGATGCATTCCAGCTCGTTCAAGATTGAGTTCAGAAACCGCAAGTCACAGAAATACACTGTCCGCCAGATAACTCTCAACGGAAAGAAGCAGAAGCTTGACAAAACCGAATACATGTACGGCGATACCGTAATTCTTCAGGGCTGCAGCTTTGTTCTGAATGTCACCGATGAGCAGGAAATGATAAACCGTGACCGCTACATCTGTTCCTGGAGTTCACCTTACGGTTCGGCCAAGAGTTTTGCCTCCGGTCTGAAAACCGAAATACAGTCACCCGTCAAGACCCGTCAGAGCGATGTTCTCACGCTGTCACTTGAAGACACTAAAGCCTCACGTGCCTCCGACATCCTGAACGTTCTCATAATGAAGGTCAACGAGGAGGCCCGCGCCTACGGCAATATAACCACCCTGAACACCATAGAGTTCATTGACCAGCGTCTTATGAGCATCTCAAAGGACCTTGCATCGGTCGAGAACGACTACAAGAACTATCAGCAGTCAAACATAGTGGTAGATCTTACCACCCAGTCACAGGCATCCATAGCCGCCGACCAGCAGAACCAGGAACAGCTTGACGAGGTAAACCTCCAGCTCAAGCTGCTTGACATGGTTACCGAGTACATGACTGCCGATGCACCCGGCAAGTTCAGCGTAATTCCGGCCAACATAGGCGTGTCCGATGCCAGCCTTAACAGCATAATCTCCACATACAACTCAATGGTGGCCGAGCGCAACCGCATGGTGGCCAACTCAAGCGAATCCAATCCGCGCGTTGTAAGTCTCAACACACAGCTGGCCGACCAGAAGCACAGCATAGAGATATCAATTGCCAACCTTGAAAAAATATACACCATACGCCAAAAGGAACTGAGCAAGAACCTCAGCCTTGGCAAGAGCCAGCTTGCAAACATACCGCAGCAGCAGTTTGAGATGCAGCAGTTCAACCGCCGTCTTGAGGTAATTGAACCGCTGTACCTGCTTCTGCAGCAGAAACGCGAGGAGGCCCAGATTCAGATGTACTCCCAGATGGACAACTTCCGCGTAATAGAACAGGCCAACGGAAGCCCCAACCCCATAAGTCCCAAGTCAATGCAGATTTACCTGCTGTCGCTCATACTGGGCTGCTGCATACCTCTGCTTGTGGTTTGGGCCCGCATGCAGCTGCGCACTACGGTCGAGACCAAGAAGGATATCACCGACCGCATATCGGGTGCCAGCGTTCTTGCCGTTCTGCCGCGAGCCCCCGAGAATGGCCGCTCGCTTATAAAGCGCAACAGCCGCGACGCCGTGTCAGAGTCGTTCCGCAATCTGCGGACAAACCTCCAGTACCTGACAGGAGTCAAGGTAATACAGGTAACATCGTCAATTCCGGGCGAGGGCAAGACCTTTGTGGCCGCCAACCTGGCCCTGTCAATTGCACACCTTGGCAAGCGGGTACTGCTCATAGGTATGGATATCAGAAAGCCAAGGTTAGGCCAGGTGTTCCCCACTGACAAGGTCAACAAGAACAACACCGTGGTGGGCTACCTTATAGGCAAGTGCACCGATCTTGATGCCCTGGTCAACCACACCGAGGAAAGTCACCATCTTGATGTCATATTCGCCGGACCTGTGCCGCCCAATCCCACGGAGCTGCTGTCACAGGGAGCCGAAGAGGACATAATCAACCATTTCCGTGGCAGCTATGACTACATAATAATAGACTCGGCACCGTACATGCCGGTATCTGATTCGTTCATAATCAACAAGTTCGTTGATGCCACAATCTATACCATACGTGCCAACAGGACTCCGCTTGCCATGCTTAACGACATAAACGATTGCATTAACAGCACAAGCAAGCCAATGAAGCGTGTAAGCCTTATACTGAATGACCTTGACGGATCAGCCTCAAAGTACCGCTACGGTTATGGGTACGGATATGGTTATGGGTACGGATATGGCTACGGTAAGGGTTATGGTTATGGTTATGGCTATGGTTATGGCTATGGTTATGGCTATGGTTATGGCTATGGTGAGGACTCGGACAGCTCCGAGAACGGCAAGCACCGTCACGGCCATCATCACCATCACAGCCATAAATCCGGCAAAGACAAAAACAACGGCCGCATGTCAGAACTCATTTCAAAGATGAAGTCAATTGCCGGCATAGGTACCCGTGATGACAGCTCAGATAACGATTCAAAGCATTCCAACATATAATGAAACTGCCCGAAAAAGACATACACTGCCATCTGCTGCCGGGAGTTGATGACGGGTTCCAGAACGCTCAGGATTCTCTGAGCGCTCTGTCGCGCATGGCAGCATCCGGCTGCCGCGAAATTGTATTCACGCCTCACATGAACCCCGACGTCTATCCTGATATAACTGAAAGCCGTCACCGTGAGGTATATCAGAGCTTCAGTGAGCAGATACCGGCAGAACTTGGCCTGTCCACCACACTTGCCGCCGAATACATGATAGTAAACGGCTTTGAGGACCGCGTCTCGTCGCGGGCCGACCAGCTGCTCACCTACCCTGACGGCTCCATTCTGGTGGAAATGTCATACTACTACCGCAGCAAGAACCTTGAGCAGGCCCTGTTCGAGCTGAACATGGCGGGCCTCAACCCCATACTTGCCCACCCCGAACGCTATCTGTACATGGCCGACAATCTGTCGGACTTTGACCAGCTGGTTGATGCGGGCTGCCGTCTGCAGATGAACATCATGTCGCTTACAGGCACCTATGGCCGCCAGTCAATGCGAATACTTGACTACCTGCTCAAGCGTAACCTGTACAGCTTCATTGCCACCGATCTCCATTCCCCTGCCCAGCTGAACCGCATACTTGCATACAGGCCCGGCCTTCTGCAACGCTTCAAACTTTCAAAGACCGACCTTCTATGAAAATACTTGTAACCGGCTCGGCCGGGTTCATAGGCAGCAATCTGGTTATGAGACTGCTCAACACGGAGTCTCCCGTGGAGATTGTGGGACTGGACTCCGTAAATGACTACTATGACGTAAGTCTCAAGGAGTACCGCCTGCAGCAGATAGAAACATGCGCCGCAAGCCATCCGGAGAGCCGCTACAGCTTTGTCAGGGGCAATCTTGCCGACAAGGCTCTAATTGACAGCCTGTTTGAACAGCACCGCTTTGACATTGTGGTAAACCTTGCGGCACAGGCAGGTGTACGCTACAGCATAAGCAATCCAGGCGCCTACATTGAGAGCAATCTGATAGGATTCTACAACATACTTGAAGCCTGCAGGCACTTTCCTGTTGAGCATCTGGTATATGCCTCGTCAAGTTCGGTCTATGGCGGCAACACCAAGGTTCCCTTTTCTGAGGAGGACAAGGTTGACAACCCCGTGAGCCTCTATGCGGCCACAAAGAAAAGTAACGAGCTACTGGCGCACAGTTATTCCAAACTGTACAACATTCCATCAACAGGACTGCGCTTCTTTACGGTATATGGTCCTGCCGGGCGTCCTGACATGGCATACTTCGGCTTTACCAATAAGCTTATTAAAGGTGATAAGATACAAATTTTCAACTACGGCAGCTGCAAGCGTGACTTTACCTTTGTTGACGATATAGTTGAGGGCGTACAGAGGGTAATGCACCGTGCTCCGGCAAAGCAGACAGGTGCCGACGGTCTGCCACTGCCGCCTTATAAAGTCTATAACATAGGCAACTCCAGTCCCGAGAACCTGCTTGACTTTGTCCAAATACTTCAGGAAGAGCTTACAGCCGTCGGCGTGCTGCCTTCCGATTACAACTTTGAAGCCCACAAGGAACTGGTACCAATGCAGCCGGGCGATGTCCCCGTGACCTACGCCGACACCTCGGCCCTGGAGCGTGACTTCGGCTTCAAGCCGTCCACCACACTAAGGCAGGGCCTGCGTGCCTTTGCCCAGTGGTATAAGGACTTTTATCTTAATAAGAACCTGTTTTGAAACAGTACCCAAGAAATATGAAGATATTAGTAACAGGAGCGAAGGGGTTCGTAGGTCGCAATTTGTGCCTCGAACTCAAGAACATACGCGACGGCAAGTCCCGCCACTGGGGCCTCGGTTGCGCAATAGATGAGGTTTTTGAATACGATATTGATTCCACTACTCAGGAGTTGGAGGCTTGGTGCCGTGAGGCGGATTTCGTGTTCAATCTTGCCGGGGTGAACAGGCCGCAGAACCAGGAAGAGTTCATGAAGGGCAATTTCGGCTTCGCTTCCACGCTGCTCGACACTTTGAAAAAATACGGAAACACCTGTCCTGTGATGCTTTCCTCTTCGCAGCAAGCGTCTTTGACGGGCCGATTCGGCAACTCCGAATACGGCCGCAGCAAGAAGGCGGGCGAGGATCTGTTTTTGCAATATGGTCAGGAGACGGGCGCTAAGGTGCTGGTTTATCGTTTCCCGAATCTGTACGGCAAATGGTGTCGTCCGAACTACAACAGTGCCGTTGCCACATTCTGCAATGCGTTTGCCAACGACCTCCCGTACACCGTCAACGACCCTTCCGTGGAGCTGGAGCTGTTGTATATCGATGATTTGATTGCCGAGATGATCGGTGCGCTGAAGGGCGAGGAACATCGGTGCGAGTTTGACGGCTTGGAGGTAGTGCCCTCTGAACCTTCGCTGCGCTCATCCCTCCCACTGCCTGACGGCAGCGGGCCCCTCCCGTTCACGGAGCCACGGGCGGCTACGGGTTCAGAGGGTATTACCTCCAAACCTGCGGTCGGACGGTACTGCTATTGTCCGGTGACTCATAAGGCTACTTTAGGGCGGATTGTGGAGCTGCTGCATCAGTTTGCTGAGATGCCTAAGACGCTGACCATTCCGGAGATTCCGGCTGACAGCTTTGCAAAGCGGCTGTACAGCACATTCCTCAGCTATCTGCCTAAGGAGAAGGCCATTTTTGATTTGAAGATGAACGTTGACCAGCGCGGATCGTTCACAGAACTGGTCCACACACTGAATTGCGGGCAGGTCAGCATCAACATAAGCAAGCCGGGCATAACCAAGGGCGAGCACTGGCATCATACCAAGTGGGAACAGTTCATCGTGGTAAGCGGTCACGGACTTATACAGCTGCGCAACGAAAATGACCCCGATGCGCCCGTCCTGAATTACGAAGTCAGCGGTGACAGAATCCAGAGCGTAATCATGCTGCCCGGCTATACGCATAACATAATAAATCTGTCAGACACACAGGACCTGGTTACAGTCATGTACTGCAATGAGATATTCAATCCTGAGCGTCCGGACACATATTTCGACAAAGTGGTAAAAGATTAAAACCTCATATTAGGAATGGAACAGAAGACTCCAAAATTCGATTATTCCGATGTCAAATGGCAGGAGAATGGTAAACTCAAGTTGTGCATAATTGTTGGTACTCGCCCCGAGATTATCCGTCTGGCCGCTGTCATCAACAAGTGCCGCAAGTATTTTGATGTCATACTGGCTCATACCGGTCAGAACTATGACTACAATCTGAACGGCGTTTTCTTCAAGGATCTGAAACTGAAAGACCCTGAAGTCTATATGGATGCCGTGGGTGATGACCTGGGTGCTACCTGCGGCAATATCATCAACTGCTCATACAAGCTGTTCAATCAGACCAAGCCGGATGCAGTGCTTGTGTTGGGCGACACCAATAGCTGCCTGTCAGTAATCGGAGCAAAGCGTCTGCACATTCCAATCTTCCACATGGAGGCCGGCAACCGCTGCAAGGACGAGTGCCTGCCAGAGGAGACAAACCGCCGTATTGTGGATATAATCAGCGATGTGAATATGGCATATAGCGAGCATGCACGCCGTTACTTGGCAGAGTGCGGACTTCCACGCGAACGTACGTACGTGACCGGTTCACCTATGGCCGAGGTGCTTCAGGAGAATCTTGCAGACATCGAGGCGAGCGATGTGCACAAGCGTCTTGGTCTGGAAAAGGGCAAGTACATTCTGCTCAGCGCACACCGTGAGGAGAACATTGATACGGAGAAGAACTTCACCAGTCTGTTTACGGCCATCAACCGTATGGCGGAGAAGTACGACATGCCGATACTCTACAGCTGCCACCCGCGTTCACGTAACCGCTTGGCGGCATCGGGATTCCAGCTTGACAGGCGTGTCATCCAGCACGATCCTTTAGGATTCCATGATTACAACTGTCTGCAGATGAACGCATTCTGCGTGGTGTCCGATTCAGGTACTCTGCCAGAGGAATCATCGTTCTTTACCAGCGTGGGTCATCCGTTTGCAGCAGTGTGCATACGTACCTCGACTGAGCGTCCGGAGGCTTTGGACAAGGGCTGTTTCGTGCTTTCCGGCATTGACGAGAAGGGTCTGCTGCAGGCGGTTGACCTGGCAGTGCAGATGAACCGAGACGGCAACTACGGCATTCCGGTTCCGAACTACACGGACAGCATCAGTACCAAGGTGGTAAAGATTATCCAGTCATACGTCGGCGTGGTCAACAAGATGGTATGGCGCAAATTTTAAGTAGAAAGTAAAGAATAAAACATAATAGTTATGAGCATTTTCAAAGACAAAGTCCTGATGATTACCGGTGGTACCGGAAGTTTTGGCAACGCAGTTCTGAACCGTTTCCTCCGTACCGACATAGGTGAAATCCGCATCTTCTCACGCGATGAGAAAAAGCAGGACGACATGCGCCACGAATATCAGGCCCGCATGCCAGAGGTAGCAAACAAAATAAAGTTCTACATAGGTGACGTACGCAGCAAATCAACCTTGAAGACCGCCATGCGTGGAGTGGATTACATATTCCATGCAGCAGCCCTGAAGCAGGTTCCCAGCTGTGAGTTCTTCCCAATGGAGGCAGTAAAGACCAACGTGATAGGTACTGACAATGTACTTGATGCCGCCATTGACGAAGGCGTGAAGTGCGTAATCTGCCTGTCAACCGACAAGGCAGCTTACCCCATCAACGCCATGGGTATAAGCAAGGCAATGGAGGAAAAGATTGCAGTCGCCAAGAGCCGCAACAGTTTGAATACAAAAATCTGCTGCACCCGTTACGGCAATGTCATGTGTTCACGTGGCAGCGTTATCCCATTGTGGATTGACCAGATTCGCAACGGCAACCCCATCACTCTGACCGAACCCAAGATGACACGTTTCATCATGTCACTTGAAGAGGCAGTTGATTTGGTTTTGTTCGCATTTGAGCATGGCGAGAATGGAGACATTTTGGTACAGAAAGCACCGGCCTGCACTATCCAGACACAGGCTGAGGCGGTTTGTGAATTGTTCGGAGGCAAGAAGGAAGACATTAAGGTAATAGGTATTCGTCATGGTGAGAAGATGTACGAGACGCTGCTGACCAACGAAGAGTGTGCCAAGGCAGTGGATATGGGCAACTTCTACCGTGTACCGGCTGACAACCGTACCCTGAACTACGACAAGTACTTTACTGAGGGTGACCAGAAGCGCTGTGAACTCAGCGAATTCAACAGCGACAACACCCGCCGCCTGAATGTCGAGGAGACCAAGGCCAAGATTGCCAGTCTGGAGTACATTCAGAACGAGCTCAACGGCATAGCTAATCTGGCAAAGTAATATAGTCCGAACTTTCCCGGATGATAGAGCAGGAATTCGCCCTCCCATACTTCGAGCTCGTATATGACGAACACTGGGACCTGGGCCACGGCTGGTCAGGCGATATGTAACATTGCACAATAGAGAATCCGGACGTGCAGAAACGTGCCGCCCTCAGCTTGCAGCAAACCAATAATGAATGAACCTAAACCATTAACTTTTACAGAAAAATTGATTTATGAACAGTGCTTTATCCCGCGAATCCATTTCACTGTTTGAGTCCATCAAGCAGTACGATGAAAATGGCAACGAATACTGGACATCACGCGATTTGGCTCGTGTACTGGAATATACTGACTATCGCAATTTCCTCAATGTTGTGGATAAAGCAAAAACAGCCTGTACAAACAGTAATCAGCTGGTCCCCGATTATTTCGTTGACTTCAACGATATGATACCAATCGGCAAGGGAGGCAACCGTCCGGCAGTCACCAGATACTCGATCACATGGGCAGTACCGAACTGGCAGCCAACCTCTTCCGCGCTACCCAAACCGAGGAGAAGCTTCGCAGAGAGAACATCCAAGGAAAGGCTGAAGCAAATAGAACCCATTATCAGGTAGGAGCCAAGGTGCGCCAGACTATAAAAGAACTTGGAGGCACGATGCCGGAAGACCTTCCTGTTGCAGAAAGCATCAAGATAGTGGAAAAGAAGAAAAAAGAGTTGGAGGCAGGAAAGAAAGAACTGCCCAATCCGGAAGAAAAGAAATAGAAGAGCCAACCCTTAACACGGTTACTGAGTCAAGTCGAAGTATAACAACTTAACACGTAGATATGCCGAACGACAACAACAATATACAACTCACCTCCGACCTCCAGCAGGCGGTAGGCTTCATCAAGCAAGCCATACAGAGGTCACAGGCGCGAGCACTCCGGTCAGTCAACAACGAAGTACTCTCGCTCTACTATGGTGTGGGGCGGTATGTGTCTGAGAACTCGCGCCACAATATGTGGGGCAAAGGAGCCATCAAATCCATCAGTGAGCAGCTCCAGAAGGAAATACCTGGTTTGACAGGATTCGGAGAATCCAACATCAAGAACATGCGCAAGTTCTACGAGGAATGGTGCGACTTCGTAAATCGCCAGCCACTGGCTGCCGATTCTCCTGTTGACGAAAACAAGTTGCTTGCCGAAATTCGTCAGCCATTGGCTGGCGATTTGGATTGGAATGATTTTCTGCGAGTTCCGTTCTCCCACCACATTGAGATACTCAGCAAATGCAAGTCCACCGATGAGCGCATCTTCTACATCCACCAGTGCGCTACCCGTGCGTGGAGCAAATACGCACTTCGCGACTTCATCAGTCAGGATCTATACAAGAACCGAGGCAACCTTCCGTCCAACTTCACAGAGGCAATAGCCGACACACAGCTCGCTATCCGCACACTCAAGTCATTCAAAGAAAGCTACCTCCTCGGCTTTATCAATGCCGAAGACCTATACGAATCAGCCGAAGAGCGCAACGAGCCACTGCTCAATAAGCGCATCTCCGATAATATACGCGACTTCATCCTTCGCTTCGGACAAGACTTCATGTTCATCCAGCCTAACTATCGCCTTGTCTATGGTGAAGAAGAGAAGTTTATTGACCTCCTCTTCTTCAATCGTCAACTCAATTGTCTTGTAGCTGTAGAACTCAAAGATTGTCGATTCCAGCCAGCCCATCTTGGACAACTCGCGTTCTATCTCTCGTTACTCGATAAGCAGACGCGCATGCCCCATGAGAATCCACCTATCGGTCTCGTTCTCTGTCGCGAGATGGACCGAACCGTAGTCGAACTCGCTATCAAAGACTACACCAAACCCATGGGAGTTGCCACCTTCCGCCTTGGTGAAGATGCTCCTGAAGAATACAACCGCATCCTTCCTGATACACAAGGACTCAATGCTCTAATACAGGAAGACGAATAAGCCGAAGTATAACGAAAAGAAATAAACATAACATATAACAATATTTAATATAGACAAATACAGAACCGAGCCAAGTCGAAGCTTATAACACCCCACGCAGCAAATATGCGGCTAGCCGCATGTTTGCTTAAAGACACGCAAAGGACTACTTTTCGTTTCTTCGGTCAGAGAGGCTATGGAAGGAGAAAGAAGTGGCAAATTTGTAATCAGAAAGGACTGAAAGAGGTTAATCAACAGTGTTGACAGTTATCAATTAACAATTTAACGCGAAGTATTTGAGTAAATGGCAAACAGATATTATTTGAGCGAACAATACCCTATTCATGGAAATTGTGTATTCATCAGTCATCAAAAAGATGATAAAGATGTTGCAAAAACAATAGCCAATTATGTAACGGTTAAAAAATAACTTGAACTATTTTATGCCGGTTTGACAAGATAATTCC
>JAKSIR010000005.1 GCA_024398695.1 Bacteroidaceae bacterium | reverse complement strand
TTCCTGTACAAGGCAGGTGCCGCTGCAATCTTCGGCCCGGGCTCGAAGGTATCGACCAGCGCTATCAAGATTATGGAACTTCTCGGTTAAACGGGAATCCATGATATTCGAATAAGGTGGTATCCCTTCCGGGTGCCACCTTATTTTTCATTTATGGGAACGTACGCCAATTGAGCTTAAAAAACCGCAGACAATACGGACTAACGGATTATCTTTGCAATACAATTGAAAAAGGTGCGCCATGATAGTTTGTGTTGCTGAAAAGCCCAGCGTTGCAAAGGAAATAGCCGATGTGCTTGGCGCTACGGCACGGCACGACGGATATTATGAGGGTAACGGTTACCAGGTAACCTGGACCTTCGGTCATCTGTGTACCTTAAAGGAGCCTCATGACTACACGCCGAACTGGAAGAACTGGAACCTGGGCAGTCTGCCAATGATTCCGCCGCGCTTCGGAATCAAGCTGATTGATGACAAGGGCATTGAAAAGCAGTTCAGAATTATCGAATCGCTATACAGCAAGGCCGACGGCATTGTGAACTGCGGTGATGCCGGGCAGGAGGGCGAGCTTATACAGCGTTGGGTAATGCAGAAAGCTGGCGTTAAATGTCCGGTAAAGCGGCTGTGGATATCTTCGCTGACAGAAGAGGCCATACGCGAAGGATTCACGAAACTGCAGGACCAGCGGGGCTTCCAGTCGCTGTACGAAGCCGGATTGTGCCGCGCCATAGGCGACTGGCTGCTCGGCATGAACGCCACGCGTCTTTACACTATCAAATACCGTACGCCGAATGCCAGGCAGGTGCTTTCAATAGGCCGTGTACAGACGCCCACCCTTGCTCTTGTTGTAAACCGTCAGGATGAAATCGACAATTTCAAGCCGGAGCAGTACTGGGAGCTCAAGACCACTTACCGCGACACGCTGTTCAGTGCGGTCAAAGGCAAGTTCTCAAAAATCGAAGACGGTCAGAAGCTGTTGGAAGCGATAGACGGCAATCCGTTCACCGTAACTGATGTTGCGCGCAAGGAAGGCAAGGACTATGCGCCGCGTCTGTTTGACCTGACTTCGCTTCAGGTTGAATGCAACCGCAAGTACGCAATGAGCGCCGATGACACGCTCAAGACCATACAGTCGCTCTACGAGAAGAAAGCCACCACCTACCCGCGTGTCGATACCCAGTTCCTCAGCGATGACATCTATCCCAAATGTCCCGGGATTCTTGACGGGCTGAAGGCATACACCCGGTTCACAGAACCTCTCAAGGGAAAGAAACTGCCCAAAACCAAGCGTGTCTTTGATAACGGCAAGGTCACCGACCACCACGCGATAATACCTACCGGAGTATGGTCCGATGCGCTGCTCCCGAACGAGAAGCGCGTCTTTGACCTGGTGGCACGACGCTTCATTGCCGTATTCTATCCTGACTGCAAGTATGCGCAGACAACCGTTCTGGGCGAATCGGCAAAAGTGGAGTTCAAGGCCACCGGACGCGAGATTCTGGAACCCGGATGGCGCGTTCTGTTCGACAGGGACAAATCGGACGACGCGAAGACCGATGACGACGAGCGCATACTGCCTGCCTTCACCGTTGGAGAGTCGGGAGAGCACAAGCCAGAACTTCAGGAAAAATGGACTCAGGCGCCCAAACCTTATACCGAAGCCACGCTGCTGCGCGCCATGGAAACTGCCGGCAAACTGGTGGCCGATGAGGAACTGCGTGATGCCATGAAGGAGAACGGAATAGGACGTCCTTCAACCCGTGCAGCCATAATAGAGACGCTGTACAAGCGCGGCTACATGCGCAAGGAAAAGAAGAACATCTTCCCCACGCCCACCGGACGCAGTCTCATAGGCATAATCCACGAGGAACTTCTCAAGAGCGCCGAACTGACTGGAATATGGGAAAAGCGTCTGCGCGAGATAGAGCGCGGCAAGTACAGTCCGGCACAGTTCATTGAAGAACTCAAGCAGATGGTTGACGGTATTGTAAGACAGGTAATGGCCGACAATTCATCGCGTCTGCTGCAATAATGCGGCTATTTTTCAGTTAATAATGTAACATGAATGCCTTTTGCCGCTCAGCACTTCCGGTCCTCTGTCTCCTGTTGTCAGGATGCGCCGCCGAAATGAACATCCGCAAGGGTGACGGGAGCTATGCGCTCGGCGAATACAGCCAGGCCGCCACATACTACAAAAAGGCATATTCAGCTCTGAAACCTGCCGAAAAGGAACTGCGCGCCAAGACGGCCTACAAGCTGGGCTGCTCTTACCGGCATATTGCAAACGCTTCAAAGGCCGTAACCGCTTACAGGAACGCCATAAGGAACGGATACCCGGACAGTACCGTGCTTCGCGACATGGCCGGCATGCAGCTCATGGCCGGAAAGCCCGGTGACGCTCTTGCAAACTATCGGGATTATCTTGAGCTGATGCCGCAGGACTCATTGGCTCGTGTCGGCCTGGAATCCTGCAGCCTTCAGATTGAGCTGAAGCAGAACCCTACCCGATACATTGTGAGGAAGGATCCGCTGTTCAACGGAAGATACTCTGACTGGTCACCTTCGTATTCAAACCGGGAGTATGACCAGATTGTTTTCACATCGGTCCGCAAGGAATGCGAAGGGGCCGATGTCAATCCCGTTACCGGAATGAAGAGCTGCGACATCTTCCAGTCCGTAAAAGACGAGAACGGCAAGTGGCAGAAGCCGACACGCATTGAAGGCGGGCCGAATACGGAATTCGAAGACGGAGTCACGGCATTCAGTCCGGATTTCCAGACCATGTACTACACATACGGAGCATGGGATGCAGACGAGCCGCGTATGGCACAGCTCATGGAATCGCACCGCAGCGATGCCAGCTGGGGAGAAGGCAGACCTTACTCGGAAAAGCAGGATTCATCGGTCAACTACGCTCATCCGGCAGTTTCGCCTGACGGGAAATGGTTGTATTTCGTTTCAGACATGGAAGGAGGTTATGGAGGCAAAGACCTGTGGAGAGTTCCGTTGGACGGCAGTCTTGTCGGAGCCGAGAATCTGGGACCCCAGATCAACACTCCGGGCAATGAGATGTTTCCGTCTTTCCGTCTGAACGGAGACCTGTACTTCTCGTCGGACGGCCATCCGGGCATGGGCGGGCTTGACATTTTCTGTGCGCATAGCGAAGACGGCACGACCTGGACAGTCACGAATATGGGTTACCCCGTGAATTCCCACGCCGATGACTTCGGGATAACGTTTGAGCAGCACCGCACACGGGGCTTCTTTTCATCAAACCGCGACAACACGCGCGGGCGCGACCATATTTACAGCTTCGAACTGCCCGAGACTGTCCATATGCTCACCGGATGGGTATACGAGAAGGACGAGTACGAACTGCCCGGAGCCACGGTTTACATGGTCGGCAATGACGGAACGAACAAAAAGATAGGCCTCAAGGAAGACGGATCGTTTTCAGAGCGTGTCACACCGGGTGTCAGCTATGTGATGCTTGCAACCAACCGGGGATTCATGAACTTCAAGCAGTCCCTGACAGCCGACAGCACTGACCAGGACCGCGAGTATGTACTTCAGTTCCCGCTGTCTTCCATCTCCAAGCCTGTGCTGATTGACAACATTTTCTTTGAATTCGGAAGTGCAAGACTGACAAGGGAATCCGAGACATCGCTCGACCAGCTTGTTTCGCTGCTCAAGGACAACCCCAATGTCACCATCGAACTTGGAGCCCACTGCGACTACATAGGCAATGACGAATCGAACCTGAGGCTTTCACAGCAGAGAGCGGAAAGCGTTGTGAAATACCTTGAAAGAAACGGTATTGAGAGTGCGCGGCTCACGCCCAGAGGATATGGCGAGAGCAGACCGGTTACGGTTTCAAAGAAACAGGCAGAAAAGTACACCTTCCTTCATGAAGGGAATGAACTGACAGAGGAATTCATACTGGGACTTGCCGACGGACAGCAGCAGGAAATATGCAATCAGCTGAACCGCCGTACTGAATTCAGGGTACTGCGCACGACCTACGGCATGTACTGATTCAGGACCTTCTGTAGGTCATGAAAGAATACGGGAAGGGATTCCTTTCATCAGGCTCACAGTCTTCCTGCTCCACCAGCTTCCACTCTCCGCATGACAGGAAATCCGGAAAAAATGCGTCGGCTTCGGCGGGGGTGTCATGAACCAGAGTTATCTGCAGTTCATCGGCCAGAGGCAAAGCCTGCCCATACACCTGTGCGCCGCCCATGACATACACCTTTTCATCGGTGCCGCAGGCTTTCAGGGCATCATCGAGCGAAGCATAGACTTCCACCCCGGGCAACTGCAGTCCGGCCTGGCGCGAAAGGACAATGTTCCTGCGGTTTGGGAGTGCACCCTTGGGAAGCGAATCAAAAGTCTTGCGTCCCATGACCACGGTGTTGCCTGTGGTAAGTGCCTTGAAACGTTTCAGGTCCGACGAAAGGTGATAAATCAGGTCATCGTTCAGACCTATTGCCCTGTTCCGGGCTATTGCCACAATAATTGAAATCATACGGACACGTCAGCCTTGATATGAGGATGCGGGTCATAGCCTTCAAGCTGGAAGTCCTCGTACTTGAAGTCGAAGATGCTCTTCACATCCGGATTGATTTTCATTACAGGAAGCTTTCTGGGCTCTCTTGTCAACTGGAGCCTGGCCTGCTCTATGTGATTCAGGTAAAGATGGGTGTCGCCGGTGGTATGGATGAACTCGCCGGGTTTGAGTCCGCACACCTGCGCCATCATCATGTCCAGCAAGGCATACGATGCAATATTGAACGGAACGCCCAGAAACGTGTCCGCGCTGCGCTGATAAAGTTGGAGCGAGAGTTTGCCGTTTGCCACATAGAACTGGAACATTGTGTGGCATGGGGGCAGAGCCATATAGTCAGTCTGTCCTGGATGCCATGCGCATACCAGCATACGGCGGCTGTCCGGATTGTTCTTCAACTGATTGACAATGTCCTGTATCTGATCCACGACCACGCGGTTTCCGTCCTTGTCCAGTGTCTCGAAGGCGCGCCACTGCTTGCCATAGACAGGACCCAGCTCACCGTTCTCATCGGCCCATTCGTTCCATATTCTCACGCCGTTATCCTGAAGGTACCTGACATTGGTATCACCGTTCAGGAACCACAGCAGTTCATATATGATTGACTTGAGGTGAAGTTTCTTGGTGGTCAGAAGCGGGAATCCCTCTTCAAGATTGAAACGCATCTGGTGTCCGAACACGCTGAGCGTTCCGGTTCCTGTACGGTCTCCTTTCTCCACACCTTCATCAAGTATGCGCTGAAGCAGATCAAGATATTGTTTCATAAGAGCGGGCTTTGATTTACCGCAAATTTAATCAATTTTCTTATCTTCGCTCCCAGTTTCCAGCAGAACAGGACATGGAGTTATCAACCGATTTCATCAGTCAGATGGACGGCCTGATCGGGGCCGATGCAGCAACGCGGCTTTCGAAAGCCATTACTGACACCGAGCCTGTCACGAGTATCCGTCTTAACCCGGCAAAGACAGATTCGTTGCCGCATTTGCCGCTTGAAAGCCGCGTACCCTGGTCCGATTACGGCTGGTATCTCTCAGAAAGGCCGCAGTTCACCATGGATCCGCTTCTTCATGCGGGCTGCTACTATGTGCAGGAAGCATCGTCAATGTTCGTCGGGCATGCATTGAAGCAGATTGTACACGGCCCCGTCAGCATGCTTGACCTATGCGCCGCCCCCGGCGGCAAATCGACCCTGGCCGCATCGGCACTCCCACAGGGCAGCATACTGGTTGCCAACGAGATTCAGCGTTCCCGCGCACAGATACTCGCGGAGAATCTGGTCAAATGGGGAAACGACAATGTCATTGTAAGTTGCAACACTCCGGCACAGGTTGGAGCCAGCGGCCTTCAGTTCGACATAATGCTGACCGATGTCCCATGCTCCGGTGAAGGCATGTTCCGCAAGGACGATGAGGCAGTACGGGACTGGAGTCCCGAAGCCGTGAAAATATGTGCAGCTCGCCAGCGGGAGATTTTGCGGGACGCATGGCCCGCGCTCAAGCCCGGAGGATATCTGATATACAGCACCTGCACCTTCAACAGCAGTGAAGACGAAGAGAATGTAGAATGGATATGCCGGGAGCTTGGAGCCTCATGCGTTGACATATCGTATCCTGAAGGCCAGGGGATTATCGGAGCATATGCCGGATTCGACATTCCATGCTTTCACTTTCTTCCGGGCAATACACGCGGAGAAGGCTTCTTCCTTTCCGTCCTGCGCAAGAACGACGGCTTCTGCGGACAGGAAAAAAGCGCTGTCATAAAGGAGGAGAAGTTATGCCGGGAGATGCTTGCGGACAGCTACGACTGCATACTGGAAAGGACAGGCGACAGAATAATCGCCATGCCACGGGCTCTGGCTCCGCGAATGAAGGCCGTTTCCGAACGTCTGTACTGCCTTGTCCGCGGCATTGAAGTCGCGAACGTCAAGGGTAAGGACTCCGTCCCCTCACAGGCTCTGGCGTTCAGCGGGAAAGCAGGATCGGCATTTACGGCCGTCGGACTGACGCTCAGCCAGGCACTCGACTACCTTCACGGAGATGTCCTGCGTTTCGAAGACATGCCCAAAGGATATCTGGCCGTATCCTACATGAACGCCCCCATCGGGTTCGTCAAGAATATTGGCAGCAGGGCCAATAACCTGTACCCGGCCCAGTGGAGAATCCGAAAATCGATACGATAACAGAACAAAAAAAGCCTCCGGACATCCGGAGGCTTTTTGATGCAGTTGTCTGCAGGTTTCCTTATCACTTGTTCTTATCAAGCGAAGCGGAATAGACAAGGTTCAATGCCTGAGCCTTTCTAAGTTCCTGCTTTACGTCAGTAATGATACCCATGTGCGTATTTACATCGGCCTTGAGAGACATCTTCATGAAAGGTACATCCTTCTGTGATGTCATGCTTTCACGCTCCTGCTTGACATACTCGCGAATTGCCGACGGTTCAGCAAACTTGTCGTTGAGCTGAATACGTGAAGCCGGACCCAAAGCAGCTCTATAGTCCTTCGTTGGAGGTCCGATGTAAATGTAGGAGACCAGAGACTTTCTTTCAAGCTTCTCAATTTCGGTACCGCTCGGTGTAGTAAACTGTACCTTGAGCGTTACTTCTCTCATTGACGTTACCATCATGAAGAAGAATAACACCGAGAAGATCAAGTCCGGGAGTGACGAAGTGTTCAACTCCGGCATTTCCCTTTTTCCGTTGCTTCTGAATTTACTCATAATTACTGTGCGGTTCCGTAAGTTTTAGGCTCGGCTTCTGATATCTTTGACGGATACATGGCCTTTGCGAATGCACGCTCATCGTCATCGCATCTGTCCCATGACTTTCCAAGCACCTGACGGCACCAGGTATCACGAAGCTCGTTGTAAGCCTTTGATAATTCGTTCTGGACCTTGAAATAAATCTCGTAATTGGTATCGCGGTCTGTCTGCAGCGAAATGACATGCTTCATTGTAGTAATTACGACACGGAAGCCTGGAACGTCATATTCCTCCTTTGCGGGCAGCTCAGGATTGTCATCAGGATTGTCAATGAATTCCTTTGCAATATCCTTGAGCTCGTCAACCTCAATTACTCGATTCACTACGCCATTCTTTACATAAATCTCGTTGCTCTGATTGACGCGAACAGTCATAATGTTGCGCTGTTTAATCTTTACTTCATCTTCCTGCGCATTGGGATCCCACTCAGGCAGACGGCGGGTAAGACCCGTATCCGTGTCCATTGAAGTGGTAATCAGGAAGAATATCAGCAGAATGAACGAGATGTCAGCTGTTGATGACGCATTCAGTCCGGGAACTTTTCTATTGCTTTTTCCCATAACTTGTTTCTCTTTTCCAGATTCGGTTACTTCTTTGACTTGAATACACCGACCATTGACAGGGCAGTGCAGACAGTTGATGCTACAACCAATACATATATCGAAAGCAGGCAGGTATCGGTAAGCTTAAGCGTACCTACCTTATCTACCAGTTTCTCTCCGGTCTGAACAGGTTCTGTACTGCCAAGAAGATAAGACACGACAATCACTGCAGCGGTAATCAGAATGACGATACCCGCAAAGCCGCCTCTGTCGCTCCTGGTCTTGACTTTCATATTCTTGATTCCGGCACAGATGCCGAAACCGAGAACAGCGACTGCAGTCAGAATTACCATAACATACATCCAAACGATGAGAAGTCCGGTAAACTGAGGTGCTTTCAGGTTGCTGTCGTTGAGGAATTCAATTTTGTCTGCTCCAACGCAATAGAACAAGATCAGTACAATTGCGGAAAGGATGCAGAGAATACCCAATGCCCACTTGGACGCCTTTATTTGTTTATTCTCGTTTTCCATAATTGGAGTCTGTTTTTTACTTCTTGAACTTCAGGTTGTACTTCATGATGATGTCGAGCAGGCTGACCGATGAATCCTCCATGTCAGTGTTGAGAGCTTCGACCTTGCTCAGAATGTAGTTGTAGAATACCTGAAGAATAAGAGCTGTGATAATACCGAAGATGGTTGTGATAAGAGCGACCTTCATACCGCCGGCAACAACTGTCGGAGAGATATCGCCTGCTTCCTGAATTCTATCGAAGGCCTGTACCATACCGATCACAGTACCAAGGAATCCGAGTGAAGGAGCCATTGCAATGAACAGTGTGATCCAAGAGAGGTTCTTTTCAAGGTTTGAAGCGCAGACGCTGCCGTATGATACGACTGAACGCTCAACTACGTCAAGACCTTCGTCAATTCTCATCATACCCTGATAGCAGATTGAAGCGACAGGACCGCGGGTTTCGCGGCAGATTGTCTTTGCACCTTCAACATCGCCGTTTTCAAGAGCAGCCTGAATGTCTTCGAGAAGCTTCTTGCTGTTGATCTCCGAAAGGCTGAGGAAGATGATACGTTCAATGCAGAGAGCAAGACCAAGAATAAGGGCGATGGCAACGAGTGACATGAAGCCTGCATCACCTTCAATGAACTTGATCTTGAGGTTCTTGTGAAGACCCTTCTTTTCAGCTGTCTCTTCCTTTTCGACAGCGGTTTCTTCAACTTCTTCTTCAGCAGCTTCCACTGCGGTTGAATCAACAGCTGTTGAATCGTCCTGAGCAATCTCTTCAGTAGCGGCCTCGGCAGCAGCTGCCTCCTGAGCATTGACTGTCTGGCAAACTCCAAATGAAAGGAGTCCCATCATTGCAACGAATGCAAATACCTTTTTCATTTTAAGATAGTTTTGTTAATTGTTAATATTATACTTTTATCAAAATTTCAAAAGACCAGTGCGGAAAGACGGGGATTCGAACCCCGGATACGCTTTTGACGTATACACGCTTTCCAGGCGTGCCTCTTCAACCACTCGAGCATCTTTCCAAAAAAAGGCACTACAAGGCATAGCGTCTAAAAATCGGGCGCAAATTACAACAATTTTGCATAATAACGCTACCTATCATTCTTAAAACTTATAAAAAAATGGAATTAGGACCGCTCTGACCGACGGGCATCGGTCATTTTTCGGAAACTGATGCATAATTTGTTTACTTTTGCATTCGGAACATGAAGGGAAAATTCAAAACATATCCGGTTCTTGCGCCGTTGTCCCTGGTCTACAGGGCTGTCATGGGAATACGCAACATGTGCTTCGACAAGGGGCTGCTCTCCTGCCGCCGGTTCGGGTTTCCCGTCATTTCAGTAGGCAACATAACCGTTGGCGGGACAGGCAAGACGCCACATGTGGAGTATCTGGCAGGACTGATTGGAGGAAGCGGCGACGTGGCCGTTCTGAGCCGCGGATACGGGCGCATGACCAAAGGGTTCCGTCTGGCCGATGCCAACTCGGATGCAGATACGGTCGGTGACGAACCGTTCCAGATCAGCACCCGTTTTCCGGATGTCACGGTAGCTGTCGATGAAGACAGGATACACGGGATTGAAATCCTGGCAGGGAAAGGCACGAGGACCGTCATACTCGATGATGCATTCCAGCACCGGAGAGTCAGCCCGTCGCTTGGCATACTTCTCATTGACTGGAGCCGCAACATTCTTGATGACATGGTCATGCCGGCAGGACGGATGCGCGAAAGTGCGTCAGGCCGCAGAAGGGCGGACATCATAATATTCACAAAATGCCCTGCCGGTCTGGATGACAGGAGCATGGATGAAGCGGCAGCGGGAATTGCCGTCAGGCCGGAACAGAAGGTATTCTTCACGACTTTCAGCTATGGAGAACTCAGGCCTATGGTCCAGGGTACGGAAGTTCCCGGGAATCCGGATATCCTTGCAGTGGCTGGCATAGCCCGTCCCCAGCCCATGGTCAGCCACCTTGAGACAAAGTCAGGACTTGTCAGGCTGCTGAGTTTCCCCGACCATCACCGTTTCAGCGCAGCCGACATAAGCCGTATTTCCAAATGCGCCGATTCCGTCGGAACCGGCTCGATCATCGTTACGACAGAAAAGGACGAAGCGCGGCTGAAAGGCATGGAACTGCCCGACGGGCTGAAAAAACGCATATTCGTACTGCCAGTAAGAGTATCATTCCTCAGAGAAAAGGAATGTTTCGACAGAATGATACTGAATCACATTGAATCATTCAAACGGTAATATATTTCATGAACCAGCAGGAAAAGACCCAGATTTCGCAATTGGGAGAATTCGGACTCATTGACCGGCTGACTGAAGGAATCAGTCTGCAGAACGCATCAACCGTAAAGGGAGTCGGCGATGATGCCGCCATCCTAGACTATCAGGACAAGCAGGTACTGGTGACAACCGACATGCTCATGGAGGGTGTCCATTTCGACCTGACATACATGCCTCTCAAGCACCTAGGCTACAAATCGGCCATGGTGAACATTTCCGATATATACGCAATGAACGGAACGCCCCGGCAGATGACAGTGTCAGTTGCACTGAGCAAGCGATTCACCGTTGAAGACATGGATGAATTCTATGCCGGGCTCAAGCTTGCCTGCCAGCGTCACGGCGTCGACATTGTAGGCGGAGACACCACATCGTCGCTTACAGGACTGGCCATCAGCATAACCTGCATAGGCGAATGCGAAAAGGGAAAGGCCGTACTGCGCAGCGGTGCAGGACAGAATGACCTTATTTGCGTATCGGGAAATCTTGGAGCCGCATATATGGGACTTCAGCTGCTTGAACGCGAAAAAGCCGTATTCAATTCCACGGAACACGAGTCCGGCACAGCCTTCAATCCGGACTTTGCCGGAAAGGAATACCTTCTGGAACGCCAGCTGAAACCCGAAGCGCGCGGCGACATAATAAGGGAACTGCAGGAAGCGGGCATACAGCCGACATCCATGATGGACATTTCGGACGGTCTCTCATCGGAACTGATCCACCTGTGCAGGCAGAGCAACACCGGGTGCAGCGTATATCAGGAACGCATTCCTATTGACTACCAGACCGCGGTCATGGCCGAAGAACTTGATATGGACGTATATACCTGCGCACTGAACGGCGGCGAAGACTACGAGCTGCTGTTTACCGTTCCGCTGACAGACCATGACAAGGTCATACAGCTCAAGGATGTCAAGCTTATCGGGCACATGACGAGGCCCGAGCTGGGACGTCATCTTGTCTTGAAGTCGGGGCTGGAAATAGAGCTTAAGGCACAGGGCTGGACGAGTAACCTGTAGGCTTACAGGTTACTCGTATAATAGTCTCCTGTTACCCCCTCCTACATCCTCCCCTCGGGGGAGGACCCAGCCGAGAACGGCTGGAAGATCAGATAGTCTTTTCTATATTCCAGACGAATGCCCTCAATCCCAGCTTGGGAGTGGCTACATCCATCTCGTGCAGTTTGCCCAGGATGATGTCAACTTTGTCGTCATCTGTAACCGCGATTATTCCGGAACACATGGAAGGCCATGCGTGGTTTCCGTAGTGCGGTTCACCGGTCTTCGACCCCCTGCCCTGCAGCTGCTCCACCATGGAGAAGCCGCGGCAGTTGTTTGTAGTCAGCAGGTCGATTATCCGTTCTGTATATGTCTGGTCGAATGATATCAGTATTGATTTCATAATTGTTGCTGTTGCTTATTGTTCAATACGGGCAGTCTTGTCATGTATAAACTGGTCTTTGTTTGCAGCCCAGTAGGCGGCAAGATCAAGCTGCTTGCGGTGTTTGCGACGCTGTTTCTTGATTCTGACACCCTGGCTGATACAGTAAAGGGTAGGAACAAGCACAAGTGTCAGAATGGTTGACACAGTAAGACCGCCTATGACCGAAATGCCCAACGGACGCCACATAGCCGAACCCTGACCATGGCTGAGAGCCATAGGAATCATACCCAGAATGGTTGTCAGAGTAGTCATGAGTACAGGACGCAGACGGCTGCGGGCTGCGGTCACGGTTGCGTGAATTGCTGACATTCCGCGTTCGCGGCACAGGCTTGTAAAGTCAATAAGTACGATACCGTTCTTCACTACGATACCTATCAGCATTATGGCGCCGAGCAGGCTCATGAGGTTCAGAGTGGTACCCGTAAGGAAGAGGGCCAACAGCACTCCGCTCAATGCGAAAGGAATTGAGAACATGATAAGGAACGGCAATGTAAGCGACTCGAACTGGGCTGCCATGACAATGAACACAAGCATGATTATGAGCAGTCCGAGAGTACCCATATCCTTGAACGACTCCTGCTGTTCCTCATAGTCACCGGCCACCTGGACTGTAACGCCGTCAGGAAGGTCCATTTTGTCAATGATAGCCTGTCCGGCCTCCACAACATCGCTCAAGGCGGAGCCGCCGGCAATCATACAGGTCACCGTATTGATTCTCTGGCGGTCCTTACGCTGAATGGTAGGCGGAGTGAACGTCTCTTCCAGATGACCTATATCCCTGACCCTGACTGCACTGTTGCCGGAACCGTAAAGCAGGATATTTTCTATGTCGTCCAGCTCAGTTCTGAATTCAGGAGCATAGCGTACCTTTATGTAATACTCCTCACCGTCTTCACGGAAGTACGATGCAGTAGCGCCATTGATGCGGTTACGCAGATATGTAGCGGCAGTTGAAAGATTCAGTCCGTGCTGGGCCAGTTTCTCGCGGTCAAACACGACCTGGTATTCCGGCTGGTACTGTTCGCGGCTCACATAGGCTTCACCGACGCCCTTGACTTCCTTCATTGCAGCAAGCAGGTCGGCAGCCACCTTGTCCGTAGCATCAAAGTCATAGCCGTATATTTCAAACTGAGCCGATGAAGCACCGCCCATACTCATGCCACCGCCTTCGGTAACCATGAACCGCTCAATCTCCGGACGCGCGTTCAGGTCAGCACGCATCTGTGCCACGACAGTGGCCGATGAAATGCTGCGCTCGTCAAGTTCCTTGAATGAAAGGGTGAATGATATGATATGCGTACCATTGCTCTGCATTGCGGCAAACGTGTTGTTCTCATCGGCGGCACCGACACGGTAGTTGCATGTAACAAGATCGTTTTCATAACGTTTCATCCACAGGTTGGCAAGGTCGGCGGCAACCACCTTTGAACGGTCGGTACTCGAGTTCATCGGCATATAGACGGTAGCGCTCACACGTGACTGTTCATCGGCCGGGAAGAACTCCGATTTGAGTTTTCCAGCCGTAAGGAGTGAAAGCACGAATATAGCCAGACATACTGCCACAACCCATCCGCGGTGACGGACAGCATGGTTGATGCGTGCGCCGTACCAACGGTCAAGGCCGTCAAGAGCCTTCTGGATGGGTCCGTACAGTGCCGTATGCAGACGGTTGGCCTTCTTCTCAAGCTTCAGCATACGCGAGCAGAGCATTGGAGTCAGGGTCAGTGACACAACCAGCGAAATGGCTATGATGATGCACATCATACCACCCAGCTGCTTGAACATCACACCGGCCATACCGCTCATCATGGTCAGCGGGAAGAATACTGCGAATATTGTCAGGGTTGAGGCCATTACAGAAACTGCGACTTCATTGGTGGCGTGTATTGCAGCCTGTTTCGGTTCGGCGCCACGCTCTATATGTGTGGTAATGTTCTCCAGCACCACGATGGTGTCATCGACCACCATACCGATGGCTATCGTAAGACAGCTCAAGGAAATGATATTCAGTGAACCGTCGGTCACGAACAGATAGATGAACGACGCTATCAGTGACAGAGGTATGGTTACAGCTACGACGACAGTCGCACGCCAGCGGCCGGTAAACAGATAAACGACCAGCACCACGAACAGAAGTGCGTAGATAATGGTCTCGGCCAGCGAGTTGACAGTCATCATGATGTCGGTGGAACCGTCATTTATGATACCTATGTGTATGTCGCTCGGCAGATTCTTCTGAAGTTCCGGCAGCGCGGCATTGACCTTACGGCATATCTCCACAGTATTGGCACCTGTCTGCTTCTGGATTATCATCATGGCACCCTGCTGGCCGTTGTTGTATGACTCCTGTGCACGTTCCTGTGTGCGGTCGGAAATGACAGCCACATCGGACAGGTACACATTGCGGCCGCCTACCGATGCAACCACCAGGTTCTTCATGTCCATCGGGTCACGGAACTCGCCGTCAACGCGGAGCGCGAAAGTTTCGTTACCGATGTCCAGGTTACCGGAAGGTATGCTGCGGTTCTCCTGTCCTATGATCGATGATATTGCCTCAATGGTAAGGTTATAGGCTTCAAGCTTTGCAGGATCGCAGTAAACGTAGATTTCACGTTCAGGTGCACCTGTTACAGACACAGTACCTACGCCCGGTATTCTTGCGAGAGGATTCACTACATTCTCGTCGAGAATCTTGTAAAGGGCGTTCTGGCTTTCATTTGCCTGAACAGACAGCATCATGATAGGCATCATGCTGGTATCGAACTTGAAGATGATCGGCGACTGGGCTCCATCCGGAAGCGAGTTGGCAATCATGTCAAGTTTGTCACGCACATCGTTGGTCAGATCGTCGATGTCGTGTCCGTATTCAAATTCCAGCTGGATTACCGAAACGTTCTCCGATGACTTTGACGTGATGTGCTTTATGTAGCTGCAACTGTTCAGAGTATTCTCCAACGGACGCGAAATATTGTTTTCAATGTCCGATGCACTTGCGCCATTGTAGTATGTGAACACCATGATGGTGTTGGTCTCAATGTCAGGCAGCTGGTCAATCGGCAGCTTGGTGTATGAGAACACACCGAAGACCACCACAGCCACAAAACAGAGCGCAGTAAGAATTGGTCTTTTGACCGAACCTTCGTATAAGCTCATGGTTTGCTGTTTTTACTTGATTACTTCAACTTCCTTACCGTCGGTAATGCCGGCCTGTCCGGCGATTACTATCTGAGCGCCGTCAGCTACGCCCGATATGAGTTCATACCGGTCACCGAGACGCTGGCCGAGTTCAACCTTCCTGTAGCTGACCTTGCCGTCTTCATATACATATACATAGCGGTCGCCTGAACCGGCCATCTTGACGATGGCAATATCGGGAACAACCACATGGTTCTCTGTTCCCAGATTCAGAGTGGCACGGGCGAACATGCCCGGACGGAGTTTCTGGCTCCGGTTGTCGACGTTGATCTCGACCGGGAAAGTATGGGTCATCGATTCTACGGTAGGATAGATCAGAGAAACCTTGCCGTTGAATGTCTCACCGGGATATGCGTCAAGTTCAATCGAGACCTGATCACCCTTCTTCACCTTTGAATAGTACTGTTCGGAAACGTTGATGGTGAGTTTGACAGGCGATATCTTCTGAACGACCAGAATGGCCTGGCCTCCGTATAGGTCACCGTTGTCATAGTTGCGGGCTGTAACCACACCGTCAATCGGGCTTTCCAGCTTGGTGTTCTCCTTCAGAGTCTTGTATGACTTGCGGGCCACCTCAAGCTGCAGGTTCATGGACTCCCATTCCGACTGTGAGACACCGCCAACCTGATACAGCTGGTCAATGCGGTTGAATTCCGTTTCAAGGTTCTTGAGCTGCATTTCCTGATTGATCAGATTGGTTTCATCCATTTCAGCCAGTATCTGGCCTTTCCTGACATTGTCGCCGACTTCCACGTTGATCTTCTTGATACGTCCGGCGCCTGCAGGAGCGATATTGTTCAAGACCTCGCCGACAATGGTGGCAGAATATACCTGCAGCTGGTCAACCGGTTCTTCAACGACCTGTGCCAGCTTCACTGACGGTTTTGCTTCCTGTCCCTGAGCCTGGACTTCTTCGGTCTGTTTCTTCTGCCCGCACGATGCCAGCAGCACCATGCCAAGAGCAATTCCTGAAATTCTGAATGCTTTCATATCGTTTATCTTATTTGTTTTCTTTGTCAATTGTCAGATTGTCATCAACGCCAAGCACCTTGTCCAGGTCTGCCTTGGCTGCCAGATAATTGTATATGGACTGGCTGTATGTGAGTTTTGCCTGGGTGAGCGACACTTCGGAATTGTTCAGTTCCAGAATGGTACCCTTACCTATCTCATAACGCTTCGAGGCAATTTCACGGCCTTTCTCAGCCTGCTGTATGGCCTCGCGGTTACTTGCAACCTGTTCGGCGTTCGCGCTCATGTTGTCACGATAGTTCCGTACCTGCATTCCGAGCTGGCGTTCCGTATAATCGCGGTTTTCGGCAAGCTGGCTGATCTGCAGTCTGGTACTGCGCAGTTTGGTGAAGTTGCCCATCCTGAATACCGGAACCGACATGGACAGAACGACATTCGAACTTTTTGCCCAAGCGTAGTTTCCAATATTCCAGTCTTCGTTATACATTGATTGGAACGAATAGGATCCCGACAGGGCAAGAGTGGGAAGAAAATTCATTTTCTGCACACGCAGAGTCTGGTTGAGCATCGTTCCGCTGAGTTCCAGCTGTCGCATGTTCGTATTGTTGTCAAGCGAATAGCCGGACTCGTCAAGCGACTCCACGTACAGCTGTTCCTCGTAATCCTCCAGGCTGCCTTCAATGGAAATCTCCGTATCGGCCGATATGCCCATCAGGACCAGCAGCTGAAGCTTTGCCATGGAGACGGCATTGCGGGCCTGAATTACAGACGGATTCATGCTGCGCACCTGGACCTCGGCGCTGATCTTGTCATATTCGCTCGTACCGCCAAGTTCATACATGGAGTTGACCAGATCGAAGTTCTTCTGTGCCTGTTCGAAGCTCTTGCACAGCACGTCATAGCTGTCCTGGGCAAGGATAACCTGATAGTATGCCTTTGTCACCTGATTGACCAGATCAAGACGCGAGCTGCGGCTCTGCTCCACGGCATTCTCCAAATCGCTTCTGGTAAGGTTCATCGTTGCATAAACCGTGGGGGCAAAGATGGGCAGACTGATCTGGAACTGACCGTTCCATGTGCTGGTGTTGTCCTTACCCATCTTGAATTCCATATCATTCAGCTTCATGACAGCCGCAAGGACCGTATACTGAATGGTTCCGCTCAAATCAGCACTCGGCAGAAGTGACTGCCAGGCCTCATCCTTGCTGATTTTCTTCAACTCGATCTGCTGTTCGGCCACCTTGATGGTCGGGTTCTCGCTGATGGCAATTCTGACAGCATCTTCAAGTGTCAGTTTCAGGACCTGACCGGACTCTTGGCCGGTGGCAGGAACGACCGCAAGAGCGGCTGCCAGGGACATAATCACCCTGCTGAAAAAACGTCTGTTCATTGTCTATTGTCTGTTTTTATATCTGTATTCCTCCAACACTTCCATACCCTTCGGCGACGCTATACCGCGCAGAAGCAGCACAATGGAATCATTGACCAGCTGCTCGTACGGATACTGCCGTTTCATCTCCTCATTATTGGCCAGACGGCCCATGACTGCAAAAGCCTGCATCACGACATCCATGTTCACATCATCACGGAACACCCCCTGACTGACGCCCAGTTCCAGATATTCACGCATTCTGGACCTGACGGATTCCATGTGACGCATGAACAGTTCCTTGAATTTCGGGTACTTGTCCATGCTGTCAAAGAAAATACGGTTGGTGTTGTGAGATTCGGCTACCACTATTTCAATATAGCGGAGCATAATGGAAAGAATGTCTTCATTCTCTTTGACCGCATCGGCAATTCTCTTTGCCATATACCTGGAATGGATTTCCATGCATTCCGTCAGCAGCTGTTCCTTGTTGCTGAACATTTCATAGAGAGTGCGCTTCGACATTGACAGCCGCGCGGCAACGTCATCCATGCGGACAGCCAGATAACCGTCCTTCATGAACATGGCCAACGCGGTTTGAACCACTATCGGGCGAAGTTCCTTCCTATTTGTTAAAGTGAACATTATGCAGCCTTCACAATTCGAGCTGCAAATATACTTGAAAACTCAGGAGTACGCCAAAAGTTTTCCCACGAGAATAGCACATTTAGCCATTTTTAGCATTTGCGCCAGCACCCCATCAAAAAGCAAGCGCCTCTTTTCGAGGCGCTTTAACTTTGGTTAAATTTCGAGGAGTTCATCAAGGAACCTGTCCAGATCCTCTTCAAGTCCCTGCATAAGCCCCTGGCTCAGAAGAGTGTTGTCATCGTCGAACAGCATCAGCTCTGTCACCGTCTCGCCTTCATCATCGGCCAGAACGAACGAGAAGGGTTTCCAGATGGCCAGCTGTTCAAGAGGCTGCTCACGGTCAATAAGCTTGAGCACACTCTTGAGCGAATTTTCCATGACGCTGTAGAAGACATCTTCGGGAATTTCAGTCAGGTCGGACAACTGGACCGATGCAAGCACGCGGTCGTCATCGGATACTAGGAATTCACCCGTTTCACGAACCGGCTGCAGATGGATGTCGGTAACTGTCTGCTGTTCCTGTGACTTGCGATAAGGTTCAACGGCAAGCTGAATCAGCTTCCGGATTTCCTGATACGATGATTCGCTGATTTTCATGACTGTCCTGTTTTATTTTTACATATTCTTTCCGTGGCAGTTCTTGAACTTGAGTCCGCTGCCGCATGGGCATGGGTCGTTGCGGCCCGGAGTCTTGTCAACGCGGACAGGTTCGCGAACCTGCTGACGGGTATCGCGGCCCGCTGCAGCACGCTGGTTCGGATCGCCCAGGTCGGCTTTGCTCTCGCGGTACTGAGGCCTGCGCTGCGGCTGCTGTGCAGGTGCCTGACGCACCTGATTCGGATCCGGCTCGGGAATCTGGCTGTGCATGAGAATTGTCACAGTCTGGTCATTCAGCTTGTTGACCATGTTGTCGAACAGAGTGACCGATTCAAGCTTGAATATGAGCAGAGGATCCTTCTGTTCGTAACTGGCGTTCTGGACTGACTGCTTGAGCTCGTCAAGTTCACGCAGATTCTCCTTCCAGCATTCGTCAATGGTATGCAGCAGGATTGCCTTCTGGAATGAGGTGACTACGCTCTTTCCTTCACTCTCGTATGCCTGCTTGAGGTTACATGGGATCTGGTATACGCGACGCCCGTCCGTAATCGGAATGAGAATGTTCTCAAAGCGGTCGCCCTGTTCCTCGTAAACTTTTTTAATGACAGGGTTGACAATCTGGGAAAGACGTTCTGTCCTGCGCTTGAAGTTGTCCATTGCGGCCGAGAAAAGGCTGTCGCTCAATGCTTCCGGCTTCATCTTTCCGAACTCCTCCTCCGTGAACGGCAGTTCAATGGCAAGGACACGCAATGCCTCCATCTGCATACTTTCATAGTCGGCAAAGTTCTCCACAATGCCTGCGGCACGGTCCCATATCATATTGGCTATATCCATGCCGATACGTTCGCCTATCAGCGCGTGACGTCGCTTCTCATAGACAACCGTACGCTGCTTGTTCATCACGTCATCGTACTCGAGCAGGCGCTTGCGGGTACCGAAGTGGTTCTCTTCGACCTTCTTCTGAGCCTGTTCGATACGCTTGGTGATGAAGCCGTTTTCTATCATTTCGTCTTCCTGCAGGCCCAGCTTGTCCATGAGCGGAGCTATACGGTCACTGCCGAACAGACGCATCAGATTGTCTTCAAGCGAAATGAAGAACACAGACGAGCCCGGATCGCCCTGACGGCCTGAACGTCCGCGCAGCTGACGGTCGACGCGACGGCTCTCATGACGTTCGGTACCGATGATGGCAAGACCGCCTGCTGCCTTGACTTCGGGCGAGAGCTTGATATCGGTACCACGTCCTGCCATATTCGTGGCGATGGTCACGATACTCTTCTGACCTGCCTTGGCAACGATATCGGCCTCCTTCTGGTGCAGCTTGGCATTCAGCACGTTATGCTCTATCTTGCGCATGGTGAGCATGCGGCTCAGCTGTTCACTGATTTCGACCGATGTAGTACCAACCAGCACAGGGCGACCGGCTTTGACAAGCTTTTCAATCTCTTCGATTACAGCCTTGTACTTTTCGCGTTTGGTCTTGTATATGCGGTCATTCTGGTCAATACGGGCGATGGGACGGTTAGTTGGAATCACGACCACATCAAGCTTGTAGATATCCCAGAATTCACCGGCTTCCGTTTCAGCCGTACCGGTCATGCCGGCCAGCTTGTGGTACATGCGGAAGTAGTTCTGAAGAGTGATTGTTGCAAAAGTCTGGGTCGCGGCTTCAATGTCGACACGTTCCTTGGCTTCGACAGCCTGATGCAGACCGTCTGACCAGCGGCGTCCTTCCATGACACGGCCTGTCTGTTCGTCAACTATCTTGACCTTTCCGTCTTCAGTCACAATGTAGTCGACATCCTTCTCAAACATGCAGTATGCCTTGAGAAGCTGGTTGATCGTATGGATTCTGTCGCTTTTGACGGCATAGTCCGTGAGCAGCTGGTCCTTCTTTTCCAGACGCTCCTCCGGAGTGAGGTCCGCACGTGCCTCAAGTTCCGACAGCTGTGACGCGATATCAGGAAGCACAAAGAATTCGGGATCCTGATTGGTTCCGCTCAACAGTTCGACACCCTTGTCTGTCAGATCGACGCTGTTCAATTTTTCATCAATGACGAAATAGAGCGGTTCTACAGCCTCAGGCATGCGCTTGTTCTGTGCCTCCATGTAAATTTCCTCGGTCTTCTGCATGCCCACCTTTATGCCGGGTTCACTCAGGAACTTGATAAGCGCCTTGTTCTTGGGGAGAGCCTTGAAACTGCGGAAAAGTGACAGGAAACCTTCGGCCACCTCATCCTGATTTTCAGACTGTACCTTCTTGCGGGCATCGGCCAGATACTGGGTAGCCAGTTTCTTCTGAGCCTCATACAGCTGCTCGACCTGAGGACGGAGCTGTTCGAACATCTGGTCATCGCCCTTTGGAACGGGACCGGATATAATAAGAGGTGTTCTGGCATCGTCTATGAGAACAGAGTCCACCTCATCCACAATGGCATAGTTATGACCGCGCTGGACCAGTTCGTCAGGACGTCCCGCCATATTGTCGCGCAGGTAGTCGAAACCGAACTCGTTGTTGGTACCGAACGTGATGTCGGCGCGGTAAGCGTTACGGCGCGCCTCGGAGTTCGGCTGATGCTTGTCAATGCAGTCAACGCTCAGTCCGTGGAACATATAGAGCGGGCCCATCCATTCGGAGTCTCGCTTGGCAAGATAGTCGTTCACTGTCACGACGTGAACTCCGTTTCCTGTCAGCGCGTTCAGGAATACAGGCAGGGTGGCGACCAGCGTCTTTCCTTCGCCGGTGGCCATTTCTGCAATCTTGCCCTTATGCAGAACCACGCCGCCGAACAGCTGGACGTCATAATGTATCATGTTCCAGACAGTGTCATTGCCTCCGGCCACCCAATGGTTGTGCCATATCGCGCTGTCACCGTCAATTTCAACGAAGTCATGCCGGGCGGCCAGGTCGCGGTCGAAATCCGTGGCGGTGACCGTCACCGTCTCATTTTCAGCAAAACGCCTTGCCGTCTCCCTGATTATTGCGAACACGTCGGGAAGCACCTCGTCCAGAACCACTTCGTAACGGTCAAGGACTTCCTTCTCCATCTTGTCTATCTGGTTGAACAGTGATTCACGGTCTTCAAGTTCAGTCTTTTCGACCTGAGCCTTCAGTTCTTCAATCTTTGTCTTTTCCGGTATGACAAAATCGCGGACCTTCTGTCTTATTCCGGCAGATGCTTCACGCAGCTGGTCTGCGGTCATTGTTTCGTACTTCGGGCAGGCCTGTCTGATCTTCTCCACCCATGGACGTATTTCCTTTTCGTCGCGCGTGGCCTTGTTTCCGAAGAGTTTTCCAATAAATTCGTTAAAACCCATATGTAATTGTGATATTTTCCTGTATGGCTACAATTTCCGTGCCGAAATGCAAAGGTATAATTTTTTCGCCAATTACGGCCAATTTTACCAAAGACTTGTGCCAGTCTGTCAATATGAGCGAAAATGTGCGGAATGTCTTGTCCTTTTTGAAAAATAGAGTAATTTTGCGCTTGTAAAAATAAAAGCGGAAGCAGTCATGGCAAACCATTCATCATCAGTCAATGCTGTGTACGTGGTGGTCGGGGAACCATCGCGTTGAGAGTGGCCGTTCATGGTAAAATAGAACCGCAGGGCCTCTCTCAGAAATGGGAAAGGCCCTGACTTTTGGATAAAAATACAATAAAACGGAAATATGAAGATTCCATTGAGAAGTGACCAGTGCACTACAGGCCGTAGGATGGCGGCAGCCCGTGCCCTTTGGGTAGCGAACGGAATGAAGAAAGAACAGTTCGGCAAGCCTATTATTGCAATTGCCAATTCATTCACCCAGTTCGTGCCGGGTCACACCCACCTTCATGATGCGGCTCAGATTGTCAAGGCCGAAATAGAGCGTCTGGGCTGTTATGCTGCGGAATTTGACACCATAGCCATTGATGACGGCATCGCCATGGGGCATGACGGAATGCTCTATTCGCTTCCTTCACGCGACATAATAGCCGACAGCGTGGAATACATGGTCAACGCCCACAAGGCCGATGCCCTTGTCTGCATAAGCAACTGCGACAAGATTACGCCGGGAATGCTCATGGCCACCATGCGCCTGAACATACCGACAGTCTTCGTCAGCGGAGGTCCGATGGAGGCCGGAGAATGGAAAGGACAGCACGTCGACCTTATCGATGCCATGATCAAGGCGGCCGATGACAGCTACAGCGATGAAGACATAAAGTCGCTTGAGGACAGCGCATGCCCCGGCTGCGGCTGCTGTTCGGGCATGTTCACCGCCAACTCCATGAACTGCCTGACCGAGGCGCTCGGTTTTGCCCTTCCCGGCAACGGCACCATTCTTGCAACCCACGCCAACCGCGTGCAGCTCATGAAGGATGCTGCAAGACTCATTGTAAAGAACGCACTTGCATACTACGAGAACGGAGATGACAGTCTTCTCCCTCTCAGCATTGCCAAAAAGCAGGCTTTTGAGAACGCCATGACACTCGATATCGCCATGGGCGGTTCGACCAACACGGTACTGCACCTGCTGGCAGTGGCCACCGAAGCCGGAGTCGATTTCAGGATGGACGACATTGACCGTCTGTCACGCAAGGTCCCCTGTCTGTGCAAGGTTGCTCCGAACACACAGAAATACCACGTCCAGGAAGTGGGACGCGCCGGAGGTGTGCTTGGCATAATGCAGCAGCTCAAGAAGGGAGGCCTGCTGGCTGAAGAGGCAATGAACGTGACAGGCATGAACTATGGCCAGCTGACCGATGAATACAGCCTTGAGAAGGCAAATCCGTCGGCTGAAGCCGGACGCATTTACGCATCGGCTCCAGCCAACAGGTTCTGCAACACGCTGGGCGCACAGAACTGCATGTATGACAGCTTTGACACGGACCGCGCCGAAGGGTGCATACGCGACCTGCAGCACGCATATTCAAAGGACGGCGGCCTGGCAATCCTGAAAGGCAACATCGCAGTTGACGGCTGCGTTGTAAAGACAGCCGGCGTAGATGAGAAAATATGGAAGTTCTCAGGTCCTGCAAAAGTTTTCGACTCGCAGGAAGATGCAGTAGAAGGCATTCTGGGCGGAAAGGTCGTGTCCGGAGACGTGGTTGTCATAACCCACGAAGGCCCCAAGGGCGGTCCGGGCATGCAGGAAATGCTCTACCCCACTTCATACATCAAGTCAAAGCACCTGGGCAAGGAATGCGCGCTGATTACCGACGGCCGTTTCAGCGGTGGCACATCGGGCCTGAGCATCGGCCACATATCGCCTGAAGCCGCAAGCGGCGGTGCGATAGGCAAGATTATTGACGGTGACATCATAGACATTGACATACCCGCACGCAGCATAAACGTACGTCTGAGCGACAGCGAACTGGCATCAAGGCCGATGCGTCCTCTGACCCGCAAGCGTGCAGTCCCCAAGAGCCTCAAGGCCTACGCCAACATGGTAAGTTCGGCAGACAAGGGTGGAACAAGAATTATAGAGTAAGCGCATGGCAAATATGATGACAGGCGCTGAAGCGCTCATACAATCGCTGCTTGACCAAGGCGTCGACACGGCTTTCGTCTATCCCGGAGGCACGATAATCAGGGTGTTTGACGCCCTGTTCTCGCACCGTCCCGAACTGAGACAGATTCTGGTGCGGCACGAGCAGGGAGCGGCACACGCGGCACAGGGTTATGCACGCATATCGGGCAAGACCGGCGTTGCAATTGTAACAAGCGGTCCGGGTGCCACCAACACACTGACAGGCATCAGCGACGCAATGCTTGACAGCACTCCCATTGTGGTCATTGCCGGACAGGTAGGCACCGATGCCCTTGGCACCGATGCATTCCAGGAAATCGACCTTGTAGGCGTAACACAGCCCATCACCAAGTGGAGCTATCAGATACGACGCGCCCAGGACATTCCGTGGGCCGTTGCACGTGCGTTCTACATTGCACAGTCAGGCCGTCCCGGTCCTGTTGTCCTGGACTTCTCCAAGACCGCACAGAACGAGACCATAGACTACAAGCCCGAAAAGATAGATTTCATTCGCAGCTACATTCCGGCGCCGGACCCTGACATGGAAAGGATCCATGCCGCCGCAGACCTTATAAACGCGGCAAGGAAGCCTCTTGTTCTTGTGGGTCACGGAGTCGAGCTTGGCAATGCCGAGCAGGAGCTCAAGGCTTTCATTGAAAAGGCCGATGCCCCCGCAGCACGCACGCTGTTGGGCTTGTCAGCGTTGGAATCGGACCATCCCCTCAACATGGGCATGCTTGGCATGCACGGCAACCTGGCGCCTAACGTAATGACCAACCAGTGCGACGTGCTGATTGCCGTAGGCATGCGCTTTGACGACCGTGTAACCAGCGACGTAAACTTCTATGCACGTCAGGCAAAGATAATTCACCTTGACATTGACAAGTCAGAATTCGGAAAGAATGTAAAACCCGATGTGGCCGTTCTGGGCGACTGCAGGAAAACGCTGGCACTCATTACCGAACGTATAGACAAGGCAAGCCACAAGGAGTGGATCGACAGTTTCAAGCCCCTCTGCCAGGAGGAGCACGAGAAAGTCATTGACGGCGCGACACATCCCAAGAACGGCCCTCTGCTCATGGGCGAGGTTGTGAATGCTGTCGCTCAGCAGGCTCCACGCAATGCGGCACTTGTCACCGATGTAGGCCTGAACCAGATGTTCGCCGCCCGCTATTTCAAATACAACGTCCCCAGAAGCATAATCACTTCGGGAGGTCTCGGGACCATGGGCTTCTCCCTGCCTGCAGCCATAGGCGCATCGTTCGCCGCAGAAGACCGCATGATTTTCTCGTTCCAGGGAGACGGCGGCTTCCAGATGAACTTACAGGAGCTTGGCACCATCATGGAGACCGGTGCGCCAATCAAGATAGTTGTAATGAACAACACCTATCTCGGCAACGTAAGACAGTGGCAGCAGATGATGTTCGAAAGCCGCTATTCATGCACTCCCATGAAGAGTCCGGAATTCGGAAAGATAGCATCGGCCTACGGCATTCCCTACAGGAAGGTTGCTGACCGCAGTGAACTGGCAGAGGCAATAAGCGAGATGATATCGGCACCTGGCGCTTTCATTCTGGAAACGGAGGTAATGACCGAAGAGAATGTCATGCCGATGATTCCGGGCCACAAGCCAGTTGACAAGATGATATTCACCATTGACGATGATTGGAAATGATGGAAAAGACACTATACACTCTGATTGTACACTCTGAGAACATTGCCGGTGTCCTGAACCAGATTACCGCGGTTTTCACACGGCGGCAGGTCAACATTGAAAGCCTGAACGTTTCAGCCTCATCGATCAAGGGCATTCACCGCTACACCATTACCGCGTGGAGCGACAGGGAATCCATTGAAAAGATTGCCAACCAGATCGAGAAGAAGGTTGACGTCCTGCAGTGCCGTTATTTCACCGACGACGAGATATTCATGCAGGAAGTCGCATTATATAAGGTGGTGACGTCGGTGCTCATGGAGAGCCCGGCCATGAATGAGATAATCAGAAAATACGATGCCAAACTCATTGAAGTGAACCAGACCTTCTCGGTCATCGAGAAGACCGGCAACACCCGTGACATCATGTCACTCAACGAGGAACTGACAGCACAGGGCGGCATGCTTCAATTTGTCAGTTCAGGACGTGTGGCAATCACCAGGGCCCGCATTGAACATGTCAGCGAGTATCTGGAAAAGATCGGGGAACAGTATGGAATAAGGAATATATAACCCAAATAACTTTTATTATGGCAAAAATGAATTTTGGCGGTGTCATTGAAGAGGTAATGACACGCGAAGAATTCCCTCTGGAAAAGGCAAGGGAAGTGTTGAAGAACGAAACAATAGCAGTCATCGGCTATGGTGTACAGGGACCTGGTCAGGCATGCAACCTGCGCGACAACGGTTTCAACGTCATTGTCGGACAGCGTCAGGGCAAGACATACGAAAAGGCCGTAGCTGACGGCTGGGTACCGGGCAAGACACTGTTCTCAATTGAAGAGGCCGCACAGAAGGGTACAATCATCTGCATGCTGCTTTCAGACGCTGCCCAGATGCAGCAGTGGCCTGTAATCAAGCCTTACCTGACAGCGGGCAAGACTCTGTACTTCTCACACGGATTTGCAATCACATGGAATGACCGCACCGGCGTTGTTCCTCCAAAGGACATTGACGTCATCATGGTCGCTCCTAAGGGTTCAGGCACATCACTCCGCACCATGTTCCTTGAAGGCCGCGGTCTTAACAGCTCATACGCAATCTATCAGGACGCATCAGGCAAGGCTCTGGAAAAGGTTCTGGCTTTCGGTATCGGCATAGGTTCAGGCTACATGTTCGAAACCACATTCATCCGCGAAGCCACTTCTGACCTTACCGGTGAGCGCGGTTCACTTATGGGTGCCATCCAGGGTCTGCTCCTTGCACAGTATGAAGTTCTGCGCGAGAACGGACACACTCCTTCTGAAGCATTCAACGAAACCGTCGAGGAACTGACACAGTCACTCATGCCTCTGTTCGCAGCAAAGGGCATGGACTGGATGTATGCCAACTGCTCGACCACAGCACAGCGCGGTGCACTGGACTGGATGGTTCCTTTCCACGATGCAATCAAGCCTGTAGTTGAAAAGCTGTACGCAAGCGTACGCTGCGGTAACGAAGCCCAGATCTCAATTGACGCCAACTCAAAGCCCGACTACCGCGACGGTCTTGAGAAGGAACTCAAGGCTCTGCGCGAAAGCGAAATGTGGCAGACCGGCGCAGTTGTCCGCAAGCTCCGTCCGGAGAACAACTGATTGCTCTCCGGCAACGCATTATGAATCCGGACCCTCGGGCTTTCGCCCAAGGGTCCGTTTTTTACCGGCAGGAAAAAAGGAAGGCCCCGATAAAAACGGGGCCTTCCTTCATATATTCAGATTCGGAATCAGAAGATACGGTATCTGGTATCTTTGATGTCATACTGATTGACAAGTTCATCCATAAGAGCCTGAGACGAGAAACGGGCCCTTGAAAGAGTATTCACCCTGTACACTTCGGAAGGTTCATCAAACTCCACTGCAAGTGCATCGTCTGAAATCTTCTTGACCACGAAGACGCTGCTCTGACCCTTGACAGGACTTGACATCTCACCGTTTGCAAGTTTATTGGCAGCCGGGCCGAGTACCGGTTCGTTTACCATACTTGAAGGAAGATATACGTTGTTCGTAAAGTTGCAGAACTTGATAGTGTCAACCTGAACGCCTTCTACAGCCTGGGCATCTTCAAATGACTTGACTCCGTCCAGTTTGGCAAGAAGCTGTCTGTACTTGATTTCCTTCACTGCATCAGGGGTAATTGACCTGCTGGCCTGCTGGAGCGAAACATATCCTTCGGGAGTGATGTCATCGACAGCGACAACAAGCAGATGGTCATTTGCGGCGCCGGCCTCAAAAACGCGTGAAACTTCACCCTTTTCAGCTTCAAAAGCCCAACGCAGAGCTTCATGGGATCTGGCGATTCCACCTATGTAATAGGACTGGTTCGTTACATTTGAATTGTAGAGAAGACGGAAGCCTGCATCTTCAGCCTTTGACTTGAGTGAATCGATGTTGTTGTTTTTGGCAACGAAAAGGTTCAGGTCGTTATAGGCCTTGCTGCTTGTTTCCTCACCGAATTCAACCGGACGCTTGATTGTGGCAACCACATACTTCTTTGTAGGCTTGCGGACATCGGTAACCTTGAGAATAAGATTTGCACCGGTAACGGCGATGTTTTCGACCTGGCCTTTCTTCATGCTGTTCAATGTGTTCAGGAACTTTGCATTGTCACCGCTCAGAGCGGCAGGTTCATACTGGTCCGATGAAATCCACTGTGCAGCGCCGGACTGTCCGTACTTTGATGCAAGTTCCTCAAAATCGGCACCGGCCTTGACTGCGTTGAAGATGCTGTCGGACAGACGGGCTGTTTCGGCATCCGTGCCGGCCTGAACGCTCATGAGGTTGTACTGGATTGAATCATATCCGTCCACCTTTTTGATGAGCTTGAATGAAGTGTAGCTGTCTTCATCGGCATTGTAAATCGGACCGCAAACGCCATTTGAATTGACAGAATCGATTCTGGCAACGACCTCAAGCGGCAGATATTCGGCCGAACGTGCAACCTCGCTGAATGTCTGTCTGGACAGAGCACGATGGAGCAATGCAGCATAGTCGCCTTCGGATTCTTCAAGTTCCCTTGTGTAATCGTTCATCTCTTCTGCAAGAGCTTCACGGTCTTCCTGGCTTGGAAGAATCTCGTAGTCGATATAGTAGACATTGCGTGTTTCAGCATAGTTGAAAAGACGTTCCTTGTTCCTTGCATAAGCGGCCTTGAGGTCCTGTGCTGCAGGAACTGCATCGGCATCGGGAATCATTGAGTACGGCATAGCAGCCACAAGGACATCATAACGCTTGATTCTGTTCTCATATGAATTCTGCACGGTCACGGCGTTGGCGTTGATTGAAGTCTCCACCAGGGTGACATACTTCGCTCCAAGAAGATCGTTCCTTATCTCCCTTTCAATGAAAAGCCAGAACTTGTACATCATGTCGTATGATTCCAATGTCTGGGCATCGTATGAACTGCGGTCAATCGATTCGTAGAACGGGATGAAGCTTTTCAGAATATCAGCATCAAAGTTGCCGTTATTGTCACAGAACATGACAGCATCCTTCAGAGCGGGATGGGTACCCTGTTCAATGACAAAGCGGATTTCCTCGTCCGATACGGCAAGACCGAGAGCCTTGCTTTCCTTCTCAAGGATTCTGTCGCGGATAATGGTTCTCCAGACCTCGTCCTTCAACTGATTGTTGAGTTCTTCTGAAATCTCATTCGTACCCAGGCCGAACTTGATAATCTCGGTATAGTCTTCAAGTTCTTTCTGGAAATCCTGAGCTGAGATTTTTTCTCCGGCAATGCTTCCCACATACTGAGCCCCTCCGTTCGGATTGAACATTTTCCATGCATCGCCAAGGATGAAGGCCAGCATGGCAAGGCCGATAACGATAAGGAGCAGTGGTCCTTTGCTTCTGATTTTCTGTAATGTTGCCATTGTTTTATTTTGTTTTGTTTGTTTTTCTTCCCGTCAAAAAGGCAAAAAGCGATTTTGGCTCACAAAAATACCATTTTTTGTGATTATAAGGAAAAAATACTTTCAAAATATATCAGTACTGCTTTGTCGAATCCGAATCATTGACAGGGAAGACACCGCTGGTATGCTTTATGTAATACTCAGTCATATTGCTGTTCGATTCGAACCCTGTTCCGGTAAGCATACGGTCGGTCTGTTTGATTGTAATCACGGAATCAGAATAGATTCTGTGAGCGGAATTGTTGATGAAAAGTTCCGGGGTGTCAAACTGCTCGTCTTCCACATTCTCAGCATGGACATTGCTTTTCAGCTGCCAGACTCCACGCCGTTTGAAATATATGGCAGTATCGGCCCTGAGTGTCGATTCAACCTGCATGAGACTGTCAAAGATTTCAAGATACACGCCTTTGTTCAGATTCCACACATTCAACTTGTCAAAAATCATCCATTCCTCGGCAATGACATGGTAACGGACCACGCCATCTTCAGAAATGAGCATGTCCGCTCCATATGTAGTCACGAACGACGAAGAGTCACGGTTGACAACAGCTTCTCCGTACTGCTTTCCCGAACCCCTGCATGACAGGCAGACATTGAACAGGACGACCGTAACCAGTATGGCCGTCCTGTTCAATGTCTTATGTACCGTTTTCAGACTGGCAGGGCTTACCATGTCAGCGGATAGTGGTGGTCTCGTTAATCCAGCCCTTGATCTCAAGACTCTGGCCAACCTTCAGGTTGAACATGAACAGGTCTTCGGGTTTCGGGCAAAGTTTCTTATACTGTGCAATCATTGAATTTGCCTTTTCAGTGACAGCAGGATCAACCCTCTTTGCCTGTTCCAGCTTGTCAAGGACAGCAAAATACGCGCAGCTGTTCAAAGTGGGATTGTCGTTCCATTCGCACTTGATGGCATAAAGTGATGCAAGCAGAATGTATGAGTTGCCGTTGTTCGGATTGTTGGCAATTGACTTGTTGACACATGCACGGCATTTGTCGTAGTTCTTTTCGGACAGCCATATCTGTGCCATGGTCATGTAGATGTCCGACTTTTCGGATTTGTCCTCTTCAAGGTCGGCAGCCTGCTCGTAATAGGAAATGGACTTCTGGGCATCGCCGCGCTGCTGCAGATAAAGTGCGCCAAGACTTCTTGCCGTCTGGACCGAAGGAGACAGCTGATGGGCATATTCAGCGGCAGTGAAATATGCATCGGAAGATTTGCAGTCGAACAGGGACATGAGCCTGACAACCTTGTTCAGATACTCGACGTCATCCTTGTGCTCCTCAATCTTGGAGCCGTATATGCTCTGAAGGGTTTCACAGTCTGCAACACCGCTCTTGATGAAATAGCCGTCGATGTTCTCCTTGGCCTTTGCGCTCTGCTCCAGTATCTTCTCGTTAGTCTGGGAAGCTATGAACTCGTCAATGTAGGTTGAGCAGTCGATGTAATCCTGCATGAGGGCTTCACGATACTCGTCGCTGGTCTTGTTCGAATTGTAACGCTGAAGGGATATCTTCATGAGATCATCAAGGACATAATACGGAGCCTTGCCCTTGGCCATTGTAACGGACTTGCGCAGAAGGTCGTACGCGGTTGCAAGAGACGGCTTGGGATTGTAGGCGATGAAGTCGTGCGCATAAGCAGTCATCACTTCATGTTCCGGAGTGGGCTTGTTATTGAGGGAAGCCTGAAGCGCATTGAGCTTGTCCAGATACTTGAGGCGCTGCTCATAAACTTCCATAAGTTCCTTTGAGAACTGGGCCTTCTTCTCGGCATCCTGCTCGTTCTTGTACATCCAGCGCAGGATTTTCACACCGTTCGTATAGGTGTTCATTGAAGCGAAAGGCGCATCACGGAACACATTCTTCCAGCCCCTTTCGTAGGCCTCCTTGTAATTTTCGAGCTTTACGTAGTCAGTGTAAACGACAATGTTTCTCACTGCGTCGATACTGTCCTGACCATGTCCGTAACGCGAACCGTCTTCGACGCCTTTCTGGGCGAATGCGCCTGACACGGCAGCAAGCGCGAGCGTGATAATTGCAATTCTTTTCATATCGTATGTATTTGTTATTCTCTGTTTCTATTAAGATATGATTATATCCGTTTGGTTAAATGTCAATCCACCAGCCACTTTTGGAACCACGTCTCCATGAATGAAACGGCCACTGACAACATCATGCGGTTTTCGCTGATCATTCCGCTGCACTGAGGCTGTATTCTCTGATAGCTGCCCGACACATGGACATAAGCCATACTGTTGTATGAGCTCGATACGGGAAATGAAATGCCGGCTCTGACTCCCATTTCCAGAGGTCCCTTCGCATCCCCCACCATGTAATAAGGCTGTGCAAAGGAAACGCCTGCCTGGTACGAACTGCGCGCAAAGAGATTCTTGCTGGTCGCGTCCGGGCATATTCTGAATCCGGCCGATGCCTTGATCCTGTCCAGTCCGTATTTCTGACCGAAGAAACGTGCGGCAGACCAGTTTTCATAGGCGACATCGGCCGCAATCGACTTGTTCTTCCAGAAGTATGAAAAGCCGAAAGCCAGCTCGTCAGGAAGTGCGAATGCGTTTGTCAGCGATATGGTGTCGCCGGTGGTATGGACGTCCGACTCCGTCGTATTGTCATCGATGCCCTCGAACCCGGACCAGACTGCGCCCAGTACCAGTCTGTCATTTGCAGACTTTCCGGTCTTAACAGTAGTCTGGACGCCCAAATCCAGTTTCAATGCCGACATTGAAGTGCTGCGGGTTAAAGTACGTGACGTTACATTCGATGACGACGATATGGACTGGACTGAATGGGTCAGATCACCTTTGAGGAACGAAGCGTTGGCACCTACTGAAAGCCATTCGGACGGTCTCCAGCCAAGTCCTCCCATGAACTGCCTCAAGCCCCCTGTTCCCACGTTGTATGACGTCGTGGTGACTTCTCCGTCCATATCCCTTCTGACAAGCTGGCTGCTGGAAAAGTCATAGCCTGCGTTGGAAAAGGGAAGGAATGCAATGGTCATGCCCACACGCGGCAGGACGCGGAACTGCATGGCAAAGTGGTCAACCGCTGCGTTGCATGCATTGACCGTGGTTCCGTTCTCCTGAAAATTGCTGTAGCTCAATGAGAAGCCAAGGTCTGCCATGAATGTCAGAGTGTCGACCGTGGAATATGAAGCCGGGTTCTTCAGATTGATGACATTCCTGTCCCTGTAACCCGTACCTACGCCTCCCATGGATTTCAGGTGGCCGACGGACTGGTCAGACAACACACCCAGACCGTATCTCGAATATGGGGTATTGATTCCGTTCTGTGCGCTGGAAGGCTGGACAGTCAGAAACAGCATTGCCAGAGCCACAGCTCCGGCCAGACTATTTGTCTTGATTCTCATTGTATTTTTCAATGCAGTCAAGTCCCTGAAGGACAAGATTACGGACTGCAAATATACCGCTTTTGCCTTTCAAATCAAAGCAATCGGCATCGCCTCCGGTTAAAAAAACCAAAAGATTGCCGTGCTCCCGTCTGGTGCTTTCCACGAGCGCCTCAATTTCCAGACGGACCCCGCGCAGCACCCCGCTGCGTATTGCCGTTTCAGTGTCAAATCCGAATTCGGGGCATTCGCCATGCCGGTTAACCAGCGGAAGGCTGCCCGTATGTTCGTGCAGACTGCGAAGACGCATTTCAATTCCGGGTCCGATGTTTCCGCCTGCGAATGTTCCGTCAGCCCTTACCATATCGGCTGTGATAGCCGTGCCGGCATCAATGACAAGAAGGTCGTTGCCGGGTTTGAGAGACCAGGCGCCGACTGCTGCCGCAAGCCGGTCCGTTCCAAGGGTGTCCGGAGTCGCGTAGTCCACTTTCAGCGGTATGGGAGTGGCACACGAGAGACGTTTCATGCCAAGTGAAAGCATCCAGTCCTCGAACTGCCGGCTGACGGGACGCACCGAGCACCAGATTCCGCCTGCGGGACTGCACGCATGCACCGCCTGAAGCACGTCATCAAGGTCGGCCGGGCCGCAGTACAGCAGTTCAGGTCCCGAAGACGTGCTGGCCGCGACTTTAACCCTTGTATTTCCAAAATCAATCAGCAGTTTCATAGACGACGCAAAAATAACTAACTTTGCACAATCATCAAACAAAGTCCGAATGAAGAAGTTTCTTCTTGCACTGGGCATCGCCCTGCAGACATTCCAGTTCACATCGGCACAAAGCGACAGTCTGAGAATAAGCCTGCTCACCTGCGAACCCGGAGCCTCGATATATGAACTGTACGGCCATACCGCCATCCGCGTTCAGGATTTCATCCGGGGACGCGACCTGGTGTTCAACTACGGTCTTTTTGACTTCAACACGCCACATTTCATCTGGCGTTTCTGCCTGGGCAAGACCGATTATCTGCTCGGCGCGCAGCGTATTGGAAGCTTCATGGACGAATACTATGAAAGGGGGTCGGCAGTATGGTCACAGCAGCTTAACCTGACGCCGCAGGAAAATGCCGTCCTTTACAGGCTGCTCCTTGAAAACTGTCTGCCCGAAAACCGCGTCTACAGGTACAACTTCCTGTACGGCAACTGCGCCACAATGGCAATCGACAAAATTGAGCAGAGCATTGCCGGAAAGGTTTCGTACGAAGCGCCGTGCGACGAGTCCTTCCGCAACATCCTTGATGCCCACACACATGTCAAGCCATGGAGCCAGTTCGCAGTTGACCTCGTAGTCGGTGCAGAAGCCGACCGGCAGGTGGAATACCGGCAGGAAGCATTCGCACCGAAAAGACTCATGGAGATTGCGGCAGGCGCGTCGGTCATCGACAGCACCGGCACCGTCAGGGCCCTTGTGATGCCGGCCGTCAAGCTTGTCAGCCCTGACCACGAAGTCGATTTCGGAAAGTGTCTGATCACTCCGGTTCAGGCCATGTGGCTGCTGTTTCTTGTCACTCTGTTCGTATGTTTGCTGGGCTGGTACAAAGAACGGATGTTTTTCATTTACGACTGCATACTGTTCGGCTTTCAGGGGCTGGCGGGACTTGTCATAGCGTTCCTGTTCTTCCTTTCAAGCCATCCTGCGGTCGACAGCAACTGGAACATTCTGGTTCTCAATCCTCTGCCGCTTGCATTTCTTCCCTTTACCGCAAGGAATCACCGTCAGGGACGCCCGGACTGGTTCCTGCCTGTCCTTTTCCTGGTGGCTGCCACATTCGCGCTGGTTTCGCCGGCACTGCCCCAGGACATACATCCGGCAGTAATCCTGTTTTCGGCCTGTCTGGCTTTGAGAGCTTTCAGTTCATCGCTGTTCATGTTTTTCGGACGCAAGGGCAAATCAAGACAGAACAAAAAGGCCAACCGCTCCGTCATGAAGTGCCTCATGGTGGCTGCCGTGCTTGCACCTGCCCATACGGTTACTGCGCAGACCAATGTTCCGAAGCCCAGGCTTATAGTCGGAATTACAGTTGACCAGCTTGACGGGAACTGCATGCTCAACATGCTGTCCCGTTTTCAGGATAACGGAATCAGGAAGATGTGGTACAACGGCTACAGCTTCAGTAACGTTACATTCGATTTCGACAGCCCCGACTGCGCATCGGCCGTCGCTTCACTGTACTCCGGCGCGGTGCCGTACGACAACGGCATCATGGCCGGACGATGGATGAGCCGCAGCAGTCTGAATGTGATCACTTCAGTTGACGACGCGAACTATCCGGGCGACAACACAAGAGAGCTGACGTCACCGGCCAGGCTTCAGGCAAGCAATCTGGCCGATGTGATAAAGCTGTCCACGGGCGGCAAGTCAAAAGTCTGTTCCATAGCCATCAGCCGTGAAGCGGCAGTCCTTTCGGCCGGACATGAGGCTGACCTTGCCGTATGGATGAATCCGTCGGACTGTCAGTGGTGCACTTCCAACTATTATGGGGGACTGCCGGCATGGGTCCCTGCAGGCGAGGGCTCCCAAATCGCGCCGGCAGGCTGGGAGCCTCTGTATCCGTCAGGCTATTACGTCCAGAAATCAGATTATGAGAGTTACCGTCAGTTCTCACATAATATAAAGAGTACAGACCAGGCCGCGTTCCGCAGTTCGCCGATGGCAAACAGCAGGGCAATCGATCTGGCAATACGGTCAATCGACGGAATGGGGCTGGGACTTGACAACAGCACGGACCTTCTTGCCATAACGCTGTACGGAGGCAATTTTGAAGGACAGCCTTCATCTCTCTGGTCATTGGAGCAGCAGGATCTGTATCTGAGACTCGACCGGGACATTGCCAGGCTTATGGATACGATAAATGCCCAGTTCAGCGGAAAGGGCGAAGTCCTGTATTTCCTGACTTCAACGGGATACACCGTTCCCGCGTTGCCCAAACTGGAAGGTACCCGTATCCCGCAGGGTTCGGTAAGCATGGAACGCATAACAGCCCTGCTGAACCTTTATCTGTCGGCAAAGTATGACTGCGGCAGTCTGGCGAAAGCCCATTACAGGAATCACATCTATCTTGACCATAAAGCCATAGAAGACGCCGGTCTGGAACTTCACAAGGTCCTTGAAAGCAGCGTTGACCTGCTGGTCCAGGCCAGTGGCATAAGAAACGTGGTCCTGCTGCGCGACCTTCAGTCTGTCATTCCCGACAGACAGTCGCTTGTCATGCGCAACTCGCTGAGTCCCGCATTCAGCGGCGACATCATAATCCAGAGCCTTCCGGGCTGGACCATCACAGACGAAAGTCACGGCATAAGCATTTTGGGCAAACCCGGTGAAAGTCCGTTCCCCATGGTCATTTATGGAAGCGGGATACGGGCACAGGTCAACCATGAACCGGTTTCAGCATCGATACTGGCACCGACAATCGCCGCAATCGCGCGTGCGGGAATGCCGAATGCCTGCATGAATGCGCCTGTCACAGGACTTGGGAAATGACGATACAAACAAAACACAGATATGGAAAATAAATTCATCAGTTTGAGTTACGACCTTCTTCTCAAGGGGGAAGACGGCAAGTTGTACAAATACGAAAGCGCCACAAGGGAAAAGCCGTTCAAGTTCATCAGCGGAATAGGATATGCTCTTGACATGTTTGAGAGCAACGTCCTGGCACTTCAGCCCGGACAGGATTTCGAGTTCTGCATTCCCGCTGACAAGGCATACGGCCAGTACGAAAAGGAGAACGTGATAGAACTTGACAAGGGAATCTTCCTCGTTGACGGAAAATTTGACGATGTACATGTCAGGCTGGGAGCAGTCATACCGCTGAGCGACGGCAGCCAGACCTTCAATGCGACCGTCACGAACATAACCGATGACAAGGTCACCTGCGACCTGAACCACCCGCTGGCCGGCGAAGACCTGACGTTCCGCGGAACGGTGCTGGAATCAAGGGATGCAACACAGCAGGAAATCGACGACATCCTGCATCCGAAATGTCACGGATGCAGCGGCCACTGCGGCCAGGGCGACTGCAACTGCCAGGGCGACTGCGGAGACTGTTCGAAGTGACCGGCCGTCAGACATTGCTCTTCCAGTAGTCCGCAAGCTCGCGGACGGAATGGAACAGCGCACACGGCTTTTCGTCCAACAGGACGCTGTCCGGCAGAGGCCCCGTATTGACGGCGATCACGTCAATGCCGGCAGCGACACCTGCACGGATGCCCAGCGGAGCGTTTTCCACAATGACGGCCCTGTCAGCACCGGTGCCGGCAATTTCCAGTCCTTTCAGATACGGATCAGGGAACGGCTTGCCACGTTTCACATCGAAAGCCGTGACCATGCGTTCACGGACGATGAATCCGTCAAAGTCACGGATGACGCGGGTTATCAGGTTCTTCTGCCCCGAACCTGTGACGATGAGTATCTTGCGGCCGCTTTCACGCACATTGGCCATAAGTTCAAGAGCGCCCGGCATGATTCCGACTTCGGGCAACGTCCTGAAGATTTCAGCCTTATGGGCGTAGATGTCCTCTATTTCCTGAGAAGTGGCTTCACGACCGCGCTGTTCCAGACTGACTTTTGAAATGGTATAGCTCCCGGTGCAGCCTTCGTTCATATACACCTCAAGCGGGTCCATGTGCATGCCGAAATCGGCGAATGTACGGCTCCATGCCTGAACATGATGCGGCATGGAATCATATAAAACGCCGTCCATGTCAAACAGAACGGCGCTTTTTCCTCTTAAATCAAGACTCATGCAGATTATTTGCCGATGCGGGCACGAATGGCCTCTGATTCCTTTTCGTAGCCCGGTTTGCCCAACAGAGCGAACATGTTTCTCTTGTACTCCTCCACACCGGGCTGGTTGAACGGATTGACGCCCAGAAGATAGCCGCTGATTCCACAGGCCTTCTCAAAGAAGTAGATGAGCTGACCCATACAGTATTCGTCAAGCTGCGGCACTGAAATGCGTATGTTCGGGACACCGCCGTCGACATGCGCCAGACGCGTGCCCAGCTCGGCCATCCTGTTGACCTCATCGACATGTTTTCCAGCCAAGTAGTTCAATCCGTCAAGATTCTCGTCATCGGTCGGAACAATAAGCGCGTGCTTTACCTTCTCTACTGAAATGACAGTTTCAAATATGGTACGCTCCCCCTGCTGGATCCACTGTCCCATGGAATGCAGATCAGTTGAAAAATCGACCGACGAAGGATATATGCCTTTCCCGTCCTTGCCTTCGGATTCACCGAAAAGCTGTTTCCACCATTCGCCGAAGGAATGGAGTCTGGGGCAGAAGTTGGCGAGTATTTCAATCTTCCTGCCACTCTG
>JAKSIR010000049.1 GCA_024398695.1 Bacteroidaceae bacterium | reverse complement strand
AGAATGATGATGGGGTCGATTATGGCCTCAAGGTCACGGGCCTGGTGAGTCGAGATGAGCAGGGTCGATTCTTCGCCGGTGTATTTGCTGACCGCCTTGCGGAACTGTGCCTTTGAAGGTATGTCAAGACCATTTGTAGGTTCGTCCATGAACATGTATCTGGCGTTGGTTGCCAAAGCGAAACTTATCATTGTCTTCTTGAGCTGGCCGTATGACATACGGTCCATGCGCTGATTCTCGTCGTTGTCAAAAACCTTCATGATTTCGCTGAACTTGGACACACTGAACTTTTCCCAGTACTGGCCATTGTCAACGGCAAAACCGATGGCCGGGCGGCGTGGTGCCGGCACCTCGTCGGGCAGGTAATAAATGTTTGAAAGCAGCGATGGCTGGCGGTCATACGGATTACTGCCGTCAATGTCAATAGAACCCAGGCCTGCCTTCTTGAGTCCGGCAAGCAAGGTAAGCAGTGTTGTCTTGCCCACGCCGTTTTCGCCAAGCAGCCCGTAAATGCGGCCTTCTTCAAGATTCAGCGAGATGTCTTTCAACACGACATTGCTGCCGTAGCTGAATTGTAAGTCTTTGATTCTGATCATTGTTGTATTGATGCTATTTGGTGTATTACTTCACTAAGACACTGCAAATATATGGCCAATATACGGGACAGCAATCAGCATTAGCAAAATTTAACACTCGTGGGCCGTTCCAGCTGGAGTTTTACATAACAGACCATACGGCGGTATCAATCAAGCATTATTTGTACCTTTGCACACAAAATGGAGTCCGCCTCATGAGAAAATCATATCTTGCAATCGCATTTTCAATATGTCTGCTCGCCCTGACTGCTTGCGAAAAGGAATTCTCAGGCACATACGTTGAGACACCGGACATATATCTCGAATCGGTTGACCGCGAGTGGACTGTAACCAGCGAAGAACTGCTGAATATGCTATGCGGGTTTTTTCCGGGAACAGACGCATTCAGACCGCTGATTGGTACTGTCCTGAACCGTGACATACATTTCGTGGCAATATCGTACCGGACTACAGACACAAAGGGAGAACCGTGCATTGCTTCAGGCCTCATTGCGTATCCGATTCTGCAAGTTAGCGGACACTACTCAAGGATTGTAAGCGTACAGCATGCCACATGCAATATATGTGATGCTCCGTCAACTACGAGAATACCGATTGAAATGCTGCCTGCCGCTATCGGATATTTGGGAAAACTGTCAGGCGAACGCTATTTCATATGTGTCATGGCCGATTACCTTGGATACGGCGTCAGCCGTACCGATGACCTTCAGCATCCGTATCTGCACAACTCCACGACAGGAAAGACATGCGCCGACATGCTGTGCGCAGCCAATGAATACATAAGCAGGAAAAGACTGCATGTAAGACCTACAGGCGTAAACGGACGCAGCATTGATCTGGTAGGATATTCGCAGGGAGGTGCAGCAACCATTTCGACATTGCAGGAACTGTTATCACGCAAAGGCTGGGAATCAAAGATAAATGAAGTATGGGCAGGAGCCGGCCCTTATGACATGACGTGCTTTTTGAATTATGCCATGGAAAACGATTATTTCGGTTCGACGGAATACATTGCCTATGCGGCACGGGGAATAATCAAAGCCGAAGAACTCGATGTGAGTTACAACAACATTTTCAATCCGAGTCTGGATTCCACCATGCTGGAAACGATGTTCTCAACCAGACAGGTATCCGAATGGCATTCGGTTCTGGGAAGCAGAATAAGCAACATGCTACATCCGGACTTCTACAAGCCGGATTTCGGAAACAACCGTGACATCATGACACTGATGGATGCCTTCAAAAAGAATTCAGTATCGAACACCAGCGCACCGTCAGACGACATTCTGTCAAGAATAAGGCTGTTCCACTGTCCTGACGATGAAACCGTGCCATACTCATGTTCCGACAGTCTGCGAACAAAATGGAACCTGTCCCCAGTAACCGGGCTGTCGGGCACTTCACACGTCGGTGCGGCATTGGAATTCGTGAGCAGGTACTGCCAGGCTGACGAAGTGCTGGAAAAGATCAAGGATATCCTCTGATGTCACAATCAGCGATTCAAGTAATATTCCAGGAGAGAAAGGTCCTGGGCATAGGTCAGCTTCATGCAACGCTCATCGCCGCGTACTATCCCGACCTTTTCTGACGGCAAGTACCGCAATACGGTTCCGCAGTCATCGGTGGCTGTGAACGATGGATCGTTCAAGGCAATACGGTATGCCTCCTGTATCAGGCTCTGGCGGAAGCACTGAGGCGTCTGCATCTGCCACATGAGGCTTCGGTCAAGCACCGTTTCCATTCTGGTACCCGCTTTGTCACACTGCACAATGGTGTCAACCGCAGGAAGAGCCACATCGACGCAGTCGAAGCTTTTCATGGCCTCAAGACAGTCGGTAATGATTCTACTGGTGACAAGAGGACGCGCCGAATCGTGGAACAGCATGACGGCGTCGGGATTGCCTTCATACAGCCGCACAGCCGCAAGGCTGGAGTCGTAGCGTTCCTTCCCGCCCTCGATAACGTGTTTCAGCTTGCTACAGCCTGCCGTGCAAGCCATCTGCCGCACCTTTTCAATATATGCCGCCGATGTGACAACAACCACTTCGTCAATGCCGGAATGGTTGTTGAATGTTTGCAGGGAATGCTCAAGTACGGTTTTCCCGCCAAGCATGAGAAACTGCTTGGGAATATTGAATCCGGCTCTTGAGCCGCTTCCTGCGGCCAGTATCACAGCGACTGTCTTAGCCATTGTCAACGGCCTGAATACATCTTTTCGTAGTATGACTGGTAGTCACCGCTGGTGACGTTGTCAAGCCACTCCTGGTTGTCAAGATACCATTTCACCGTCTTTTCTATGCCCTCTTCAAACTGAAGCGACGGTTCCCAGCCAAGCTCACGCTGCAGCTTGCTGGAATCTATGGCATAACGCAGGTCGTGTCCGGCACGGTCAGTGACGTATGTAATCAGATCCATGTCCTCGCCCTCCTTACGGCCAAGCAGACGATCAACGGTCTTAATGAGTACCTTGATTATGTCTATGTTCTTCCACTCGTTGAAACCGCCTATGTTGTAGGTTTCGGCAATCTTGCCGTCATGGAATATCACATCGATGGCACGGGCGTGGTCAACGACATAAAGCCAGTCACGCACATTCTCACCCTTCCCATAGACAGGCAGAGGCTTGCGGTGACGTATGTTGTTGATGAACAGGGGTATCAGCTTTTCAGGGAACTGGTACGGACCGTAGTTGTTGCTGCAGTTGGTTACAATGGTTGGCAGTCCGTAAGTGTCGTGGAAGGCACGTACGAAATGGTCCGATGAAGCCTTTGACGCGCTGTACGGCGAATGCGGCTGGTACTTGAGGTCTTCGGTGAAGAACTTCTCGCCGTAGGCCAGATGGTGCTCACCGCTTGAAGCCTTTGTCGTGAACGGAGGTTCTATGCCTTCGGGATGTGTCATCTGAAGAGCGCCATACACCTCGTCGGTGGAAATATGATAAAAGCGCTTTCCATCGTACTTTTCGGGCAATGACTCCCAGTACAGTTTAGCCGCCTGGAGCAGTGAAAGCGTTCCCATGACGTTGGTCTGGGCAAATGTGAACGGATCCTTGATTGAACGGTCCACATGGCTTTCGGCTGCCAGATGGATTATTCCGTCAATCTTTTCGGTCTGCATAAGCTTGTACACTGCATCAAAGTCACAGATGTCCATTCTGACAAACTTGTAGTTCGGTTTGTCCTCTATGTCCTTCAGATTAGCCAAATTGCCGGCGTATGTCAGCTTGTCAAGATTGATGATGTTGTAATCGGGATACTTGTTTACAAACAGTCTGACTACATGTGAGCCTATGAATCCGGCTCCGCCTGTTATGATGATGTTACGTTTCATATTCTTATTTTGGATGCATGTTTGTACTTGCAATCTCGTTCCCGCTGTCCTCAATTACGCGAAGCAGGTACTGTCCGTACTGGTTCTTGAGCATAGGCTTGGCCAGTTCACGCAGCTTTTCTTCCGTTATCCAGCCGTTCTTGTATGCAATGCCTTCAAGACAGGCAATCTTGAGACCCTGGCGTTTCTCTATCACCTCGACGAACGTCGATGCCTCGCTCAGCGAATCGTGGGTGCCGGTATCGAGCCATGCGAAACCGCGGCCGAACACCTGGACTTTCAACTCTCCGTCATTAAGGAATGTCTGGTTGACGGTGGTGATTTCAAGTTCCCCACGGGCCGAAGGCTTGATGTTCTTGGCAACATTCACCACCTTGTTCGGATAGAAATACAAGCCCACAACCGCATAGTTCGACTTTGGCTTTGCAGGTTTCTCCTCTATGCTCAGGCAGTTGCCGTCGCTGTCGAATTCAGCGACTCCATAACGCTCCGGATCGCTTACCCAATAGCCGAAAACGGTAGCCTTGGCATTTCTCTCGGCGTCTTCAACGGCTTTTTTCAGCAGGCCCGTAAAACCGCTTCCGTAGAAGATGTTATCGCCCAGCACCAGACATGCCGAATCATTTCCAATGAACTTCTCGCCTATGATGAAAGCCTGGGCCAGGCCATCCGGACTCGGCTGTTCGGCATACTGGAAGTTCACGCCATAATCGCTTCCGTCGCCGAGCAGACGCTTGAACCCGGGAAGGTCATAAGGAGTGGATATGATGAGAATGTCCCTTATTCCGGCCAGCATGAGGGCCGATATGGGATAGTACACCATGGGTTTGTCATATATTGGAAGCATCTGCTTCGAAACGCCCTTGGTAATCGGGTAAAGACGTGTGCCGGAACCGCCGGCCAATACAATGCCTTTCATATTGTCAATATTTGCGAATATAATCAATCACTGCATTCACAACCTGCGAAGCCTCATCTGAAGTGACGGTGGGACTTATTGGCAGGCTCAATTCGCTGCGCGCTATCATCTCAGTCACCGGCAGTCCGTCCTCAGGCAGTTTCAGAATGCCCTTGCCCCTGTAACATTCCTGCTCATGCGGAGGAATGGGATAATGGATAAGGGAACCCACGCCCTCCTTTTCCAGATGTTCACGCAAAGCGTCACGTTTCCCATTGAGAACAAGGACCGGAAACACATGATAGACATTACAGGAATCCGGAAGCCTTGTCGGGAGAACCAGTCCCGGAGCTATGTTTTCCAGCCGGCTGTAATAGTATGCGGCTATCTGCTGCCGGCGGGCATTGTCATCGGTCAGATGTCCGAGTCTGGCATCCAGAACGGCGGCCTGGATTTCGTCAAGTCTGGAATTCCGGCCCAGATATCTGGATTCGTATTTCCTCAAGCCACCATAATTGGCTATTGCCCTTATGGTCCCGGCCAGTTCGGAATCGTTCGTTGTCACGGCACCGCCGTCGCCCAGGGCTCCAAGGTTCTTGACAGGATAAAAGCTGAAGGCTGCGGCATCACCGACGGAACCTGTTACACGACCGTCGCCGGTCCTGCATCCGTGGCTCTGGGCACTGTCTTCAATCAGTTTCAGATTATGACGGCGGCAGATGTCCCCAATTCTGTCAGTATAGGCGTTACGGCCATACAGATGCACCGTTACAACAGCACGTGTTCTTTCAGTTACTGCCTCTTCAATCCTGCTGTCATCGATCTCAAGAGTATCGGCCCTGGAGTCCACAAGAACGGGAACCAGTCCGTTTTCACTGACGGCAAGAACTGTCGCTATGAAAGTGTTTGCGGGAACTATGACTTCGTCACCGGGCTTCATGACGCCCATTTCGATGTATGCACGGAATATCAGCGTCAGAGCATCCAGTCCGTTGGCACACCCTACTGCGTAATCAGTTCCTATGAATCCGGCGAAACGCGCCTCGAAACGCGCGTTCTCCCTTCCCTGAACATACTGTCCGCTGTCTATGACACGCATCACAGCTTCGATCACATCGGCTCCGTGCAGAGCTGTGACATCCTTCAGGTTCAGGAACGGAATCTTTTCCATGCGCAATCAGTCGCGCTTGAATATGTCCCTTGTATAGACCTTGTCCTGGACGTCATCAAGACACTTGTCGTAGCGGTTGGCAATAATGGCGTCACTCATGTTCTTGAACTTTGCCAGATCATTGACGACCTCACTGCCAAAGAACAGTTCGCCATCCTTCAGGGCAGGTTCATATATGACAATCCTGGCTCCCTTTGCCTTGACGCGCTTCATGATGCCCTGGATTGAACTCTGGCGGAAATTGTCGGAATTCGACTTCATTGTCAGACGGAACACGCCTATCGTGACTTCCTTCTCCCTTGAAGAATTCCACTGGCTTGAGCCGATGTAGTAGTCAGCCTTGGCCAAAACCTGGTCGGCAATGAAGTCCTTGCGGGTGCGGTTGCTCTCGACGATGGCGGAAATCATGTTTTCCGGAACATCCTTGAAATTGGCAAGCATCTGCTTGGTATCCTTAGGCAGACAGTATCCGCCGTAGCCGAACGAAGGGTTGTTGTAGTGCATGCCTATGCGCGGATCCAGGCCTATGCCGTCAATGATGGCCTTGGTCTCAAGCCCCTTGCATTCGGCGTATGTGTCAAGCTCGTTGAAGTAGCTTACGCGGAGTGCCAGATATGTGTTGGCGAACAGCTTCACAGCTTCGGCCTCCTTCATGCCCATGAACAGGGTCGGAATGCCCTTGGTGGCTGAAAAGTCTCCGTCCGGAACGCCAATCTGGTCCTTTGACGGACCGATGGCACCCTCCACGAGAAGGTCGCGGAACTTTTGTGCGTATTCCTGGGCCTTGGGATTGCCAATGGCACGGATGGCATCGTTTTCAGCATCATATTCGGGACCTTCAATGAGTTTCGGATAACCCACAATGATTCTTGACGGAAACAGGTTATCGTAAAGAGCCTTGCTCTCACGGAGGAATTCAGGCGAGAACAGCAGGTTGAACTTCTTGTCCTTGAGCTCAGGCTTTGCAAGGAACTTCAGGGCGTACTTCACATAAAGACTGCGGGTGTAACCCACGGGAATGGTACTCTTGATTACCATTACGGCATCAGGATTCGATTCCAGCACCAGGTCAATGACCTCCTCAACATGACGTGTGTCAAAGAAGTTCTTCTGGGGATCATAGTTGGTAGGTGCGGCAATGATTACGAAATCAGCGTCGCTGTATGCCTTCTTTCCGTCCAGAGTTGCCCTGAGGTCAAGTTTTACAGGATTGCCGTCGGCATCGCGGCCTCCAAGATACTTCTCTATGTAGTCGTCCTGGATAGGAGACTTGCCCTTGTTTATCAAATCGACCTTTTCGGGGATTACATCGACTGCCGTCACCTGATTGTGCTGGGCAAGCAGTGTTGCAATACTCATGCCCACATAACCTGTACCTGCTACTGCTATTTTCATAAATTCGGAGATATTACGTTCGTATTAGCACAAAAATACACATTTTTTTCAACACCTGCCGGGAAACGGGAAAAATGTAGGTTCGGAACCTGCAGATATGGCGCTCAGGCCATATGGAAGAAGTCTATGACCTGACGTCCCAGCGAACGACGGTTGTTGATGAATGCCTCAAGGACCTTGGCGCTTGACTGGACGGGTATGAGATAATAGTTTGCAACCGCTGCAGGAATCAGGCACGAACTGCCTGCAGGGACGACAACCTGCTGCTCACTGTCGTGGCCGGCTTCACTCAACCTGACGATGCAGTCGCCTTCAAGACTTGTCACTATGATGAATGAGCCGTATTTCATCATGTCACGGTGGAAAGGCCGGCCGGTTTCAATGACTTTGGCACTGAAATGCGGAGTGTCAATAATCTCATTCGCCTTTTCAAAGTCCTGACGGTGCTGAGTCCTGTACTCGGGATAGACATTGAAGTCTATGGCCTGCTGTGCAAGTTTGGTATGCAGTTCACGCGGCTTGCCGTCAATGCCCGGGCGGTTATAGTCGAAGATGCGGTATGTGACATCGCTGGACTGCTGGATTTCGGCCAGACGTATGCCGCCGCATATGGCATGGACTCGGCCCGCAGGCAGATAGAACACATCGCCCTTGCCCACTTTATGACGTGCCAGAACCTGAGTAATGGTGCCGAATGTCACCATGGTCGAATACTCATTCTGGGTAATCTGCTCATTGAATCCCGCATAGAGGGTGGCTCCGGGCTTGGCATCCATGATATACCACATCTCGGACTTGCCTGACTTGCCGTGTTTGCGCATGGCCATCTCGTCATTGGGATGCACCTGAATCGACAGATCCTGACGGGCGTCTATGATTTTCATGAGCAACGGCATTCTGCCACCGTTAGCCTGAGCCACATCGGCTCCAAGCACCCTCTCGGGACAGAGGCTGATCAGCCTGTCCAGTTTCGTTCCGGCCCAGGAACCGTTGGCTACGACCGATTCCGAACCGGGAACGGCGCTGACCGTCCAGTCTTCGGTACCCCAGACCAGAGTCTTGCGATTCGGCTCAAAAAGCAGCGGATAAAGGTCCATCCCCATTCCCGCCACCATCAGTGTCCTGTCTTCCGTATTCGACATGCCGATAATCTATTCTGCGCTGAATTCGCGTATGCGCTGCTCCTCGCTGCGGCGGCAAACCAGCATCTGACCGTCCTTTTCAGACACTATGTATCCGTCAAGTCCCTGAAGGACCACCTTCTTCAGGCCCGATGCATGAACTACGCAGTTGCTGCATTCATGAAAACTTACATTGCCTACGCTTCCGTTTCCTTCGCAGTCATGCTCCAGCTTCTCATGCAGCGATGACCAGTTGCCAAGATCGCTCCATCCGAAGTCGGCCGGATGGGTGAACACCAGCGAATCACGAGAAGCCGGCTCCATTATGGCGTAGTCCACCGATATCTTTTCAAGGGTGGGGAATATTTCACCGACCCTGCCTGACCTGACCATCGAGTCAATCTGGCTGGAAAGCTCCGGCTTGTATCTGTCAAGCGCGTCCAGTACGGTATTCACATTCCATACGAAAATGCCTGCATTCCACAGATAGTTACCGTCGGCAACATACTGTCTGGCAGTTTCCAGATCCGGCTTCTCCCTGAACTCAAGAACCGGAGCTATGCCGTCGGTCTGCTTTCCCTTCATGCACACGTACCCGTACCCGGTTTCAGGACGGTTCGGCCTGATGCCTATTGTGACAATGCCCGGATTATTCTGAGTGAATTCAAGAGATTCCCGTATGACACGCTGGAATTCCTGAGGGTTCATGACCACGGCATCACTGGGAGTGACAATCACATTGGCATCGGGATCTTCGTCCTTTATCATGCGGCAAGCCCATGCAATGCACGGTGCGGTATTGCGGGCTGCTGGTTCAGCCAGGATATGCGCCACAGGTATCTGCGGCAGCTGCTCATGTACAATGTCAACGTACTTTTCGTTGGTGACTACCCATAAGTTGTCCATGGGACAGATTCCCTGAATACGGTCCGCCGTAAGCTGTATGAGCGAACGTCCGCAGCCCAGAATGTCAATGAACTGCTTTGGAAACTGGGGTGTGCTGAGCGGCCAGAAGCGGCTGCCTACACCACCCGCCATGATTACTGCGTGGGAACTCATAACAGTCTGAATATTGATTATGCATTGCAAAATTATGAATAATTTGCCATAATTCCCTACTTTCGCGGAATCAATGCAATTATATGGATACACGCAAAGACCCCGGCATCAACGCACTGAAGGCCATCGCCGCCATACTGATTACAAACTCGCACATGGGACCGCTGTATGACCCGTACACTTCACTGGCCACCGGCGCAGCCATAGGCAATTCGCTGTTCTTCTTCGTTTCAGGATTCACACTTGCCGCCAGCTGCAGCCGCAGTTTCGGCGACTGGTACAAAAGACGCCTTTCCAGAATCCTCCCTCCCATATTCGCATGGGCGGTCATATCGGCCCTTGTCTGGGGCGGCGATTCATATGACTTCCGTAAAATGACGGCATTATAACCTTTCCATAACCTCAAAAACAGTATCTTTGCAGATATGTACAAAATAAGAGAAGTCAGCTCCAGGCGCGATTTGCGCAGATTCATCGGTTTTCCGGACAGATTATATAAAAACTGTCCGCAGTATGTTCCGGCCCTTCATTCCAATGAAGTGAAGAATCTTACCAGGCTGTCGACCCTGAGCTATTGCGAAAGGAAGATGTGGCTCCTTGAGGATGACGGGAAGGTCATTGGCAGGATATGCGGAATGATCAATCCGCGCTACAACGAAAGGTACAGCGCAAAAAGAGCCAGATTCGGTTGGTTCGATGTCATCAATGACCGCAAGGCAGCCGGCATGCTTCTTGAAACCGCCGAAGCATGGGCCCGTGCGCAGGGCATGGACGAGATTCACGGACCGCTGTTCTACAACACTCTCGGCAAGCAGGGAATGCTTGTCGAAGGCTTTGAAAACATACCGCCGTTCAACTGCCTGTACAATTATCCGTACTATCAGGAACTTGTCGAATCGTTCGGATACTCCAAGGAATGCGACTGGATACAGTACGAACTGAAGACCTACCAGATGCTTCCGCCAAAGACGGAACGCATTGCCGATATGGTCACACAGCGCTACGGTCTGCAGTTCGGCAGCATTGACAAACTCAAGAAGGACGCCGCACAGGTCAGGAACTTCTTTGACGTCTACAACAGGAGCTTTGCCGAAGCGGTACTGAATTTCATTCCTTTCACCGACGAGGAAATAGAAGAGGAAGCTGCCGCCACCATACCGTATCTGTCTGACAAGACCAGCACCATAGTGATGGACAAGGACGGCAAACTGGCCGGGTTCGGAATAGCGTTCCCAAGCATTTCAAAGGCTCTGCAGAAAGCCCGCGGACATATGTTCCCGTTCGGATGGATACACCTGCTCCGTGCATTGAAGAATTATGACACCATGGACCTGATGATAAACGGCGCCACCCCCGAATGGCAGGGCAAGGGAGTATCGGCAGTATATTACCGTGACATCTACAGAAAGCTCAACGAAGTGAAGGGCAGAACGGTGGTCACCAACCCGCAGATTGAAACCAACAGCGCAGTCAACATATGGAACTGCTGGGAGACCAAGCCGTTCATGCGCCGCCGTTGCTACATCAAGCACCTGTAAGAACCGCAGATAATGAAAGCAAAGCAGCCACCATGACGGATGGCTGCTTTGCTTTTTTATGTTACCGCGGCATTATCTGTCGCGGAAGTTCCACTTGCAGTTTACATCGTTGAAATCGTACTTTCCGAGTGTGAGCGAACAGTCACCCGTGCATACCAGCGCGAACTGCTGGCCTTCCTTGCCGGGGACCTTCTCGCTGATTATGCGGTATGTGCCGTCAACGAGCTGCTCTATTCTCCACAGCTGTTCGGGAGCGCCTGTGTACTGCGGAACCGATGTCAGTTCGCCGTCGGCCGTTGCAGCCAGTGCGCGGTTGGTTCCCTCGATAGTGATTTTGTAGTAAGGCGCGCCAAGATAACCGCCCTTGTCGCCGACTGCAGTGACAGTCCATCTCTGGTGGGGACGGAACATGTAGTCGTTCAGACGGATGTCTATGTTGCCCTTGGGCCAGTCACCGATAACATCGGCCAGCATCTGGGTCTGCAAAGGAACATCGGGGGTCGATGCGTTGCCGAATCCGCGGCCTGCACCCTGCATCCTCACGAAATCGACAGCCAGTTCAAGAGCATAGCCGCGGCGCTCGGACTCAATCTCGAATGTGCCTTCCTTGAAAGGATCGGCGGCCACTGGCCAGTCGTTCTTCCAAAGGAGTGCGCGTATGCCCAACACGCTCTTGCCGCTGCGGTCGAAATCGGCCTCGAAGTGGCACGACATCTTTTCGCAGCCTTCCTCCTCGATGTAACGTCCGAAGTGTCCGGGACCGGTCACTCTGCTGCCTGCCGAAAGGACCATCTTGCCACCGCCCTGCAGCATGTCGCGGCCCACATTGTCAAGGTACGGACCGGTAACTTCGCGTGAACGGCCGCATACAATGTTGTAGGTTGAATTCACTCCGTCGCAGCAGGTTCCGTGAGTGCCGAGCAGGTAGTACCAGCCGTTGCGATACATCAGGGCTGTGGCCTCGCAGTCAATGGCAATATCGACAGGTTCGCTCTTCGGCAGACGCTTTGCGGTCTTGGGGTCAAGTTCCACTATGCGTATGGCTCCGAAATAGGTGCCGTACGACATCCAGAGACGGCCGGTTGTCGGGTCAAGAAGAAGTGCGGGGTCAATGCTGTAGCAGTCATCATCGGCTCCGGCCCACGCAACAAGCTCTTCGGCGGAATAATCGACAGAATCGGGATTGAGCGTTGTAGCCCACATGGTCTGGCATACGCCATGCGTCTTGCCCTGTGTGCCGGGAAAATTGCCGCTGTAGGTAACGAGATAGCGGTCACCTATCTTCATGGCATCGGGTGCCACACCGCCACCGGGCTTCACGGCACCTGAACGCCAGGTGTAACCGTCATCGGACATAAGGCCGCCGCTGCCGGTACCGAACGTATAGTAAACCCCATTGCACCTGACAATGGTCGATGGGTCATGAATGAAAATATCACCTGTAATCTGGGCTGATGCTCCAATTGCCAATGCTGACAGTGCAGCGGCTGCAAATATCTTTTTCATAACTTACTGTACGTTATTTGTTGGTGATTGTGAGATTGGTTACGGGCTTGCCGTCCTGTCCTATGAAGCGGACGCAGAAGTCACTCATGCCCGGGCCGTTGATGACCGAGCAGCGTACGGTGTTGGCGCCCTTCTTCAGGGTGAATTCCCTTGACACACCGTCATCGACAACCATACGGCGGTCGCCTGACAGCAGCAGCACCTCCTGACCGTTGACCCACCACATCGAGGCCGAGTTGGAACCGGCTGCCAGCCTTACGGTCATGTCTTCAGGGGCGTTGACCACGGTCACGCCGAGGAACAGACCTTCAGTGGGACGAAATCCCAGACTCTTTGCAAAACGGTACAACTTTACATTGTAGCGTTTGCTGTCCACGCTGTGCCACTTGAGGCTGACTTCGGTGAATTCGGGCTGGGCTGCGGGCTGTGCCGGCTGTGCGGTCTGCCGTGGAGCCTGAGGACCACCCATGCGCATGCCCATGCCGCCGCGTGCGGCACGTCTTGGTATCTTTACGGTAACGGAATCGCCATTCTGCGGGATAACGCTGTTCTGGCCCTCGAAATACTCTTTGGCGAACTCTGTCCTGAGCCATGAATCGGTGAACAGTGTGTTCGAACTGATTTCCTGCTTGGATATGGGTTCCAACAGCGTCCAGCGGCGTATGAAACCGTCCTTGTCAGGAGTGGCGGGCTTTGCCTTCTGCTCCGTGAAATAAACGTCAAACGACACGTCCGGCTGGACATACTTGTCAAATACAGGATTCACAGGTCCTGACGCCTG
>JAKSIR010000048.1 GCA_024398695.1 Bacteroidaceae bacterium | reverse complement strand
CTCGAGTGAAAGCATTATGCCCGCCAGCTTGGAGAACGGAATATTCAATCCGACAATAAGGGCATTCACATGAACTCCGTGTGCATTTTCAGATATACGGCTGACAATTGAACGCTCAATGTCCGTCAGACTGGGGAACAGGTCCTTTTGAACCGCAGCCGATACGCTACGTTCCTGACAGTCCCAGCCCATTGCCGTAACGAAATCCATGGCATTCGTTATCAGAGAAGCCCTGTTGTCACGAATGAGCTCGTTGCAGCCAACTGAATATGGATCGCCCACACAGCCGGGAAATGCGAAACATTCGCGATTGTAACTGTATGCAATCTCTGCCGTGACCAGTGAGCCGCTTTTTGCAGCACCTTCGACAACTACGACAGCATCGCTAAGACCTGCAATGATACGGTTCCTGCGGACAAAATTCGACGGGAAGGGAACTGCACCGGACTGGAATTCTGAAATCAGTCCGCCGTTATCCAGCATACGGGCCGCATCGTCCCTGTGGCAGGCCGGGAAAATCCTGTCCAGTCCATGCCCCAGGACTCCATAAGTGCAGAGTCCCATTTCCATGGCCGTCCTGTGCGCTTCAATGTCAATGCCCAGGGCAAGGCCGCTTATCACAACGGTATCGGGGCACAAGGCATGAAGATCCTTCACGAATTCACGGCACATTCGCTTTCCGTAAGGTGTAGCCTTGCGTGTACCTACTATGCCTACCGTACGGCGGGCATTCAGGTCGACATTGCCTAATGTAAACAGCAGAAAAGGTGCATCATGGCATTCCAGCATCCTGGACGGATAGTCGGGGCTGTCAATTGGAATACAGCGTATTCCATGACGTTCCATAAAATCCAGTTCATTACGCACCAAGACATCATACCCGGAACCCTGCAGGACTTTCAACAGTCCTGCATCGGCTCCGGGTATGATGTCTTTTGTGTCAAAGGAATGCAGAAAAACTTCCTGTGCACTCCCGAACTGCCGGTAAAGGAGTCTGGCTCCCGTTACCCCCAGTCCTTCTGTTCTGTTTAACATAAGCAATGCCGCCAATTCACTTGACGGCATGCTCATATTCAGTTGTTATCAGAGAGCTTCAACTGCTTCAGGGAACTTTGCGAATTCAAGATCCTTCTGAATCTTTTCCTTCATTGAAGCGTCAAGGCTGACGGCCTTCTTGAGGTTCTGAGCTACACCTGCAGCATCGTTGGTACGAGCTGCTGCAACGGCTGCCAGATATGCGGTGCTTGCGTCAGCATTCTTGACATTGGCAAGAACCTTCTGTGCACCGGCATAGTCCTTAGTCATGATCATTGCAAGAGCCTCACCGTTGGTGTTGCTGCCCTTCAGAGCAGTAAGAGCGCGCTCATACTGACCCTGTGCAATGTACATGTTGCCAAGAGCTTCCTTGTTTTCCTGACTTTCGCCACCCTTTGCCAGATAAGCCTGAGCTTCTTCAGGCTTGTTCTGTACCAGAAGGAGGAGACCCATGTTAGTGTTGACTTCAGCAGCCTGGGCATTCAGTGACAGAGCCTTCTTGAAGTTCTGTTCAGCGGTAGCCAGGTCGGCGTCACCCATGGCAAGCAGACCAAGGTTGTTATATGCGCGGTAGTCATCGGCGAAGTTGCTGGTAGCTGTTGTGTAGATAGCCTTCTTTTCAGCCTTGTCCTCAGTCAGAGTAGCGGCATAGAGAAGTTCTTCAACGCTCAATACAGAAGCATCGCTCTTGAAAGCTTCCTGAATCTCTTCGTCTGAACGTCCGATGATCTGGTAGTTCAGAGTCAGACGTGCACGACGCAGCTGAGGAAGGATGTCTTCAGCAAGATCCTTATAAACGGCGCTGATATTCTTGATTTCAGATTCACGACGTTCAGGATCGCTGTACATTGAGAGAACGCGCAGAATGAGATCCTTGTCCTGGATGTCTGACTGCTCTACGAGAGTCTGGAAACCCTCCCAGTCCTGAGCGGTATACTGTGATTCGACGGCTGCATCGATCTTAGCCTTCTTGATTTCGCTCTTGATGTACTTTGCAGCATTGTCTTCACGCTGGCTTGCCAGCTTGTCGTTCAGCTTGACACCGCCATCAGGTGATGCGTATGCTGATACTTCAACGTTCTCAATAGCGTAGTTCTTGGTGTCAGCAGCATAGTTCTTCATAGATTCCTTCAGAGCCTTGACTGCATCGCTGCCCTTTTCTGAAGAGCGGATACCGGCCTGCTGGATGAGGAACATGATGTTGGCATCCTGAGCCTGCTTGATGATGCGCTGGTAAGCGTCCTGAGAAGCGGCCTGGTTAGCTGACTTTGCAGTCTCGGAATAGAGCTGCTCGGTAGCGATGACACCGTCTGCAATCTTGACAGGAGCCACTTCAATCTCCTTGCCTCTGTTTGTAGCAACGAAAGTTACCCACAGTTCAGATGTGGCCATCTCGGGCTGATACTTGAAATTGCCGTTGTATGTGAATGTACCGCCTTCGCTGTAGGAAACGACAATGTCGTTGCCTTCAATCTTCTCACCCTGCATGGTGATAGGCTCACCCTTGACGGAACCGCCTTCCCAACGGAGTTCCGGAGTAGCGGTGCAAACAAGTTTCTTCTTGAAGAACTTCTCAGGGAAAGTACCTGTAACTGAGTAAGGTACCTGACCACCTACTGCCTCAAGAACTTCAGGAGTAACAGTGTAGTAGTCCTTTGACATGTCAACACCTGACTTGCAACTTGCAAGCATCAGGATTCCTGCGCCGAGAAGCGCAAAACGCAATGTTTTTGTCATAATCTGTTATAGTTTATTGGTTGTACATTTCGACTCATAGGTCTATTTTGCGCAAAAATACAAAAAACAGAATGAAAAGTAATGCACAATCACCAAAAAAAAGATATGCATACCCGCGCGTGACAGCGGGAACAGGCAGTGTCAGCGGCGGTTTCGGGGATGATGAAGCTCTATTTCCTCGCGCAAACGCGTGCTGTCCAGATGTGTGTAAATCTCGGTTGTCGCTATCTTTTCATGACCGAGCATACACTGTATGGCAAGAAGATTTGCTCCGCCCTCCAGCAGATGTGTGGCAAAGGAATGGCGGAAAGTGTGCGGACTGACCGTCTTTGAAATGCCCGCAAGGGCAGCCAGGCGGCGCACGATGGTGAACACCATGACACGTGTCAGCGGCCTGCCGGTACGTGCGCTGATGAACACGAAACCCTCACAGTGAGGAGCCGGATTTATGAGACGTCTGTCCTCGAACCAGCATTCCAGCACATGAACGGCACGGTCGGAAACGGGCACCAGACGCTCCTTGCTGCCCTTTCCGACCACCCTGATGAAACGCTCTTCAAGGAACAGGTCCTGCATTTTCAGTCCGCAGAGTTCCGAAACGCGCAGCCCGCAGCTGTACAGGACTTCAAGCATTGCCAGATTCCTGGAGCCTTCTGGCAGAGAAAGGTCCTGGGCTGCAATGATGGCATCGACTTCGCTCACGCTCAGCACTTCGGGCAGATGACGGCCGAGTTTTGGCGATTCGAGCAGAAACGTGGGGTCATTCTCCATGTAGCCGTCAAGAACAAGGAACGAGAAGAACGACCGTATGCCAGAAATGATACGGGCCTGGGAACGGGCCGATATACCCACATCGGCCAGGGTGGCTACAAAATTCTGGAGACAGTCCAGGTCAGCGCCATACAGGTCGCGGCCGATGCAGGACAGATAGTCCAGCAGTTTGGTGACATCGGTCCTGTATGCCTCAAGCGTGTTCCCCGACAGGGATTTCTCCAGCATCAGATACCGGATGAACTTGTCCAGCAGTGTAGCATCATGCCCTTTCCTGTCCATTTGCCCCGACTTTGCCTGAAAATTGCCGAAAAAAGGAGTTATATTTGCAGTTGCTAAGATACAAAATCCCTGCAAATTGGAGGCAAGCGGCTCGAAAGGAATAGGATATACTGGTGAAGATGTGCTTGAAGAGTATATCAAGGACCATATTGAGCCCGAGGGAGACCTGCTCTATGCGCTTTACCGCGACACGAACCTGAGACTGCTGAATCCGCGCATGGCATCGGGCCACATACAAGGCCGCCTGCTTAAGATGCTCACCGGAATGATACGCCCGCGTACCGTCCTTGAAATAGGGACATTCACCGGCTATTCAGCCATCTGCATAGCACAGGGACTGGAAGAAGGAGCCATGCTGCATACCGTCGAAGTGGATGACGAGCTGCACGACTTCATCGAAGGCTGGCTTGCCAAATCGGGGCTTCACGACCGCATTTCCCTGCACATAGGCGACGCCACCAGAATAGTGCCGCAGCTGGGACTGATGTTTGACATGATTTTCATGGATGGCGAAAAGCGCCAATACCCCGAATATTATGAAATGTGCATGGACCATCTGGTGCCTGGCGGATACATTCTGGCCGACAACACCCTTTGGGACGGTCACGTGGCCGATGCCGCCTATGACCGCGACAGCCAGACAGTTGCCATACGGCGTTTCAATGACATGGTTGCCGGCGACAGCCGTGTCACCGTTGCCATGATACCGTTCAGGGACGGAATGACATTGATAAGAAAGAACAGATAGAACACAATATGGATTCGACAAGACAGCAGAAAATCAACAGGCTCATCCAGAAGGAACTGAGCGGACTGTTGCTGGCACAGACCAAACTGACGCACGGTCTCATGATTACCGTCAGCGGCGTAAGGGTAAGCAGTGACCTTGGCATTGCCAATGTCTATCTGAGCGTCTTCCCTTCAGAAAAGGGCGAAGAAACGGTGAAGAACATCAATGCCAACGTCAAGGACATACGCTATGACCTTGGCCAGAGGGTGCGCCACCAGTTGCGCATCATTCCCGAACTGCGTTTCTTCCTTGACACCACCATAGACTACATGGCCCATATCGACGAGTTGCTCAAGAAATGAAATGGCCGTTCTTCATAGCGCGGCGTTACCTGATGGCAAAGAAAAGCCATAACGTCATAAACGTCATTTCAACCATTTCAATGGCTGGAATAGCTCTGGCTTCATTTGCTCTCATCTGTACACTGTCCGTGTTCAACGGCTTCCACAGCCTTGTACAGAATCTGCTGAGCGAATTCGATCCGCAGCTCGCAGTCGTGCCGGCACATGGCCGGTTTCTCGACACCGGCGACGCGCGCCTTGACAGCATAATGAAAAGCGGACAGGTTGAAACCGCATGCTTCAGTCTGGAAGAGCAGGCGCTCATACAATACGGCACCCAGCAGCAGGTATGCATGATAAAAGGAGTCGATGACCGGTTCCACGAACTTACCGGCATCGAGCATCTGCTGAGGGGGAACGGAATCTTCATGCTGAAGGACGAAGTCACAGACTACTGCATCATGGGCGTGGGGCTCATGGGCAAGCTGGACTGCGGCATCAACCCTGCTAGAGGAATGTCGCTCTACATTCCGCGTCTTGACGGCAAGTCAGTCAACCCGCTGAATCCGGGCCAGTCCTTCAATCACGCCAACGTCTTTTCGCCGGGTGTCATATTCAAGGTGAATCAGGAGAAATATGACGAAAACTACGTGCTCGTATCGCTTGACCTCGCGCAGCAGCTGACCGGCCGCAAAGGGCAGGCATCGGCCCTTGAGCTCAAGCTGAAGGACGGAGTCAGCGAGCGCATGGCCCGCAGGCGCATCGGCCAGATTGCCGGGCCCGACTTCAAAGTCCTTGACCGTGTACAGCAGCAGCCGGACGTATTCAAGGTCGTCAAACTTGAAAAGTTCGTCTCGTACCTGTTCCTGTCATTCATACTGCTCATTGCGTGCTTCAACATAATAGGCTCGCTCATACTTCTCATAATAGACAAAAGAACCGATGCCAGCCTGCTTGAAAGCATGGGAGCAACCAGACATGACGTTGAACGCATCTTCACCCTGAACGGTGTAATGTCATCGTTCATCGGCGCACTTACAGGTCTTGTCCTCGGGGTCATTGCCATTCTGCTGCAGCAGCATTTCGGCATACTGAAACTGGGAGATGCCGGCAATTTCATAGTTGACGCCTACCCTGTCGTACTGAAGATGAGCGATCTTGTCATTGTGCTGCTCACCGTTCTTGCCGTCAGCTACATAGCCATTCTGCCGGTAGGTCCGCTCAGCCGCAAACTCACTGCCAGAGAGTGAATTGAAAGAAACAAAAAATAAAAGGCGCCGCAATGCAGCGCCTTTTATCGTCATGAATCTGCAACAGCAGATCAGAGATTCGGGTTCATTGTGCCCCAGTCCTTGATTGCAGGAATGATGCCAAGGTCAACCAGCTCATCGCGCATCTTCTGCAGGTGCTCGTATGACTTCTGGAGATCTGCCATTTCAGCATCGGTACCCTTGGGAGCGGTAAAGCTTACGCCGTTCTTGTCAATGGTGGTAGGCATGGCCATCATGACGTTCTTGTAACCGCACTTGTCGCAGTTGACGTAGCAGCCTGCAGGCAGAGTGAACTTTTCACCGCCCATAGCGCCTTCAATCATCTTGACAGCCTGGTAAGCGGGGCTCTGGAAAGATGAACGTCCGCGCAGCTTGATGATGTTCGAACCGCCCTGGATGGTGTTCTGCTTGATTTCAGCAAAACGCTCGGCTGAGAGCTTCATGTCTGACAGAGGCTTGCCGTCTATCTTGACCTGGCTTGCAAAGACAGCCATCTGCTCTCCGTGGCCACCGTATGTGTGTGCACCGGTAACCTTGTCCTGCTGAACGCCGAACTCCTGTGCAAGAGCCTCCTGCAGACGGGTAGAATCCAGAGCTGCAAGTGAAGTCAGCTGGTTGGCCTTAAGACCCGAGTGGATCAGGGCTGTAAGAGCTGTAACATCGGCCGGGTTGAAGATGACTACAACGTGCTTTACGTCCGGGCAGTACTTCTTGATCTTGTCACCGAAGTCGGCAGCAATCTGGCAGTTGCCCTTGAGAAGGTCTTCGCGGGTCATGCCTTCCTTACGGGGAGCACCGCCTGAAGAAATGATATACTTTGCACCCTTGAAAGCAACTTCAGGATCAACGGTCCAAGTAATGTTTGCACCCGGGAAAGCGCAATGGTACATTTCCTCGGCAACTCCGTGAACGCCCGGCTCGAAAATGTCATACAGGCAGATGTTGGGAGTAAGACCCAGCAGCATTGCAGTCTGAACCATGTTTGAACCGATCATACCGCCGGCTCCAACAATAAGAAGCTTTTCGTCAGTTAAGAATTTCATAATTATTTTTTTGAAAGGTTTAATGCAATATCAAATGCGAAGTTACTAAAAAGAACAATAGGAGAACAAAACTGCCTGCTTATTATTCCGTGTACCAGCTTGCGTACATGTGATAGTCGCGGGCAATGCGCTGGTTCATTTCGGCACTCTGTGCGGGGTCCACCTTCTTGATGAACTTTGCAGGTACGCCTGCCCACAGCTCGCCGTCACCTACAACGGTCTTGCCGGTCACCACGCTGCCTGCAGCAACGATAGCACCCTTGCCCACTACTGCATGGTCAAGCACGACGCTGCCCATGCCCACAAGAGCATTGTCCTGAATTTCAGCGCCATGAATGGTGACATTATGGCCTATGCTCACATTGTCGCCAATTACCGTAACGGAACGCTGGTACAGCGTGTGTATGACGGTACCGTCCTGAATGTTGGTACCCTTGCCTATGCGGATTGAATTCACGTCTCCGCGCAGGACGGTGCCGAACCAGATGCTGCAGCCTTCGCCAATCTCAACATCGCCAATAACGGTGCAGTTGTCGGCCAGGAAACAGTCTCCTGCGATTTTCGGAGTAAACCCTCTGACAGATTTAATAAGAGCCATAATATTTGAATTGAATGTAGAATCAGAGTGAAAGCGAGTCCACAATAAGTTGTGACGTGCCCTTGCTGGCAAGGACATATTCGCCTGCAGCCTTGCCGCATTTGCTTCTGTATGCCGGAGCACTGATGAACTTGTCGAATGTCATCTTCAGGGAATGGGCATCGGTCACCTCAAAACCGCCCTTGCAGGCAATGAGCTGCCGGGCTTCGCGAAAACGTTTGTTGTTGGGACCGAAAATGACCGGAATGCCGTAAACCGCAGCCTCAAGCGTGTTATGTATGCCTGCGCCGAAGCCTCCGCCGACATAGGCAATCTTGCCGTAACGGTAGATTGACGACAGCAGGCCGAAACAGTCAATTATGAGACAGTCGTATGCAGTCATGTCTGACTGCGGGGCAAGTTGTGAATACCGTACAAAACGTACGCCTTCAAGAAGCCGTTCTATTTCAAGAAGATGTCTTTCGTTGATTTCATGAGGGGCGATTATCATTTTCCACTCCCTGCGCTGAAGCACAAGCGGAATGAACAGTTCCTCGTCGGCCGGCCATGAACTTCCGGCAATGAAGACCTTGCTGTCTTTTGCAAAGCTTTCGACAAGAGGCAGATCAGCCGGTTCGCCTGCAATCTGTATGACGCGGTCGGCACGTGTGTCGCCAACCACGGTATATTGCGTAATGCCTATGCTCTCGAGCAGTTTTCCAGACTGTTCGTCCTGTATATAGAAATGCGAAATGGTCCTGATGGCCTTGCGTGCATAGCGTGCATACCACTTGAACATGTACTGTCCCGGCCGGAAGACCGAAGAAACGCTGTAAACGGGAATGCCGCGCCTTTTCAGTTCCATCAGGAAGTTGAGCCAGAACTCGTATTTTATGAAGAATGCCTTTTCGACCGGTACAAGATTCAGGAAACGCTTTGCACAGATTATGTGGTCAAACGGCATATAGCATACAATGTCGGCTCCCTTGTAGTTCTTTCTGACTTCGTATCCGGACGGCGAATAGAAAGTCAGAAGAATCTTCTTGTCAGGATAACGGCTGCGCACAGTCTCCATGATGGTACGGCCCTGCTCGAACTCACCGAGCGATGAGGCGTGGAACCACAGATAACTGCAACCGGGCTCGACCTGTTTCTTCAAAGTCCTGAAAATCCTGTCATGCCCGGCAACCGCAAGTCTGGCTTTCCTGTTGAACAGCGAGGCGATACGGGTGACAAGATTCAGAAGACCGATGCCTATGGAATAAATGAACATTCTGAATTATTCTTCGGGCAGGACTTCAAGTGCCTTGCGTGCGCGGCGCAGAGTCTCTTCCTTACCCAGGAAATCGGTTATGGCGAAAATATGGGGACCCATGGCGGCACCGACCAGAGTAACGCGGAAAGCGTTCATGACCTTGCCTGTCGCATAGCCCTTCGAAGCTATCCACTCCATTACCCTGGGTTCCAGCTCAGAGCCTGCGAACACAGGCTGTGACTCGATGAAGTCACAAAGCTCGGCGGTAGTCTGAGCTGCTGTCTCCTTCCACCACTTCTTGAGTGACTTCTCGTCATACTGCGTTGGAGCCTGGAACAGGAAACTGCAGTTGTCCCACAGTTCGTGAATGAAGTTCACACGGTTCTTGACCAGACCTACGGCAGTCTCAATTCTGTCCATCGGAGCCGATACGCCGTGCTTCTCGAGTTCCGGCGCAAACAGCGCGGCAACCTGGGCATCGGTCATCTGCATTATGTATTCGTGGTTGAACCACACAAGCTTCTGGTAGTTGAAACGGGCACCGGCCTTCGAGCATTTCTCAAGGTTGAACAGGCTTACCATCTCGTCAAGACCCATCATCTCGCGGTCATCGCCGGGATTCCAGCCCAGCAGAGCCAGGAAATTTATGACTGCCTGCGGCAGGTAGTCCTTTTCGCGGTAGCCCGATGACACTTCGCCGCTCTTGGGGTCATGCCACTCAAGCGGGAATACCGGGAATCCCAGACGGTCACCGTCACGCTTTGACAGCTTGCCGTTACCCTCGGGCTTGAGCAGCAGCGGAAGATGCGCAAAACGCGGCATGGTGTCCTCCCAGCCGAAGGCACGGTACAGAAGCACATGCAATGGAGCAGACGGCAGCCACTCCTCACCGCGTATCACATGGGTAATCTCCATGAGATGGTCATCGACGATGTTTGCCAGATGGTATGTGGGCAGCTGGTCAGCCGACTTGTACAGAACCTTGTCGTCCAGAATGGATGAATTGATTACGACCTTGCCACGGATCAGGTCATCGACCTCGACATCCTGACCGGGTTCTATGAGAATACGCACCACATACTGGCTGCCCTGTTCAATAAGTTCCCTTACCTGCTCCGCAGGCATGGACAGCGAGTTGCGCATCTGCATGCGTGTCGATGCGTCATACTGGAAGTTGGGAATCTCACTGCGCTTTGCCTCCAGCTCCTGCGGAGTGTCGAACGCAATGTAAGCGCGTCCTGCATCAAGCAGCTGCTGAACGTACTTTCTGTATATTTCCTTTCGCTCTGACTGGCGGTACGGACCGTAGTTCCCGCCAAAGGAAACGCCCTCGTCGAACTTTATTCCAAGCCACCTGAAAGCTTCCAGGATATAGTCTTCGGCACCCGGAACAAAACGGCCGGAATCGGTGTCCTCAATGCGGAACACCAGGTCTCCGCCATGCTGACGGGCAAAAAGGTAGTTATAGAGAGCTGTTCGCACGCCACCGATGTGAAGAGGACCTGTCGGGCTTGGTGCGAACCTGACCCTGACCCTGCGTGCACTGACGTTTTCAGACATAGTTTTCCCTCGTTTTTTAAATACGGAGTGCAAAAGTACACATTTTTAATTGACGGCGACGACCATTTATTGTATTTTTACACAGTCAAGAACACGACCGCCTATGAACCGGAACAAAAGACTCATAAAAGATAACCGGCATCTGCTTTATGCGCTTACTGTCATAGCAGCAATGCTTTCGCTCTACACGCTTCCCAGACAAAGGGTTCAGAGATTCAGTTTCACCGTCGGCAAGCCGTGGACATACTCGGCCATAATCGCCCCCTTCAATTATTCGGTTGAAAAGGACCCGGAACTCTACCAGGCTGAAATTGACAGCGTCTCGGCCGGATTCGCCCCCTATTTCGCCATCCAGGACGAAATAGGGACCGATGCGGTCAGAGACTTTGACAGGCTTTGCCGCGACAGTCTGAAACCGTATGTATCGGACAAGGCCATCAGCTCGGTACGCAGACGCATGATCCAGATTTATGACCGCGGCATATTGCCCGTGCAGAATGAAGACATTATCGATGGCAGAGAATATCTGCGCATCACACGCGGCAATGTTGCGAAGCCCATGGTAACTGACAGCCTTTTCAGCGTGACACAGGCTTACCGTTTCATAACCCAGGCCCCGATGCGTTCCCCGGAACGTTCCCTGTTGCTTTCGCTTCACCTGGAAGAATTTGTAAGACCGAATCTCACATATGACAGGCAGCACAGCGAAAAGGCCCTGGAAGACCTGACAGGACAGGTATCGCGTTACTCTGGGATGGTACTCACGGGGCAGAAAATCATAGATCAGGGAGAAGTCGTCGATTCCGAAAAGGCCATGGCCATCAAGTCGTATCTTGACATAGCCAATGACAGGGTCACGTCACACAGGTTCCAGGCACTCACATGGATAGGCCAGGCCATTCTGGTGGTCTTGAGTTTCCTGGCGCTCATGCTCTACCTCATCCTGTTCCGTCAGAGATACATCGGCCAGCGCAGATACATGTACTTCCTGTTCGGATTCATTACCCTGTTCGTCGTCGGGCTGGGCCTGTACATCAAATATCTGCCATGGAACGTCATGCTGGTGCCGTGCACCATACTGGCAATCGTCATGCGCATATTCCTTGACACCCGTACGTCATTCTGCGGATTCCTGGTGTTCATAGTCATCACATCGACCTGTGTCCCCATTCCTTTCGAATACATACTGATGCAGACGAGTGCCGGCATAATAAGCGTATTCAGCCTTCATGAGCTGTCACAACGCTCGCAGATTCTGCGTACCTGCCTTTACATATTCCTGACGTACAGTGTGGTTTGGCTGGCTCTGAGGATGCTCAACATTGACGATCTGGCAGGAATTGACCTCAAGTTCTTCCTTATCGCTGCCATCAACAGCATTCTTGTAATGCTGGTCTATCCGTTGCTTTTCATCATTGAAAAGACTTTCGGATTCACATCGAACGTCACTCTTGTCGAGCTTTCAAACATAAACAACCCCCTGCTGAGGGAACTGGCCGAAAAGGCGCCAGGCACTTTCCAGCACTCCATGCAGGTGTCCACCCTGGCTGCCGAAGCGGCATCGGCCATAGGAGCCGAATCACAGCTGGTACGTACGGCGGCGCTGTATCATGACATAGGAAAGATTGAAAGCGCACCGTTCTTTACAGAGAATCAGAACGGCGTCAATCCGCATGACCGTCTCAGCCCGCAGCAAAGCGCACGAATCATTACTGACCATGTCGATGCAGGTCTGGTACTTGCCGAAAAGAACGGCATACCTTCAGTGATCAGCCATTTCATTGCCACCCATCACGGCACCGGCATGGCAAAATACTTCTATCTGAAGTTCAAGCAGGAACACCCGGACATGGAGCCGGACGCAGGGACGTTCAGCTATCCCGGTCCGAATCCCGACACCAAGGAAACGGCAATACTGATGATGGCCGATGCAGCCGAGGCGGCATCACGCAGTCTCGCGGAATACACCGAAGCCAGCATCGGAGAAATGGTCGACAGGATAATTGACAGCCAGATTCAGGACGGATACTTCCGCGACTGCCCCATAAGCTGGAAAGAGATAGGCCAGATCAAGGCAGTCTTCAAGGAAAAGCTGCGCATCATGTACCATACGCGCATTTCGTATCCTGATCCGGATGAAAAGCCTAAAAGGGGTCAACGTCAAAAGAAACGCTGATGTCATGCATCAGCGGACGGCATTCTTCTACCGCCTCAAGTATCAGCTGTCTGCTGCGGGCACTCGTCATATCCAGACCGGCTTTTACCAATATGCGTCTTATGAAACGGTACTGGACCCTGGCAACGGCCGGTGCATCAGGTCCAAGAATACGCTCCTGCCCGAATCTTCCGGACAGTCCGGAACACAGCGCGGCGGCGGCAGCCGTCACCTCCTGCTCGTTCATCCCCTTGAGTGACACTGCGGTAAGCCTTGAATACGGCGGATACATGAACATGCAGCGTTCCTGCATCTGATCGGCATAGAACGAATGGAAATCGCCCCGCTGAACCTGTGACAGCAGCGGAGTCTCCACCTGCCGCGTCTGCAATATGACTGTGCCCTGCCCCCTGTGACGTCCGGCACGGCCGGCCACCTGCGACATAAGCTGATATGCCCTTTCGGCGGAGCGGAAATCAGGATACGACATCAGGGAATCGGCCTGCATTATGCCGACCACGCTGACATTCTCAAAGTCAAGTCCCTTGGAAACCATCTGGGTGCCGATGAGAATGTCCGAGCGTCCTTCCTGGAAGTCATTCAATATGGTCTCGCAGCCGTTCCTGGCCGAATCCAGATCGAGACGGGACACTCTGGCTCCGGGAAACAGCTGCCGCACCTCCTCTTCAATGCGCTGGGTTCCGTATCCACGGCTGCGCAACCGGCCAGTACCGCATTCCGGACAACACAGCGGGACTGCGTAACTGCGGCCGCAGTAATGGCATCGGCCCGTGCCGGTATCCTTATTGAAAGTCAGGCTGACATCACAGCAGCTGCATTTCTGAGTCCAGCCGCAGTCAGGACACTCGACGACACTGCCGTATCCGCGACGGTTCAGGAACAGTATGGCCTGACTGCCCTGGCCGAGTGC